>DASWFT010000001.1:0-10322 GCA_036394075.1 Streptosporangiaceae bacterium
GGCCCGCCCGGAGCCGCTCGCCGCGATCCTGTGGGGCCGCGACGCCCGCAACCTGGCACCACTGCTGGACGGCGTGCCGCTGATCGAGTCGGCGCACCCGAGCCCGAACTCCGCCGACCGGGGGTTCTTCGGCTCCCGGCCGTTCAGCCGGGCCAACGCCCTGCTCGAAGCCCAAGGCGCGCAACCCATCGACTGGAAACTGCCCTAACCCACCCGGGCGCCACCGGCCCCCGGGCCGACTGCGTCAGCCACCGGCCCGGGGCTGGCGGCGTCAGCCGCCGGCGAGCGACACCAGGTGAGCTTGGTAGCCGGCGCCGTAGGGGGTGGGGTCACCGACCCAGTCGGTGACCAGCGCCGGGCCCTGCGAGCAGTCCCAGTTGTTCCAGGTCCACGCCAGGTAGCTGATGTGCTGGCTGTCCATCCAGGTCATCAGCGGGTTGATGTAGGTGTCCGCGCAGTCGTTCTCGCCCATCTCGCCCGCGACCATCGGCACTGACGCGGCCACCGGGGCGATCTGGCTGGTCCAGCAGTCCTGTGTCTTGCAGGTGTTGAAGTTGTAGGAGTGCCACGAGGCGACCAGGTTGTGGGCCGGGTCGGTGGGCTCGTGGGCCAGCCACTGGGTCAGGTCGTTGGAGTACTCCAGGCCGCCCAGCATGATCACGTTGTTGGCTCCGGCCGAGCGGACCGCGCTGACCAGGGTCTGCATCCCGGCGACGGTGTAGGAGATGCCGACGCAGGAACTGCCGCCGGACAGCCAGCACTGCCAGCCTTCGGTCTCGTTGAAGTTGTCGGCCCGTGACGGGTAGGGCTCGTTGAACAAATCGAAGATCACCGCGTTGTTGCCCTTGAACGTGGTGGCCACGGACGTCCAGAAGGGCACCGACTGCGCCGCGTCGGGCATCGGCTTCTGGCAGGTCGCCTGCGCCGACGGGCAGCCCGAGGAGGTGCCCGTGTACACCCCGTCGGTCCAGTGCAGGTCCAGGATGGCCACGATGCCGTTGTCGCCCAGCAGGCTGACGTAGGCCTTGACGGCGCTCTGGTAGGTGGCGCCCGCGTAGGCGGAGTTCACGTACGACTCAGCGTTCCAGCAGGCCTCGTTCAGCGGAACCCGGACCGCGGTGATGCCCCAGCTCTTCATCGCGGTGATCGACGCCTGGTCCATCGGGCCGTTCCACAGCCCGGTGCCCTGCACGCAGGCGAACTCGCCGCCCGAGCGGTTCACCCCGTGCAGCACCACCGGGGTGCCGCTGGCGTTCACCAGCTGGTTCCCGGACACGTGCAGTTGCGGGGCGGTGCTCGTGGCCGGCACCGCCGCCACGGCCACCGGCGCCGACGTCCCGGTGACGCCGGCGCTGTCGAACGCCTCCGCGGTCAGCGAGTAGTAGCCGGCGGGCACGCTGGGCCAGGTGACGGCGTACGGGCTGGCCGTCGCGGTGCCGATGAGCACCGGGGTGTGGGAGGTGCCGGGCAGCGTGGAGGCCTCGAAGAACTCGACCTTGCTGATCGAGGCGGTCGGCTCGCTCGCGTTGGCCGTGATCGACGCGTTGGATCCGGGCGTAAGTCCCGAGCCTGACGCGGGGCTGGTGATGTTGACCGACGGCACCTGCGGGGCCCCGTTGCATGCGTATCCGTTGACCGTGAAGTAGCTGGGCACGGCGTTGACCGAGCCGACCGTGCCGGTGAAGCCGAGCGAGACGGAGCCGCCGGTGCCCAGCGCGCCGTTGTAGCTCATGCTGGCCACCGTGACGTACTGGCCGCTTTGCGTGTAGGTGCCGCTCCAGCCGCCGCTGATCTGCTGCGCGTTGGGGAATGTGAACGCGAGCGTCCAGCTGGTGATCGGCGCCCCGTTGTTGGTGACCGTGATGCCGACCTGGAAGCCACCCGGCCAGTTGTTCACCACCGAGTAGGCCACCGTGCAGGTCGACGCCGCGCTGGCCGGCGGCGCCGCCACGGCCGCGAGGGCGCCCGCCGCCAGCGCGCAGGCACCGAGCAGGCGGGCCAGCGGCCGGGCAGGCCCCCCCGGACGGTGCATCGGGATCTTCATCCCTGCAACCTCCTCGGGCGGGGGGCGCTCGCGGGCCACAGCGGTCGGCGGCGTCCCGGTCCGGACGTTAGGTGCGCGCCGGCAGGCCGGCAAGACGGCCGCCACGGCGCCCCGGGGAGGCCGGCGTTGTCGCAGGACAAGACCGATTTGCCCGAACGTTCCGCCGCCGCTGATGTGTAACTTTCGCCCGGCGCGGCCACCGGGGCTCGGCGGGACCCGCGACAGGAATCCCGGCGCGGACACATGGCTGTGGCGGGCTCCCGCAGCACATTCGGGAGCCCGCCACGATCGGAGGCCTGCTCAGAATCCGTTGGCCAGCAGGTGGGCCTTGTAACCCGCGCCATAGTTGGTGGGTGTGCCGGTGTAGTCGGTGATCAGTCCGGGTCCGGTGTTGCAGTTGAAGTCAGCGTTCCAGGCCCAGGCCAGGTAGCTGGTGTGCTGGGAGTCCAGGAAGCTCATCAGCTGGTTGATGAATCCGGACGCGCAGTCGTTCTCGCCGATCTCCCCGGCGATCACTGGGACGGACGCGATCACCGACGCGACCGTGGTGCCCCAGCAGGACTGGTTGATGCACGAGTTGAAGTTGTAGTCGTGGAAGGACGCGACCAGGTTGTGGGCGGGGTCGGTCGGCTCGTTGGCCAGCCACGAGCCGAGGTCGTTGGAGTACTCCTCGCCGCCGAGCATGAGGACGTTGTTCGCGCCGGCGGAGCGGACGGCGTTGACCATGGACTGCATGCCGGCCACCTGGTAGCCGATGCCCGGGCAGGTCCCGCCGTTCTTCCAGCACGTCCAGCCACTGGCTGTGCTGCCGGTGGCCCGTGACGCGTAGGGCTCATTGAACAGGTCGAAGATGACCGCGTTGTTGCCCTTGAACGCGTTGGCGATCGTCGTCCAGAACGGGATCGCCTGGGCGGCGTCGGGCATCGGCTTCTGGCAGGTGGCGGTGGCTGCCGAGCAGCCTGCCGAGGGCCCGGTGTACACGCCGTCGGTCCAGTGCAGGTCCAGGATCGCCACCATGCCGTTGGAGTTCAGCAGGCTGACGTACGCCTTGATGGCGTTCAGGTAGTTGGCGCCCGCAAAGGCGGGGTTCACGTACGACTCGGAGTTCAGGCACGCCTCGTTCAGCGGCACCCGGACCGCGGTCACGCCCCAGGTCTTCATCGCATTGAGCGACGCCTGGTCAACCGGGCCGTCGAAGAACCCGTTGCCCTGAACGCACGCGTACTCGCCGCCTGACCGGTTGACGCCGTGCAGCACCACCTGAGTGCCGTTGGCGTCGACCAGCTTGTTCCCTGACACGTGCAACTGCGGCGCGGTGCCCGGGGGAGGTGGCGGAGGCGTGGTCGGCGGCGGGGTGGTCGGCGGAGGTGTGGTCGGCGGAGGGGTGGTCGGCGGCGGCGGGCCGGCGCCGTTGCAGGCCACTCCGTTGAGAGTGAAGGCGGTGGGGGCGGTGTTGGTGCCCGAGTAGCTGAAGTTGGCGCCGATCTGCGTCGAGCCGCCGGTGGCCAGGCTGCCGTTCCAGGCCGCGTTGGTGACGGTGACGTTCCGGCCGGACTGGGTCCAGTTGCCGCTCCAGCCCTGGGTCAGGGTCTGGTTGCCGGCGTAGGAGTAGGCCAGCGTCCAGCTGGTGACGGCGGAGCCGTTGTTGGTGATCGTGATCGCCGCGGTGAACCCGGTGTTCCACTGGTTCACCGAGTACTGCACCTGGCACGCGGGCGCGGCGGTCGCCACGCCGGACGTGATGGCCACCGCGGTACCGGCCGCGAGCCCGGCGGCTGCCACCAGGCTGGCCACGTTCCTGGCCCGCCCGGTCGCGCCGGGCGTCCGGAGTCTCATGACATACACCTCCATGAGGGATGGGCACAGCCGTCGTCGGCTGCGCGGGTAGATCGACGAGCAGCACCTACCGGATGCCTCGCGAAATGCCTCCCGCCCGGCTCACAGTTGATCACAGGCATGGGTTGCCCGGCTTCGCAATCACATGATGGATGAACGGACGACAGCCGACCATAACTTTCGTGACTAAACCGGTCAAGTAAAAGTCCGGTCATGAAAATAGAGGTGCTAATTTCATGCTCCGGCGCCGACGTCATTGCCGCGCGTAGCGCCGGGCAGAAGCCCCCTGAGCAGCCCGGCGGCGGACGCCGCGGCGTCGCATACCTACCGGGTCTGCGGCATTGGGTCCGCCGGCCCATTAGTAAATGACAATTCCAGGGCCCGCGGCAGGCACGTCGCAAGGCATCGCCGGCATCAGGTGCGGAGCCCCGTTCGGGCATGAAATCGTGAAAGTTTCCCGGACCGGATGGTGAAAGTTTCACCGAGCAGCCTAATGGCCATCGCTGACCTTGACCGTGCGCGACGGGGGGTCAGATATTCAGCCGGGCCGCTTACCGGATGCCAACCCCGATCCTGGACCCACCGGCGATCTCGTGCGGGCCGACGTGGACGCCGCCCTCGCCCGGGCGGCGGGCGGCGCCGCGACGCCCGCGGCAGGCCAGGGCAGCCGAGGCGGACAGCGCACAGCGGCGCGTGGAATGACCGCGTGGAATGACATTGTGTGAAAGGTTCACTCGATAGCCCAGTAAAAGCCCAGGCCACTGGACCATTGCCTTCCCGGCGAGCCGTCGGCGAACTTACGATGCGCCCGAATCCGGAAGCGCTCGCTCAAGCACCGCAGGCGCCCGGTCTTCGTCCCGGCTGCTGGCCCGCACGGGCCGCAGCCGCTACCTCACAAGGAGGATGAGGATGCGCAGACGGCACCCACGGGCCCGTAGCCACATACTGTCGTGTTTACTTGCTGCTGGCGCGCTCGTGGCCAGCGCGCTGATGGCCACCGCCGGGGGCGCCGCCGCGGCGACTTCCGGGCCGGCCGCCGGTGCCCAGGCAGCGACCGCCGCCCAGGGGGCGGCCAACGCCCAGGCGGCGGCCCGCGCCCTGTTGCCAGCCCCCCACGCAGCGGCACCGGCCGCCACTGCGGCCTGCACCGTCAACTACTCGGTGAATCAGTGGAACACCGGATTCACGGCCGCGATCACGATCACGAACAACGGCCCGGCGATCACCAGCTGGACGCTGGCCTACTCCTACACCGGCAACCAGACCCTGTCCCAGGGCTGGAGCGGTAACTGGACCCAGTCCGGCAAGAACGTCACGGTGACCAACGCGAGCTGGAACGGCAGCCTGGCCACGAACGCCTCCACGCAGATCGGCGCCAACTTCAGCTACAGCGGCACCAACACCGCGCCGACCGTCTTCACCATCAACGGCACCACGTGCACCGGGCCTCCCCCGGCGCAGCCACCGCCGACGGTGTCCATCACCAGCCCGACCGCCGGGTCGATCTTCACCCCGGGCTCGGCCATCTCGCTGGCGGCCAACGCCACGGCCGGCGGCACGGGCACCATCAGCTCGGTGGCGTTCTACGAGAGCACCAGCGCCACCACCAACACGCTGGTCGGCGTCTCCACCACGGCCCCCTACGCCGTGCAGTGGACGAACGTGCCGGCGGGCAGCTACTCGCTGACCGCGGTCGCCACCGACAACCTGAACCAGACCACCACGTCCAGCCCGGTCGCGATCACGGTCGAGGGCCCGAGCATCGTGGTCAACCCCATGACGCTGACGGTCCAGCAGGGCCACACCGGCACGTTCACCGTGGCGCTCTCCTCGCAGCCGGCGGCCAGCGTCACGGTGACGGTCGCGGGCAGCAGCACCGACCCTGACCTGACCGTGTCGGCGGGCGGCACGCTCACCTTCACCACGGCCAACTGGAGCACGCCGCAGACTGTCACCGTCGCCGCGGGGACCAACTCCGCGGACGTCGGCGGGCACGCGACGTTCACCGCCGCGGCGACCGGGTACAACGCCGGCTCCGTCGCGGTGACCGAGTCGGCGGCCAGCAGCGGGTACGACAACTGGTTCGTCTCGCTCCACAACCAGATCGTCAACCCCGCCAATGGCTACTTCAGCCCCAAGGGAATCCCCTACCACTCGGTGGAGACACTCCTCGTCGAGGCCCCTGACTACGGTCACGAGACCGTGTCGGAGACCTACAGCTACTGGCTCTGGCTGGAAGCCGACTACGGCCGGGTGACCGGCGACTGGACCGCGTTCACCAACGCGTGGACGAACATGGAAACCTACATGATCCCCGGCGCGTCCGCGCAGCCCGGTCAGTCCACCTACAACCCGTCCTCCCCCGCGGAGTACGGGCCCGACATGCCGTTCCCGAACAACTACCCGGTCGCCCTGAACTCCAGCGTCCCGGTCGGCCACGACCCGCTGTCCGCGGAGCTCACGTCCACCTACGGCACGTCCAACATCTACGCGCCGATGTGGATCATGGACACCGACAACCGCTACGGCTTCGGCCAGTGCGAGGACGGCACGTCCACGCCCAGCTGGATCAACACCTACCAGCGCGGCCCGATGGAGTCGGTCTGGGACACGATCCCGCAGCCCGACTGCGACATGCTCAAGTTCGGCGGGCCGAACGGCTTCCTGGACCTGTTCAACAACGGTGGCGGCAGCTTCGCCACGCAGTACAAGTACACCGACGCACCTGACGCCGACGCGCGCATGATCCAGGCCGCGTACTGGGCCGAGACCTTCGCGAAGGCCCAGGGCAAGACCTCAGCGGTCTCCGGGACCCTGGCGAAGGCGGCCAAGCTGGGCGACTTCCTGCGCTACTCGATGTTCGACAAGTACTTCAAGCAGATCACCGCGACGTGCAGCCAGCTCGGCTCGGTGGCCTGTCCGGCCGGAACCAGCAAGGCCAACGAGGACACCTTCCTGATGTCCTGGTACTACGCCTGGGGCGGCGCCAGCACCGGCGCCTGGTCCTGGCGGATCAGCGGCGAGTCGATCCACCAGGGGTACCAGAACCCGCTCGCCGCCTGGGCCCTGTCCACCGACACCAACCTGATCCCGCTGTCTCCGACGGCCAAGGCCGACTGGGCGACCAGCCTGACCACGATGCTGAACTTCACCCAGTGGCTGCAATCGGCCGAGGGCGCCATCGCGGGCGGGGTAACCAACAACTGGGGCGGTAACTACGGCGACGTGTCGAAGCCGGCGTCCAGCATCAGCACGTTCGACGGCATGTACTACACGTCTACCCCGGAGTACATGAACCCGCCCAGCAACCAGTGGTTCGGGTTCCAGACCTGGCCGATGGAACGGGTCGCGGAGTACTACTACACGACCGGCAACACCCAAGCCGGGGCGATCCTGGCCAAGTGGATCGCCTGGGCGCAGTCGGTGGCCACGGTGAACACGACCACCGGGGCGATCTGCCTGCCCGGCCAGCTCAACTGGACCGGCCAGCCGAACGCGAACTACACCTCGGGATCGACCCCGCCGCCCGCGAACACCGGGCTGCATGTGTCGGTGTCGAACGGCTGCTCCGGCGATATCGGCGTCGCCGCTTCACTGGCCAAGGTGTACGAGTACTACGCGGCCAAGTCCGGTAACACGGCGGTCGAGACCGCCGCGCAGAACATCATCGATGTCATCCACAAGTTCAACGGCGACGCGCTGGGCTACTCCAGCCCGGAGACCCGGACCGACTACAAGAACTTCACCGTCGCCTACAACACGACGAACTACGAAGGCGTGTACATCCCACCGGGCTGGACCGGACACTACCCCGGCGGGGTGGCCCTCAGCTCGTCCACCAACACCTTCCTGTCCATCCGGCCGTGGTACACGAGCGATCCTCAGTGGCCCAAGGTCCAGGCCTACCTGAACGGCGGCGCCGCGCCGGTCTTCAACTACCACCGGCTCTGGACCGAGGTGGAAGTCGCCACCGCGTTCGACGTCTTCGCGCAGCTGTTCCCCAGCGTGCAGCCGCCTGCGGGCTTCTGACGCCAGCCTGACCGCGGGGCGCGCGCCCACTGCCGGGCGCGCGCCCCGCGCACGAATGCCCCATATATGGAGGACGACAATGCGCACGATGCGCCGCTTCTTGGTAGCGATGGTGCTGCTCGCGGCGGCGTCCGCCGCGGGCTGCGGCAACGGCAACAGCCCGCCCCCGCCGGCCGTGCCCGCAGTCACAGGCACGTTCGGCACAGATCCGGTGATAACCATGCCGAACGGCACCCCCCCTGGCCAGCTGGTCGTGCGGACTCTCATCCAGGGGCACGGCCCCGTTGTCCGGCCGCACGACTACGTGCTCTTCAACGTCCAGGGGAAGGTGTGGGCGGGGAACCGCGAAGTCGTGGACAGTTACACCAACCACGCGCCGCAGGGCCTTCCGCTGCGATCCGCCATCGCCGCCTGGCGCAGCCTGGCCGGCCAGCGGACCGGCAGCAGGGTGCTGATGGTAGTGCCACCCAAGGACGCCTTCGGGCCGAAGGGCGATCCCCAGGCGAACATCATGGGCAGCGACACGCTCGTCTTTGTCTTCGACGTGCTTAGCCGCCTGCAGGAGACCGCGCATGCCGCCGGCACCGTGATCCCCTACCGCCCGGGTCCGGGCCTGCCTGGCGTGTCGTGGAGCGCACGGCCCGAAGATCACTGTGCCGGCCAAGGCAGCCCCGCCAGCGAAACTGGTCACGCGGGTACTGATCCGTGGCCATGGGCAGCCGATCCAGGCCGGGCAGACCGTCGTCGCGCAGGACATCGGCGTGGTCTGGCGCACCGGCACGGTGTTCGAGTCGAGCTGGGCCCGCGGCTTCCCCGAATCGTTCCTGCTTGGAGCCGGCCAGGTCCTGCCCGGGTGGGACAACGGCCTCGGCGGCCTGCCCGTGGGCAGCCGCGTGCTCCTCGTCATCCCGCCCGCGCTCGGCTATGGCCACGCCGGCCACGCTCCCGCTGTGGGCAGTCATGACACTCTGGTCTTCGTCATCGATATCGTGGCGGCCACCTGAGTTCAGCCGCCCCGCCTGGCTGAGCCCCGCTGGTACGCCTGGCCGAGTCTTGCACCGCAATTCCCGCCGGTGGCGAGGCCATGAAACTTTCATCGCTGACCCGCTGCCGGGGGATTGGGAGTCGTCGTAGCCTCCTGCCCCAGGATTGGCTCGCCAAAGAGCCTTGACAGGGCGGCGGATTCCGCATGAATATTCATCAGGGTGTTTCTGTAAAGTAACACTCCGGACACAATTCCCCGTTTGGCGGTGCAGGCACCAGGCCGGCCCCGAATGGCTCGTGGGCCGATACCGCCGATGGGCATGGCTGGCTAGGAGGCTAGGGTGTCGGGCACGCAAACTAAGCCGAGACCCAGGCTGGCAGACGTCGCCCGGCAGGCGGGAGTGTCTCCGGCGACCGCTTCGCGAGTATTGACTGGATCCGCCCGGGTGCGCCCCGAAACGCGCCAGGAGGTCGAGGACGCGATCGCCCAGCTTGGCTACGTCCGCAACCGCGCCGCCAGGTCGTCGGGATCGCGGCGGGTCGGCTCGATCGCCTTCGTGGTGTGTGAGGACAACGCCCGGGTGTTCTCGGAGCCGTTCTTCCCGCTGATGCTCAGGAGCGTCAGCCGGGAACTGGCCTCCTGCGACATCCAGCTTGTGCTGCTCACCGTGCACTCGCCATGCGACTACCAGACCGCGTCCAGGTACCTGCGCAGCGGGCACGTGGACGGCGCGGTACTCGCCAGCATGCACGGCGGGCGCCCGTTCGACCTGCACAGCCTGGGCATCCCCGTAGTGCTGGTCGGCCGCCCGTTCGGCGACGACGATGGCGACGAGTTCTCCTACGTGGACGCGGACAACGTCGGCGGGGCCAAGATGGCCGTTCTGTACCTGCTGAAGAACGGCCGCGAGACGGTGGCCACGGTCGCCGGCCGCCCGACATGGCGCCGGGCGTGGACCGGCTCCGCGGCTACCGCACGGCCATGGCCGACGCCGGGCTCACCGACCCCGGCCTGATCGTCTTCGGCGACTTCGGCCGCGTCTCAGCCGAGCATGGGCTGTACCGGCTGCTCGACCGGCGTCCCAAGATCGACGCCGTGTTCGTCGCGTCCGACCTGATGGCCGCGGGGGCACTACGGGCATTGCGCCGGACCGGGCGCCGGGTGCCCGAGGACGTGGCCGTCATCGGCTTCGAGGACTCGCCGCTGGCACAGCACACCGACCCGAAGCTGACCACCGTCCGGCAGCCCGTCGAGGCGATGGGCGCCCGGCTGGCCAGCGAACTGCTGGCCCTGATCGCCCGGGCCGGCCAGGAGCCCACCCACGTCGTCCTGGACACCGAACTGGTCGTGCGCGAGTCCGCCTGAGCCGGCCCCGCGTTCCGCGGTCAGCGCAGCCCCTTGGTTACATTTCACGCCGCGCTCGGCGGC
>DASWFT010000002.1:0-15261 GCA_036394075.1 Streptosporangiaceae bacterium
GACCCGCTGACCGGCGCGGTGGTCCCGCCTATCTACCAGGTGTCCACGTATAAGCAGGACGGGGTGGGCGGGCCGCGCGGCGGCTACGAGTACTCGCGGACCGCGAACCCGACCCGCACGGCGCTCGAGGAGTGTCTCACCGCGCTGGAGGGCGGGACGCGCGGGCTCGCCTTCGCTTCCGGGATGGCGGCCGAGGACTGCCTGCTCCGCACGGTCTGCCGCCCCGGCGATCACGTGCTCATCCCCGACGATGCCTACGGCGGCACGTACCGTCTGCTGGCCCGGGTGCTGGCGGACTGGGGCATCAGCTACCGCGCGGTACGGCTGTCGGACATCCGGGCCGTGCGGGATGCCCTCGCGGAGCGGCCGGCCCGCGTGCTCTGGACCGAGACGCCGACCAACCCCCTGCTCTCCATCGCGGACATCACCGCGCTCGCGGAGATCGCGCACGAGGCGGGCGCGCTGCTGGTGGTGGACAACACGTTCGCCTCGCCCTACCTGCAACAGCCGATCGCGCTCGGTGCCGACGCCGTCGTCCACTCCACCACCAAGTACCTCGGTGGCCATTCCGACGTGCTGGGCGGTGCGCTGGTCGTGCCGGACAGCCAACTGGGCGAGCGGCTCGGCTTCCTGCAGAACGCCACGGGCGCGGTGGCCGGGCCGTTCGACGCCTGGCTGACCCTGCGCGGCATCAGGACACTGGCGCCGCGGATGGACAGGCACTGCCAGAACGCGTCGCGGGTGGCGGGCATGCTGGCCGCGCACCCAGCAGTGGCGGAGGTGTTCTATCCGGGACTGCCCGCCCATCCCGGCCATGACATCGCGGCCAAGCAGATGCGCGACTTCGGCGGGATGGTGTCCTGCCGGCTGCGCGGCGGTGAGCATGCGGCTCTTCAGGTCTGCGAGCGGACCAGGCTGTTCACGCTCGGCGAGTCGCTCGGGGGAGTGGAGTCGCTCATCGAGCACCCGGGCCGGATGACGCACGCTTCGGCGGCGGGTTCGCCGCTGGCCGTGCCACCCGACCTGATCAGGCTTTCGGTCGGCATCGAATCCTGTGACGACTTGCTTGAGGACCTGCGCCAGGCGATGGGTTGACAAGCACGGGGCTAACCGGGACGCAACTCAGGCGTTCCACACCATGAGCACCAGGATGGCCAGCCAGATGAGGCTGACCACGCCGGACAGGGAGGCGATCCGGCCCCGTTCCACGGTAGCCAGGGCGGCGCCTTGTTCGTGCGGCGGGCTGGGCGGCTCCGGGGGGCCAGGCTCATCGTCCCCGGCTCCGGTGGGGTCCGGCGCGGCCGGCTGGCCGGCCGCGGTGCTGATAACAGGGATTTCCACCCCTTCCAGCGCAACGATGGCCCGGTGCTGGTCCCGCATGATCAACAGGAGAATGACCAGCGCGACCACGAACAGCGTCATCGACACCGTCACCCACGCTTTGGTCATGTCGTGCAGGGACTGGCCCGCGATGATCCCGAAGAGCAGCACGCCAAGCGAGCCGGCGCCGAAGATCCTGGTCATCCGGGCGAGATAACGGAGCACGACCACGTTGCGGGTCCTGATGTAGCGCGGTGTCGACAATGTCGCGATAGTGACCGGGCCAATGGTGAAGATCACGAACCCAATGTGGAACCAGAGGAGCAGCCGGTCAGTGAAGGACATGGGCCGATCCTAGTGGTCGGTCAGGGGGGTCCTTTGACGGATCAGTAGGGCTTGTTTCGGGATCCGGCGGGCGTGCAGCAGGCTGAAGATCTGCGAGACGGGCCCTGGATGCCGCCGGGCCTGTAGCGCGGCTCCCCGCGCGACAGGCCCGGCGTTCGCCCGCTCGCCTTAAGTCGCAGGCCGTCAGTTTCAGCCGGACGACGCGCTGCGTGACTTGCTGCGGCCGACCCACCAGGCCAGCCCGAGCAGTATCACGCCCACGACGGCCGACGTCGCCGCGCGCAGCGCGTGGTGGCCGGTCGATCCGTTGATGTGGCCCAAGATGCTGGGCAGCGACCCGGCGGCCACGGTCCAGTAGATGATCGCGACGACGATAGCGAGGACGCCGAGGATCGCGAGAACCACGGCGAGGCCCTTGTTGGATGATCTCGTGCCTGACTGGGTAACAGAACTCACTTGGTCCTCCTAAGAGATATGCAGGCCCTTGTCCTGTTGCCACCCGCACGGCCCGCTTACCGATCTTTGACGGCGGAACATTACTACGCGGGGCCCGAGGCTGCGGCATCCCGCGCGACACGCCCTAAGTCGCAGGCCGTCGGTTTTCAGCCGGACGACGCGCTGCGTGACTTGCTGCGGCCGACCCACCAGGCCAGCACGAGCAGTATCACAGCCACGATGAGCGCGGTCGCACCGCGCAGGTTGTGGTGGCCGTGGCTGAAGAACAGGTAGATGACGCCGACGACCAGGGCAGCAAGCCCGACTACCGCCAGAATCAGCTGTAGAGGGCGGTTGCTCGACGATCTCGTGCTTGGTCGGGTTTCAGAACTCACTTCGGTCCTCCTTGGAGATTTGCAGGCCCTTGTCCTGTTGCACCCACATGGCCCGCTTACCGGCCTTTGACGGCGGAACGTTACTACGCGGGGCCCGAGGCTGGGGCCGGGTCGGAAAAGGCTTAGAGGAAAATCTATCCCCTGCTCGTCCGCCTGGCCCGCAGGAAGTCCCTCACTACGAACTCACCGAGGCGCTCCGGCATCGCGCGGAGCACCCGGCCGCCGTTCCGCCTCGCCACTTCGTCGACGAAGACAGACAGGCGCTCGTCCTCGGCGAGCATGAAGACGTTGAGCCTGGCGCGCCTGCGGGTCATCTTGTCCACCTCGGCGAGGGTGAGTTCCAGCGTCTCCGGCGCGGGGGGCCAGTAGAACGAGGCCTGCCCGTCCCGCCGGAGGTGGGCAGTGGGCTCGCCATCGGTCACGATCAGCACCACCGGATCGTGCTCGGGGCGCCGGTCGAGATACCGCCCGGCCAGCACCAGCGCGTGGTGCAGGTTGGTGCCCTGAACCATGTCCCAGCCGAGCGCCGCGAGGTCGGTCTCACGCAGTTCCCGTGCGTAGTTGGAGAAGCCGATCACCTGGATCGAGTCCTGCGGGAATCTGCTGCGCACCAGTGCGTGCAGCGCCAGCGCCGTCTGCTTCGCCGCCCCCCAGGCGCCGCGCAGGTGCATCGAGTAGGACAGGTCGACGAGCAGGCACACGGCGGCCGCGGCCCGCCGCTGCGTCTCGCCCACCTCGAAGTCGGCGGCCGAGAGCCGCACCGCGCCCTGGCCGCTCGGCGCCACGCCGACGCTGGCCGCCGGCCGCTGGCGGGCCGGTGGTTGCTTACCCGGTGGTTGCTTACGGAGCGCTCCCGGATCGCGCAGCAGCGCGTTGCGGACCGTGGCCGGGGCGTCGATCGCCTGCTCGTCACCGAACTCCCAGGGCCGCGTGGCCCCGGTGTACTCGCCGGCCTGCCCCACGTCACGCTGCTCGTGGTCCCCGTAACCACCCTCGGGAAGCTCGGCGAAGACCCGGCGCAGGGCCGTCTCGCCCAGCCGGCGCACCGCCTTCGGGGTCAACTCCAGCCGGCCCCCGGTCCGCTGCAGGTACCCCTGCCGCTCCAGTTCACGCTCGGTCTGCCGCAGCGCCTCCATGTCATCGACCGCCTGACGGCCGAGCGCCCGCCGGACCGCGCTCTCGTCGATGTCATCGAGCCGCGCCCCCGGGTAGTCCTGGCGCATCGCGTTCTCCAGGTCGGCCAGGTCGGCCAGGTCGGCGAGCGCGGTCGTGGCGTCGCCCAGGCCGAGCGGCTCGTCACCGGTCATCGGGTTATCGGCCCAGCCAGGAAGATCCATGTCAGGCCGGCGGGCCCGCAGCAAGTCGGACAGCCGGGCCATCTCCGCGGCGAGGCCAGCGTCCTGCAGCGTCTGGTCCATCAGCCCGGCCAGCTCATCGCGCTGGCTCTCGGTGAGCGACTCGAGCAGCCGTTGCGCCGCCGACGCCCTCCGGACCAGCGAGTCGACCAGTTCCTCCAGGTTGCGCGGGTCGTCCGGGAACAGGTCCCGGTAGGAGTCCATGAACCGGTCGAAGTCCTCTTGGGTGTGCTCGCCCCGTGAGTCGGCCTCCAGCATCCCGTTCAGGTCGGCGAGCATGTCCTTGACCCGCTGCATCGCTTCGGCGTCAGGGCGTTCGAGGCCTTCCTTCATGCCGCGGAACTGGCTGTCAAGTACCTCGCTGCGAAGCAGGTCCTTGAGGCGCTCGAAGGTCTCCCGGGCGGCCGCCGAACGCCATGAGTAGTCGGCCAGCCGCCGGATAGCCTGCGCCGCGTCCGATGGCAGCGAGTCGAGTTCCGCCTCGCGCAGCCTGGCTTCGTCGCTGGGGTCGGGGAAGAGTTCCGCGCGCTCCTGCCCGATGGCCGTGTCGAGCAGCGCGCGCGCCTGGTCAAGAATCCCGTCGAGCCGGCCCCGGTTGCGCACCTCCTGCTGCCGGTCACGCACCCGCCGCAGCATGTCGTCCAGGCCGTGGCGGCCCGACAGCCCTCGGCGCAGCAGGTCACGGAGCGCGCTCGCCGGGTCCGCGCCCGCCAGCACCGCGTCGCCCAGCTCGTCAAGCGCGCCGCGAGCGTCGTACGGCGGGGCCAGCGGGTCCGGCCCGTCGTGGTACTCGCCGTACCGGTAACCGCTCATCTGTGCTTCCTTTGCGCCTCCGGGGCGCTTTACGCGCCGCCTTCCCTCGTCGTTCCTCGCTCGTTCCTCGCTCGTCTCTCCTCAGTCCAGGCGGCGCCGCGCCCCTTTGGCGCGGTCCTCAGGTCCGGTAGATGGCGCCGCCGTCGATGGCGTCCTTGGACAGCCGCCGCATCAGGTACAGCCCCTCGAGGGCGAACTCCAGCGCCGCGGCGGCATGCCCGAACGACTCATCGCCGCCGTCCATGCCGAGCCGTCCCATGATCCGGGCCAGGCCCGGCACCTCCCCGATCCGCTGAAGCAGGTCGGCGGCGGGCACCAGGTCGCCGGACTCGACGCTGCCGCCGCCTTCGAAGGTGGCGAGCAGGCCGGTCAGGTCGGCGCTGCCCAGCCTGGCGCGGAAGGTCTCGGCCACCGCGCGGCGCAGCAGGTGCTCAAGGACTTCCTGCTCCCGGCCCTCCTCGCTGACCTCGAATTCGACCTTGCCGCGGAGCGTGCTCACCGTGGTCGGCAGGTCGCAGATCCGGGCCACCGGCTGCGTCTCCCCGGTGAGGGCAGCCCGGCGCAGCGCGGAGGCCGCGGCGGACTCGGCGGCAGCGATCGCGAACCGGGCCGATACTCCGGAACGCGAGTCAACCGCCGGTGAGGCGCGGACCAGCCGGGTGAACCGGGCGATGATCTCTATCAGGTGCTCGGGCAGGGCCGCCCCCGGGTCGGCGCCGTTCCACCAGATCAGTGACTCCTGCTTGGTCAGCGCGATCTCGTCTTCCAGGGACACCGGGTAGTGAGTGCGGATCTCGGCGCCGAACCTGTCCTTCAGCGGGGTGATGATGCGGCCCCGGTTCGTGTAGTCCTCGGGGTTCGCGCTCGCCACCAGAACCAGGTCGAGCGGCAGGCGAAGGGCGTATCCGCGTACCCCGATGTCCCGTTCCTCCAGGACGTTGAGCAACGCCACCTGGATACGTTCGGCCAGGTCTGGAAGTTCGTTGAGGCAGAAGACACCCCGGTTGGTCCGTGGCACCAGCCCGAAGTGGATGGTCTCCGGGTCCCCGAGGGTCCGCCCTTCGGCAACTTTCACCGGGTCGATGTCGCCGATCAGGTCGCCCACACTGGTGTCCGGCGTAGCCAGCTTCTCGCCGTAGCGCTCGCTGCGGTGCCGCCAGGTCACGGGCAGGTCGTCGCCCAGTTCTGCGGCGAGGCGGCGGCAGCGCGCGCAGGCGGGCTGGTAGGGATGGTCGTTGATCTCGCAACCCGCTACCGTCGGCGTCCATTCGTCGAGCAGCGTGGGCAGGGTGCGGATGAGCCGCGTCTTGCCCTGGCCCCGCTCACCGAGCAGGATCGTGTCGTGCCCGGCGAGGAGTGCCCGTTCCAGGTGCGGGAGCACGGTCTGGCCGAAGCCGACGATCCCGGGGAACCGGTCCTCGCCGGCCCGCATCCTGGCCAGCAGGTTCTGGCGAATCTCTTCTTTGACCGTCATGAACGACTGGCCGCTGGCCCTGAGTTCTCCCAGCGTGGCTACGGCGGGACGGGGCGACGGGTCGGCTGCGGGGTGGCTCTGGTTGTGTAGCTGCACCATTCGACAGTATGTGTAGGCCGGCCGGGTTCGCACATTGCCCAGGTCAGGCCGGCCCGTATCGACCGCTGACAGGAGATGAGGGGCATGGGAACAAAAGATCCTGCGCTGGCCATCGATATCGGGGGGACCAAGATCGCGGTTGGGCTCGTCGAGCCCGACGGGCGGCTGCTGACCTGGGCGCAGATCCCCACCCCCCGGCTGGACGCCGAGCAACTGTGGCGCACGCTGGACTCGCTGATCAGCCGGGTCATCGCGGAGGGCCACGTCGAGGCGCCCGAGGGGCTGGCCGGGGTCGGATGCGGCTGCGGTGGGCCGATGGAGTGGCCGGCCGGGAACGTTTCCCCGCTGAACATCCCGGCCTGGCGTGCCTTCCCGCTCCGTGGACGGCTCGAGAAGCGGTTCCCCGGCCTGCCGGTCCGGCTGCACAACGACGCGATCTGTGTGGCCGCCGGCGAACACTGGCGGGGAGCCGGCCGTGGACGGCGCACGATGCTCGGCATGGTGGTCTCCACTGGCGTCGGGGGCGGCTTGGTGCTGGACGGCAGGCTCATCAACGGGGCGACGGGCAACGCCGGCCACATCGGTCACGTGGTGGTGGACCCGGACGGCCCGCCGTGCGTGTGCGGCGGGCGCGGCTGTGTCGAGGCGATCGCCCGCGGGCCCGCGCTGGCCGCGTGGGCCCAGGCCGAGGGCTGGCGGCCCGGCCAAGTGGACGTGACCGCCAAGGACCTCGCGGATGACGCGGCGCAAGGCCATCCGGTCGGGCTGGCCGCGATGCGCCGGGCGGGCCGGGCCCTCGGCATCGCCATCGCCTCCGCCACTCACCTCTGCGACCTCGAGGTGGTCGCGGTGGGGGGCGGGCTGGCCCAGGCTGGGTCGTTGCTGCTTGATCCGCTGGAAGAATCGTTGCGCGTGCATGTGGGTCTTGATTTCGCGCGGGAGGTCGTCGTGGTGCCTGCGGCGCTCGGGCAGAGCGCCGGGCTGGTCGGCGCCGCCGCGCTGCTGTTCGCCGCCGACCGCTACTGGGCTGGAGAATGACTCAGCAGGTGCGAGACTGCTAGTGGTCTGTCAGAGGGGTCCTTTGAGCGAACGGCGGCCAGGTGGGTGCATCGCAAGGCGGAGGAGGAGCCAATAGCGGAGCTATTGGCGACGACGACAACGCCGCGAGGCGCCTGCCTGGGCGACGTGCAGCCAAAGAGGACTCCTCTGATAGACCACTAGGCATGACGATGGCGTCCTCCCTGGTCGGGCCCGATGACGTGGCCGCCGCCCGCGAAGTGCTCCGCGGGGTCCTGGCGCCCACTCCGATGCTGCGCTCCCGCGTGCTATCCGACCGGCTCGGTGGGCCTGTCTTCCTCAAATGCGAGAACCTGCAGCGGACCGGGTCGTTCAAGGCGCGCGGCGCTTACCTGCGGATCGCCAGGCTCACCGACGCCGAGCGAGCCCGCGGCGTGGTGGCGGCGAGCGCGGGCAACCACGCCCAGGGGGTGGCTTTCGCCGCGGCCCTGCTCGGCGCCAAGGCGACCGTGATCATGCCGGAGGGCGCGCCGCTGCCCAAGATCGAGGCCACCAAGGGCTACGGGGCCGACATCATCTTGCACGGGCAGACGGTGGACGACGCGCTGACCGAGGCGCACGCCTACGCCAACGAGCACGGTGCGGTCTTCATCCACCCGTTCGACCACCCCGATGCGGTGGCCGGCCAGGGCACAGTCGGCCTGGAGATCATGGAGCAGTGCGCCGAGGTACGGACGATCGCCGTCCCGGTGGGCGGCGGCGGCCTCGCGGCCGGCATCGCCGTAGCGGTGCAGGGGGCCGATCCGGCTATCCGCGTGGTGGGGGTGCAGGCCGAGGCGGTCGCGCCGTTCCCCGCCTCGCTGGCCGCGGGGCATCCAATGCGGGTGGACCCCGCGCCGACCATGGCCGACGGCATCGCGGTCGGCCGGCCGGGCGAGATCACCTTCGCCATCATGGCCGCGTTGGCCGACCGGGTGGTGACCGTTTCCGAGGAGATGCTGTCCCGCGCGCTGCTCCTCTGCCTGGAGCGCGCCAAGCAGGTCGTGGAGCCGGCCGGGGCAGCGGGCGTCGCGGCGCTGCTTGAGCACCCGGGCGTGTTCGAACCACCGGTGGTGGCGGTGCTCTCCGGGGGCAACATCGACCCGCTGCTGCTGTCCAAGGTACTGCGGCACGGCCTGTCAGCGGCTGGCCGCTACCTGGCCTTGCGCTGCCGGATTCCCGATCGCCCCGGCGCGCTCGCGACCCTGCTCCGCGAGGTCGCGAACCTCGGTGCCAACGTCCTCGACGTGGTCCACGAGCGGGTCACCGCGCGGGTGCGGGTGGACGAGGTGGAGGTGTTGCTGCAGGTGGAAACCCGCGGGCCCGGGCACTGCGACGAGGTGATCCGCCAGCTTCGCCAGGCCGGCTACACCCTCATCTTCAGCTGACCGGCTGCACGGCAGCGCGGGCGGGGGCCTCCGCGGGAGCCTGGGCGGCAGCCAGCTCGAAGGCGATGCCCAGTACGACCTCGCGCAACTCGGCCGGGTCGCGGACACGGTCGGCAAAGAACATGCAGCCGAAGCTCACGCTGGCCAGGGCCACGGCCGCGCGGACCTGCCCGGCCAGTGGAGCGCCCGGCTCACTGAGTATCCCGACCAGCCCGTCCATCCGCTCCCGGAACAGCTCGCTGCGGTGCTTGGCGGCCGCGAGGGCGCTGAGCGCGGCCTGGTTCTGCTGCATCATCCGGAAGACTTCGCTGCCGTCTTCGACAATGCCGAAATACCGGTTCAGCACGGCACCACGTACCTCGGCCGTCCTCGGCTGGCTCCGGCCCCATTCGATAAGCGCGTCGATCTGGCCGAAGTAGTCCTCGACCAGGCTGCTGACGATGTCTTCCTTGGACTTGAAGTGGTAGTACAAGGCCGCTTTGGTGACCCCGAGCCGTTCGGCAATCTCGCGCAGCGAGGTCTTCTCGTAGCCCTGCTCGGCGAAGAGTTCCAGCGCCACGGCCTGGATCCGCTCCCTGGTGTCACCGCGCGGGTGTGGCGTTTCTCCGCCCGGTGCGCGCGGCTGCCCGGCGGCGGCCGGCCGGCTGGCCGCCCCCGCGGCGTCACGCATCGCCTGGTCCATCGTGGTACCGCATCTCGCCTCGCCTCGGCCGGCTGAACCTACTTGACGGCCGGTTAGCTGGCATCTTAATCTGGCTCCTGCGCCTATGCTAGCCGGTCGGCAAGTAAGTTGCCATGAACGGGCGGCGGGCAGGCAGCCATACCCACAGGAGCCCAGCATGGCAGACGCACAGGCCCCATCGGCGCCGGACGCTTCGAGGGCTGGGACCCCGGACGCGAGCATCGGCATGCGGCGGGAGATCCTCGTTGTGCTCCCTGGGCTGTTGCTGGCGATCATGCTCGCCATGCTTGATCAGCTGATCGTCGGCACCGCGCTGCCGCGCATCGTGGGCAGCCTCGGCGGGGTCGCCCACCTGTCCTGGGTGGTCACCGCCTACGTGCTCGCCTCCACCATCACCACCCCGCTGTACGGGAAGCTCGGCGACATGTACGGCCGCAAAAAGCTGTTCATGGCCGCGATCGTGGTATTTCTGGTCGGATCCGCTCTGGCGGGCCTGTCGCAGACGATGGCCGAGCTCATCGCGTTCCGTGCGGTCCAGGGGCTCGGCGCGGGCGGTCTCATGGTCAGCGCCATCGCGATCATCGGGGACCTGGTATCACCCCGGGAGCGTGGCCAGTACATAGGCTACATCATGGCCGTGATGATGATCGCCACGATCGGCGGACCGCTGCTCGGCGGCTTCATCACCGACAGCTTCTCGTGGCGCTGGATCTTCTACATCAACCTGCCGATCGGCGGCGCCGCCCTGGCCTACCTGGCCGCGACCCTCCGCCTGCCGAAGCGCCGGGTCGAGCACCGGGTGGACTACCTGGGCGCGGTCATCCTGGCCGTGGGGACGACCGCGATCGTGCTGGTCTCGACGTGGGGCGGCACCGAGTATGCGTGGCGCTCGCCGCAGATCGTCGGCCTCGGTGCGCTGGCCGTCGTGGCCCTCATCGCTTTCCTCAGGGTGGAGGCGCGGGCGGAGGAGCCGATCCTGCCGCTGCACATATTCCGTAACCGCAACTTCACGCTGGTCACCTCGCTGAGCTTCCTGGCCGGGCTGGCCATGTTCGGGGCGATCACGTTCCTGCCGCTCTACCAGCAGACCGTGCAGGGGGCGTCGGCGACCATCAGCGGCCTGCTGCTCACGCCGATGATGGTCGGCGTGATGATCACTTCGCTGATCGCCGGCCAGATCACGACGCGCACCGGCCGGTACAAGGCGCTGCCCATTCTCGGTGCCGGGGGCATGGCCGTGGGCATGTACCTGCTGTCGCTGCTCGGCGTGAACACCAGCCGGGTCACCTCGGGGCTTTACATGGTCGTGCTCGGCCTCGGCATGGGATTCCTGATGCAGATGACCACCCTGCTGGCGCAGAACAGCGTGCAGCCCCGCGACATCGGGGTGGCCAGCAGTTCGCGGCTGTTCTTCCAGCAGATCGGCGGGTCGATCGGGGTGTCAGCCTTCGGCGCCGTCTTCGCCCGGCGCCTCCAGGAGGCGCTCACCTCAGTATCGCCCGGCGTGCACCTCGCCACGGGCGGCGGCCAGTTCAACCCGGCCACGGTGAAGGCGCTGCCCGCTGCGGTCCGCCACGACGTGTTCTACGCCATCACGCACGCGGTCCAGGGGGTGTTCCTCTGGGCGCTCCCGGGGATGCTGCTCGCCTTCGCGCTGGCCTGGTTCATCAAGGAGGTCCCGCTGCGCGGCCGGGCACCAGCCGCGGAGCAGCCAGCGGCCGAACTGGTCGGCTGACGGTGCCCGGCGGCGAAAGCCCGGGGTGCCACCTCGTCACGGCACCCTCGTCACGGCACGCCAAACCATGATCACGGAGGATTGCCGGCTCCGCGGAGCCGGGAATCCTCCGTGATCATGAAATTAGTGCGACAGGGCCCGATGGCCCGGGCACGACCCGATGGCCCGGGGCGCGGCCCGATGGCCCGGGGCGCGGCCCGATGGCCCGGGCGGGGCCGGTACGCCGGGCGGCATGGTCCGGCCGCCAGCGGGCCCGCCAGGTTAGATTCCCCCGTAGGGGACCGCCTCAAGGATCTCGACCGTCGCGGCGCGCCCGTTAGGCAGGGTATAGGTGGCCGTCTCGCCGACCTTCTTGCCTGAGATGGCGCTGCCCAGCGGTGAGCGGGGGGAGTAGACGTCGATGGGCGAGCCGCTCTCCTCCCGGGAGGCCAGCAGGAACGTGACCTCATCGTCGTCGCTGTCGAACCGGACCGTCACGGTCATGCCAGGACCCACGACCCCGTCAGTCCGCGGCGGCTCCCCGACGTGGGCGTTCTGGATGATGTGGGTGAGCTGGTTGATCCGGCCCTCCCGCTGGCCCTGCTCGTCCTTGGCGGCGTGGTAGCCGCCGTTCTCCTTCAGGTCACCCTCGTCCCTGGCGGCCTCGATCTTCTTCGCGATCTCGACCCGCCCGGGGCCCGAGAGGTAGTCCAGCTCAGACTTGAGCCGGTCGTACGCCTCCTGAGTCAGCCAGTTAACGCTGTCATTGCGAGTCTCAGTCACGGGAACTCCTTGCGTGCAGTGCGGAACGCGGACGTCCGCTGGAGCGCTGCGCGTCTCCTCGGGGTAATCCTTTAGGCTAACAAGGCTCCGCAAGTACGTCGCGTCAGTCAACCGTCTCGGTTAGTGGTCAGCATGCCGGGATTGCGGCGGTTCCGGTAGGCCCAAGCTGCGCCCCACCCCGCCGAAGTGCGGGAATGTCCTCGCGGGCCGGGCGTGTTGTCCAGCAGAATGGCCTGTCGGTGCTGCTGTGGCCGAACGCCTGGTGAGGAGCCGGCGTAGCGCGTCCGGCAGAGCCCATCATCTATGACGCTGAAGGGATTAGCTTGTCTGCCCTGACCAATGAGCCCGCCGACGTGACTGGCCGCCAGACTGCCGCCGCGGCTCCCGGTTCCGCCGCTCCGGATTCCGCCGCTCCGGATTCCGCGGCTCCGGATTCCGCGGCCCCGGATTCCGTGACCCCGGATTCTGTGGCTCCGGATTCCGCGGCTCCGGATTCCGTGGCCCCTCGTCTCAGAGGTAGCAGCCAGGTCCAGGCCGCGCCGCTGCGGCTGATGGCTGTGCACGCGCACCCCGACGACGAGTCGAGCAAGGGCGCCGCCAGCATGGCCCGGTACGTGCGGGAGGGTGTGGATGTCATGGTCTGCACCCTGACTGGCGGCGAGCGCGGCAGCATCCTCAACAAGGCAATGGACCGGCCCGAGGTCCGCGCGAACCTGCCCCGCATCCGCCGCGAGGAGATGGCTCGGGCCAGGGAGATCCTGGGGGTCCGCCAGGAGTTCCTCGGCTTCACCGACTCCGGGCTGCCCGAGGGCGACCCGCTGCCGCCGCTGCCAGATGGCTGCTTCGCGCTGAAAAGCCTGGAGGAGGCGTCATATCCGCTGGTCCGCGCCGTCCGTGAGTTCCGGCCGCACGTGATGCTGACCTACGACGAGGAGGGCGGGTACCCGCACCCCGACCACATCAAGTGCCATCAGGTCTCGGTCGAGGCGTTCGAGGCCGCCGCCGACCCGGACCGTTACCCGGGCACCGGCGATCCCTGGCAGCCGCTCAAGCTCTACTACTTCGCCACGTTCCACAAGGAGCGGCTCATGGCGTTGCACGAGGAAATGCTGCGCCGGGGCCTGGAATCGCCGTATGGCGAATGGCTGGAACGCTGGCAGGACCGGGCCGACGGCCGGCCCCCACTGGACATCACCACCCGTGTGCCGTGCAGCGAGTTCTTCGCGATCCGCGACCAGGCACTGATCGCGCACGCCACCCAGATCGATCCGGAGAGCTCCTGGTTCGCCTGCCCGCAGGAGGTGCAGCGCGCGGCCTGGCCGACCGAGGACTACCATCTAGCCAGGTCGGTTGTTGACACGGAGCGCCCGGAGGATGATCTGTTCGCCGGCGTGCGGGAGAGGGTGAGCCTGTGACCTTCGTCGTGGCCGCCTCGGCGGCCAGCACCGGCGAGGCGGGAGCGCTCGGGTTTCTTGTCGTAGCCGGAATGGCCCTGGCCCTGTTCTTCCTGTTCCGCTCGCTGAACAAGCAGTTGCACAAGATCACCCCGGACGCGCAGAGCCGCAAGCAGGCCAAGCCACGCCAGGGCGGTGCCGCTCAGGACGGCCACGCGGGCGGGCCGGACCACCACTGACCGCTACCCCGTATAACCAAGACCTTCAGCAGCCATAACGAACCGTCCGCCCCGCTCTACACGCGTCCTGCCGGGGCCATCAGCTGGTGCGCAGATCCCGGCCGTAAGCCAGCAGCGGGAACCCTGGCACGGGGCACCAGTCGCGGTCGGGGATGCGACGGAATCCCGCCGCCGCGTACAGGTGTTGTGCCGCGAACATCTCGGGCTGCGTGCACAGCATCAGGTGATGTACTCCCTGGCCAAGGGCGCGGTCGGTAACCGCCCGGAGCAGTGCGCGGCCGATTCCCCGGCCCTGCGCGCCAGGGGCCACCGCCAGGGCGCGGATCTCGGCCTCATCGGGGGTGCGGACCACATTCCCGGCGTGCGGCCACGGCTGCAGCATCACTGTGCCCAGGATCTGCTCGCCGTGCACGGCAGCGAGCACCAGGCCGTCGCCGGCCCGGCCGAGCCCGCGAAGCGTCTCGGTGTAGTGGGAGTCAGCCGAGAGAAAGCCCTCCGCCACGTAGGCGCTGACCCGGAGGTCGCCGATCGCGGCGAGTTCGCCCGGCCGGGCGTCGCGTACCATCACGCCGTCCTGCAACGCCGCCCGCCGGCACGCTCATTCCGGCTGCGCTGACGTATCGGATTGCTAGCGTGGCGGGAAGCGCGGCGAAGACCGCCGGGGCTCGGGTCGAGGAGTGCGTAACACATGCTGGTGATCCACGGGATCTGGGCGAACGGCGCGCTCTGCCTGTGGGCGGAGGACTCGCGCCGGCCGGCCCGTGTCCCGCCGCCGCCGGGCCGCCGGCCGTCCCGGGCGCCCAGGCCGCACCCGTTCGCCAGTACCCCGGACGTCCTCGCCGAGATGCTGGCTGGCCTGCCGGAACCATTCCCCGCACTGGCCCGCAAAGCTGTTGAGGACGAACTCACGCTGTACCTGCCTGCCCTGGCGGACGGCCCGCTTGCCTCGCCGGAGCTGATCCGGCCTGCTGGCGGCGAGGACGGCCAGGCGGAAGGCGGGGCGGGCCGAGTCACCCTCACCCCCTGGCGGGTCCCGGCGTTGATCTTCGAGCCTGCCGCGGCGCTCGACCTGCTGGCCGCGCTGGACATTCTCGCCGCGCCCGCCGAGCCGGGCGCGGCGGACGTGCCGTCGGCAGAGATGCCCGGGCAGGAGCCGGGTGTGCCGGGGATGACTGGGCCGGTTCCGGGCGTGCCGGGGATGGCCGGGCCGGATCGGGGTGTGGCGGAGGTGGCCGGGCCGGATCCGGGTGTGGCGGAAGTGACCGGGTTGGATCCGGGCCTGCCGGAGGTGACCGGGGCGAGCCTCCCGGACTCCGGCCCGGGGGCTGTCACCGCTACAGCGGGCGGGTCAGCGGTGTACTGGTCCGCGGTCGCGGCGCTCGCGACCGACCTGGCCGGACAGGGGCGCGTCCTTCCCGTCCTGGAAGCGGAGGACGCGGGCTACGCGGCGCGGTGGCGTCCCGTGCTGAGTGGCGCCGGCGCGCAGCGGGCGCGCGAGCTCGCTGCGGCCATGCCGGCGCTCTGCCGGGCCACCCAGCCCGCTGGCGAGCCTCCCGCGCAGGTGCTCGCGGTGGCGCTCGATGCCCTGTCCGACGCCGCCGCGCGGGCGCGGCTGGATCGTGCGCGGTCCGGCTGGGCCCTGCTGCCAGCACGGCGCGGCCGGCGGCCGACCAGAGTCGGCGTGGCCGAACGCTGGGCGGAGGCACTGACCGGCGCCGATGCCCGGGTCGCGATCACCTCACCGGAAGACTCGGCCGAGGCCGCCGAAC
>DASWFT010000003.1:0-13365 GCA_036394075.1 Streptosporangiaceae bacterium
GAGGGTGACGTCCGCGAGCGCATCGACACCGACCAGGTAAACGGCATCGGCGGGGCGCTGAGCAACTCGACCATCGACGGCCTCTACATTCACCACACCAAGGTGGGCATCTGGCTGGACGGCCCGATGACGAACCTGAAGATCACCAACAACATCATCGTCGACCAGATCGCCGACGGCATCAACTTCCACACCGGCGTCACGAACTCGATCGCCTCGAACAACTTCATCCGCAACACGGGCGACGACGGCCTGGCCATGTGGTCGGAGAAGGTCGCGGACGCCAACAACACGTTCGACCACAACACCGTGCAGACGCCGGTCCTAGCGAACGGTATCGCCCTCTACGGCGGTACGGACAACACGGTCTCCAACAACCTCATCGCGGACCCGATCCGTGAGGGCAGCGGCATCCAGGTCGGGTCCCGCTTCGGCGCCCAGGCGTTCGCCGGACACGTGTGGATCACGAACAACACCACGGTGCGGGCCGGCACGTACGAGCTGAACTGGAAGATCGGCCTCGGGGCCATCTGGATCTACGCGCTCGAGAAGAGCATCAGCGCGGACATCGAGGTGGCCGGGGACAACTTCCTCGACAACACCTATAACGCGATCATGCTGGTCTCCGACTTCCCCGTGAAGGACCTGTATTCGATCACGAACGTCCACTTCAAGGACATCAAGGTCGACGGCACAGGCACCTCGGTGGTCAGCGCGCGCACGGCCGGATCTGCGTCCTTCGAGAACGTCCAGGCGCGCAACGTCGGCGCGGTAGGCGTTAACAACTGCGGGTCCTTCCACTTCACGCCAGCCGGCTCGGAGTTCTCGCTGACGGACCTCGGCGGCAACACCGGAGGCGGCACCACCGGACCCTGGCTCGCTCCATGGGAACTGCCGAACACGATCACCTGCAACGATCGTCCGCCGGTCGTCCCGCCGCCGCCGCCGTCACCGTGGTGACACTCCGCTGATCTACTGACCACCGAGGTTTGCTAACCCAGTAGATGTTGATCGACGTGAGGGCCTTCTGGCCTGGTGGTGCGACACTCGCACCAAGCCAGAGGGCCTTCACGCTCATGCTGAGCCTCGGCTGGCGGCTGGGAATGACCAAGGAACCACCACCACCACCCATTCCCTCTGCACTGCGTCTCCTTCCCTCGTCACTCGTCCCTCGCTGCTGAGTCCAGGCGGCGCCGCGCCCCTCCGGCTCGCTCACGCGGTGTCTCCCGCTCGCTCCGGGGCGCTCTAAGGCGCCCCCTTCCCTCGTCACTCGTCCCTCGCTCCTCAGTCCAGGCGGCGCCGCGCCCCTCCGGCTCGCTCACGCCAAGAGTTCGCGGACGCGTGGGATGACTTGCGTACCGTAAAGCTCGATGTTCGTCATGAGGGCCTGATGCGCGAGACCTCCCATGCCGTATTTCAGGTCGAAGCGGGTAGCGCCGAGAGCGGTGAGATTGGCCGCGATCTTCTGGGCGACGGTTTCTGGCGATCCGACGTAGAGCGCTCCGTGTGGCCCGACCTCATGGAGGAAGGACTCTTTGGTCGGGACGGCGAAGCCGCGGATCTTGCTGTAATGGCGGATGACCTCCAGGTAGCGCGGCCAGAACTCGTCGCGGGCCTTTTCGTCAGTGACGGCGACATGACCCGGCGAGTGGACGCCGACCGGCAGCGGGGGCCGGCCGAAGCGCTCCAGGGCCTGCTGGAACAGCTGGGAGAAGGGCGCGAAACGCGCCGGGGATCCGCCGATGATCGCGAGCATCAGCGAGAATCCGTAGTGCGCGGCGCGGATGACCGATTGCGGGCTTCCGCCGACGCCGATCCATGCCGGGAATGGCCCGGCTTCGGTGTGTGGCACGACATCCTGGTCGTGCAGTGATGCGCGGGTCTTGCCTGGCCAGGTGACCGGTCCGCCTTTGAGCAGCTCGGCGAACAGGCTGGTTTTCTCTTCGAAGAGGTCCTCGTAGTCGGCCAGGTCGTAACCGAAGAGCGGGAACGAGTCGATGCTGGAACCCCGGCCGAGGATGACTTCGGCCCGGCCGCCGGAGATGGCGTTGAGCGTGGAGTAGCGCTGGAACACCCGGACCGGATCGTCGGAGCTCAACACGGTGACTGCCGATCCGAGGCGGATACGGGTCGTGCGCGCGGCGATCGCGCTGAGCACCACGTCGGCGGCCGGCATCGGGAAATCATCGGTGTGGTGCTCGCCGATCCCGAAGAAATCCGCGCCCACCTGGTCGGCAAGCACGCCTTGCTCGACGACGTTGCGGATCGTCTGGGCATGCGACAGCGGGCGGTCGTCCTGATCGTGAGTGACGTCACCGAAGGTGTCCAGGCCGAGGACAAGCGGGAACTGGGCAGGCTCGCCCGCGGAGGCTGCTGCGGTATCTGACGGTGCTGTTGTCACGTCGAGCCTTTCTCTGTGGTGTGAGTCTGAGTGAACGAGGGCTGTTCTATACGGCTTCGGCGTGCACCGATAGCTCGAACTCGGTCCGGGTCAGCGATGCACCGAACACGGGGCCGCCAGGTTCGAGAAGGCGGCCCGCGCCCAGGCTGGGCAGCCGGACGGCGTCGTAACCAATGCGCTCGATGAACTCGGCCACGACGTTAAGGGCGCCGGGATCGTCACTGGCCACGCCGAGCGCGCGGCGTCGCGGCGAGCCGACGGGCCGGCGCTGGTCGTCAAGCTCGTGGTAGCCGATGTGGTTGAGGGTCTTGACGACTGTCGACCGGGCCAGCCGGTGCGCAACGATCTCGCTGCTGCCGTACCGGCGATCTTCGAACATCTCCTGAACGCCGTCGATGGGGGGCCAGTAGTTCATCGCATCGACGACGAGCTGGCCGGCCACCAGGGCAGGGTCGAGTGTCGCGAACTTGTGCAGCGGGATCGCCAGCACGACGATGTCCGCCTCCCCCACGGCATCGGCCGCCCATCGCGGCTCGGCTCCCGGTGCCAGCACCTGTGCTATCAGCCCGATCTTCACCGGGTCACCCGAAGCCGCGATTGACACCCGGTAGCCAGCCTCCATCGCGACCCGCGCGATCACCGGGCCGACATGCCCCGCACCCAGCACGGCGACCCGCGGCAACGACGCAGACAACAACACCCCGGTCATGAACGACCACCACGTCCGGGCTCAGCGCAATGCTCTGGGCAGACGGCCGGGCTGTGTTCCGGCTGGTGTAGAGGCCGCATGCAAGCCTAAACGGACTTTACCCCGTTTAGTATTCCGGCCGTTTGGGGCGGGTCGGCGGCAGCACGCTGAGAGCCATCCGCCAGCCGTCTTGCCACTGACCGGCGTCGCTCAGCCTGGTTCGGCGCTCGGGAGGCCGCCGACCTCGCCGAGTTCGCCGGCGAGCGCGTCCGGGGCACGCATCCGCCACGCGTCGGTCACGAGCTCCTCCAGGCGCCCGGCGTCCACCTCGGCCAGCCGCAGCATTACCAGCGGCCAGCCGTCGTAGCCGGGCGCGGTGAAGAAGACCGCGGGCTCGCCGAGGAGCAGAGCCTGCTTCTCGGCCTCGTCGCCGACGAACAGCACCGCGATGTCGGTCCGGATGCGCCGCGGCCGTCCTGGCCTGCGCTCGGGGTAGGACCAGACGAACCCCTTGCCGGCCACCCGGAAGTCGAAGCCGTCGCTGTCGATCTCCACCACGTCAGGCAGGGCCAGCGCGAGGCGGCGTACGTCGTCGGCGTCAGCCATCGAGGTGCCTCCCGGATCGCGGCACCAGCATACGCACAGGCTAGGCGCCGGCCCGGCAGCCGGCCGTGGCTGAGTCACACCCGTCGTCGGGGATGCTCGAATCGCTCGCGACCTGGTGGGAGAGGCAGGGAAAGGTGATCTACCACGGCAGAGGCCGGCCGTCGCGGCCAATGCCGCGGTTGGCGCCGGTGACGACGGCGACGGGCCGTTCAGCGGGCATACGAGGTGTCCCCCGGGTTCACCGGCCAGGCTCATGCGCGCCCAGGCTATGACTTCTGAACGAAACTCCGCCGTCCTCACGACCTACGGGGAAATCAGGCGACCGGTGCTGGCCTCATGGTTCGGGCGGGAGCCGCAGCGCTGCGAGCGGGATGTGTTGCTGGCCCGCGTGCATGTCGCGGTCGGTGAAGCTGCCTTGCGGCGTGGGCCGGGGGAAGGAGATCTTGATGGCGCGGAGGCTGGGTAGCCGGAAGATCCGGATCTGGCCTGCCGGGACCTGGTAAAGGCGGGCGATGGTGGCTTCGTCCAGCACTCCGGGGGCGCTGACGCGGCGGTAGTCGGCGTCGTTGGCGAGGAAGACGTCCAAGGTGATCCAGAACGGGCCGGCGTTCTTGGACCGGACGAGCTCGGCAACCGTTCCGAGGGCCTGATCAGGCATTGGTCACCTGGCGGAATTCGGTGCGGAACAGTTCATCTGGACTGGTTATGTCGATCGTGTGGTTGAGGACGAACTCGTAGACCGGGCCGCGTTCGATCTCGGCCGGTGATGTGGCGAACGCGAAACTTGGCATGTGGGTCATGCCCGGCAGTGGCAGGTGGTTCAGGCCGGGGTTGGCGATTTTGGCTATCGCTGTTGCCGTTGCCTGGTCGCTGGCCCGCACCTTGAGCAGCACGCCGACCTCACGGGGAGTGGAGCGGTCTGGGTCGAGGGAGCCCAGGACGGCGTTGTAGCCGTAGGCGCGTAGCTGGGTGTCGTAGTCGCTGCGGTCAAGGCCGAGCAGCGTTTGCACATGGTCGTTGATCGTGCCGTCGAGGATGTCGAGCCAGGTGCTGATATCGGCGAGTATGTGCGGATCGCGGATCCCGACGATGCTCACCGTTTCGTAGCCTGCGACCGCGCTGCCTTCGAGCTTGATGGTGGCCTGGCTGGCTTTCTCGAATTGAGATCCTTCGACGCGCACGGACCGGTCGTCGCATGCGGTGTAGGTGGCTTGGGAAGTGTCGAGCGTGCCGGACGGTTCGCGCATCCGGAAGGGGTCCGCGTTCTCGTAGAGCATGTGCGCGGCGACCGTGGCAGGCGTGCAGGACGCGTGCGGGGCGAGCGGTTCTACGGTGAAGCCGGTGCGGTCGACTTGGACGTAGACGCCGCCGCTGCGAGGGTCTGTGGTGCACAGGCCGCCGCATTCGACTGTCTTCGCGGCATGCCAGGCGGGCCCGGCGGGCAGGCCCCGCCGGAGCGCGAGTGCCGCCACTGATGCGGTGTCGGTGGCCCGGCCGGCCAGGACGACGTCGGCGCCGGCATCGAGGGCGGCCGCGATGGGCTCGTGTCCCATGAGGCCCACGATGTGAGTGCACCTGCGCACGGTGCTCGCGGGCAGGGAACCGGCCGGTGGCAGCGCCGTGATCTGGCCGGCGTCAAGGGCCGCGAGCACCGATGCGGCTGATTGCTCGCTGTAGATGGTAGCCATCGTGAAGGTCAGCCGCTCGGCGCGGGCGATGGACTCGACGATGCCGGCCATCCAGTCAACCCCGGCGTCGATGCCGGCCGTCGCGCAGGAGGTGACGATCAGGGGTATGCCAGCCTCCCGGGCGGCGGTCAGCAGGATCTGCACATCCCGCCGGATAGCCGCTTCGCTGGTTCTCGCCATCCCGGTACCCAGGTAGTAGGGGCCTGAGTCGGTCGATCCGCCATCGACAGCGATCGCGTCGGCGCCGAGTTCGATACCCCGCTTAACTGTTTCGCGGGAGAATCCGCCGCCGAGCATGCCTACCGGAAAGATGACTCCGACGCCGCGGCTGGCCAGTTCCGGGCCGCCGGAACGCGGTCGCAGGCCCGGGAGCGCCGGATCGTGATGTGTCGCGTCAGCAGGTTCCGGGACGCGGTCGCTTGAGATCATGTTCGGTGCTTTCGTGGAGAGGGCCGTTATCCGACGAACGTGGCCACATCCGGGGGGATGTGGAGTTGGATGGCGCCAGTGCCGAGGCGGTGCGAAGAGAGCGCAATGAGCTGAATGTCTCCGACCGCGAAGCGGTACTGGTAGTGATCGCCGAGATAGGACACATCGAGCACGGCGGGTTCAGGACCGTCGTGCCGAACGGGACTCTCGGTCACCACGATGTCCTCTGGCCGCACGGCGATCGTTGCTTCCGCGCTCGGCTCGTTGCTGCGCACCACGATTCCGTCCGGGAACTCGGGGGTGATCAGGCGGTGGGTGCCATCGGCAGCCCTGGCCAGCCGGCCGGTGAGGAAGTTGCACTGGCCGAGGAATTCGGCGACGAACCTGCTGCCGGGCTCCCGGTAGATCTCCTCCGGCGTGCCGCTGCGAAGAATGCGGCCGGAATCCATCACCATGATGCGGTCGCTCATCGACAGGGCTTCGTCCTGGTCGTGGGTGACGAATACGGTGCTGACCCCCAGGCTGTGCTGCAGATCCTTGAGCCACGCGCGGGCTCGCTCCCGCAGCTTCGCGTCGAGGCTGGAGAACGGCTCGTCGAGCAGCAGCACGCCGGGAGAGCAGGCAATGGCCCGGGCCAGGGCCACGCGTTGCTGCTGCCCGCCAGATAGCTCATGTGGATAGCGGCCAGCGTGCTCTCCCATCTCCACCAGATCCAGTACCTCGGTGACACGTTCGGAGATAGCCCGCTTGCCCATCTTGCGGATCTTGAGCGGGAAGCCCACGTTGCCGGCCACGGTCATGTGCGGCCAGATCGCGTACGACTGGAAGACGATGCCGAGGTTGCGCCGTTCGGCCGGGCGATTGATCCGCGTCCCGCTGTCGTAAAAGGCCTCGTCCCCGCAGGTGATGACGCCGGCGTCCGGAGTCTGGAATCCAGCGATCGACATCAGCGTCGTCGTTTTCCCGCAGCCAGATGGCCCGAGCAGCGTGACGAATTCCTTGTCCTTGACCGTGAAACTCACATCGTCAAGGACGCGGACGGGCCCGAACGATTTGGCCAGGTGTTCCACGCGGATCTCAGACATGTCGAACGCTCCTGACTGCGCGCGCGCCAAGGGCGAGCACGACCGCGACGATGAGGACCTGCACGACGGCCAGCGCGGCGACCGGGCCCACCACGCCCCGTTGCCAGTACTGCAGCATGGTTACCCCGGCGATTTCAGTGCCGGGCTTCTGCAGGAAGACGACGGGGTCGTAGTCGCTGAGCAGGGTCACGAACATCAGCACGAACGCGGCCAGCATGGCCGGTCTCAGCGCGGGGAGCAGTATCCGGCGGGCGATGGTCCACCAGCCCGCTCCGCTGGCCCGGGCAGCCCGGTCGAACTCGGTGCTGATCCGCATCAGGCTGGGATAGATGACCACATAGGCCAGCGTCAGGTTGCGGACGCACAAGGCGATCAGCTCGCCCCACAGGTTGTTGCGCACGAAGGCACCTGGGCTGAACATCAGATAGGCCCAGAAGAAGCCGATGCCGAGGACGATGCCGGGGACCGCTCTCGGGTAAACGAGGGCGGGGGCGAGGCTCCGCCGCAAGACGAAGCCGGAGCGATGTGCGACCAGGGTCGCCACCACGACCAGCAGCACGGTAAGGGCGCCTCCGCCGCCTGCGATGATCAGGCTGTTGGACATCGCGCGCCGGAAGGTCACGTCGGACACGACCTGATGCCAGTTAGCCGCCGTGAGCAGGTGCCACGGCGCCACCAGCGTGGTGAGCGCCCTCACGCCGGACATCACGACGAGCCCGGCCAGCGGGATGATGCTGGCGATGGCGACGCACGCGCCGGTCCCGGCGGACAACGGCCATCTCCACCGGCCCAGGTCGAGCGGGCGGCGCGTCGCGCCAGCGCCGGAGCTTGTGGCGGCGAAGCGCTGTTCGGAGCCGGCCAGGCGGGCCCGGATCAGCAGCAACACCGAGACAGCTATCAGCAGCAGGACCGCCCCGGCAGCCACCGACGGCGGGTCCGGTGTCGCGCCGCTGTTCCATGACTTGTAGAGGTAGCTGGCATAGAAGTCGATATTCGTTGGCGTCCCGAGGAACAGCGGGATGCCGAGCACCTCGAGTGACAGCGCGAATATCAGCACCGTGGAGTTGAGGATCGCCGGCCGCAGCATCGGCAGCGTGATCCGCCTGATCACTTGCCCGGGTGTGGCGCCAGCGCTGCGGGCGGCATCCTCGAGCGCGGAGTCGGTGCCGGCCAGGGACGCACGGCACGTCAGGTAGGCGATCGGGAGGGCGACCGCCGCCCCGAGCACCGACATGCCCGGAATGGAGGACAGATTCCAGACCGGCAGGTGCAGGTTCCGGCCGACCAGGCCGGTGAGGTAGCCGCTCTGGCCGTAGATGGCGACCCAGCCGACGATCAGCCCGAGCGGCGGGATCACCACCGGCGCCAGCAGCAACGGCCCGTAAAACCTCCCGCCGGGCATGTTCGTCCGGCCGCACAAGATCGCAAATGTGACGCCGCCCGCCACGGCCAGGACGGTCGTCGTCAGCGCGAACCAGACCGTGTTCTGCACCGCATGCCAGAACAACGGGTCGGCGAACAGGGTTTGGTAGGCGCCGAGAGTGAAGACACCACCAGGCAGGTAGTAGGGCTTGCTGCGCACCGACGCGTACAGCAAGGGCAGGAACGGCCCCACGACCAGGACCACAACGATCAGCCACACCAGTGCTTGCCCGAAGCTCGCGGGTAGTGCGGCCCGGGGCAGTGTCGTCGCCCGGCGGCGGCCGAGCCGGCCAGTCTGATCGGCCGTCGTTGTCATGGGGCCGTTCCTTCGGTCATCACGGTGCTGAGTCCTGGCTGCTGGTCACTCAGCGGTGGAACGCCTTGTTCCACTGCTTGGTGATCGCAGGCACCTGATCGAGCACGGCCTGGGTGATCGGCACCAGGTAGGTCGTGTTGGCCGGGACCTGTGCCTGCAGGCTGGTCAGCGACGCCGTGCAGCCGTTGGCGGGCTGGTAGTTGTTCATGGATGCCTCGAACCCGCCCGCGCAGAGCGCATCCTGTCCGGGCTTGCTGTACAGGAAGTCCATGAACAACTGCGCCGAGGCCGGGCTGGAGGCCTTGGCCGTGACCGCGACCGCTCGCGGCACCAGAGGCGTTGCATCCTTCATGAAGGTGTAGGACGCGAGGCCTTTGTAGTGCGGGACCACCCCCTGGGCCAGACCCGATGACATGTAGCCGATCGAGGCCCCGCCTTGGATGATCTGCTGCAGCCCCGCGAGGCCTTCGCTGAGGGTCTTGGTGTTGGGCCCCATCGCGCCGTAGTCATGCCAGACCTGGGATGCCCCGAGAACATGGATCAGCCCGTAGATGCCCGCGTAGTTGAGCGGATCGTCGATGGGATAGGAGACCAGCTTGTACTTGGCCGGATTGCTGGCGGTATCGGCAGCCAACTGGGCGTATGTCCTTGGCACCTGCGATACCGGCAGCAACTTGGGGTTATAGACCTCCACGATGGGCTCGGCGGACATCACGAAGACGCCGTGCCCCTGATTGACCCACGAGGGAAAGTTCGATAGCCCCAGCGGTGTCACGTTGGCCGTTACGCCGTTGTGCTCGGCCTGGACCCAGGACGCGGGCGCGCTGGCCATCAGGATGTCGGCGGTACGCGCACCCTGAGCGGCTTCGGCCTCGTACTTGGAGAACGTGGTGGTGTCGCCCAGGGAGGTCTCGGTTACCTTGATCCAGGGGTATTGCTTTTGGAACGCGTTGAGCACCGGCTGCAGGTACTGAGTGGGCGCGTTGCCGTAGATGACCAGGCCCTTTTCGGACTTTGTGGCCTTCGCCAGGCTGGCCACCGAGGCAGGTCCGGTCGGCGCTTTCGACGGCGTGGCCGTGGTGCCTCCGCCGCTAGCCGCGCAGGCGCTCAGAACCAGCGCGGACACCGCGGCGCACAGCGCCCCGGCAGTGTAGGCGTGATACTTCATACTTTGACCTCTCTGCTATAGCAACTTTGCTATAGCAACTTGGCGCGCAGTTCTGGCGGGACGAGGACGGCGCGTGGTGGGGGTGCTACGTGTGGATCTTGCTCGTGTGTCTCTTGCTACGTGGTGGCTCTTGCTTCTTGCTACGTGTGGATCTTGCTACGTGTGGATCTTGCTTCGTGGTGCGGGTGCTACGTGGTAGAGGCTGGGCGCGCGGCGCCCGCCTCGGTGTTCCCGAGATCGGCCAGCGCCAGGAACTGCTGTCCGGTCCGGAGCGTGTGGGCGACCATCAGCCGCTCGGCACGCTCACCGTCGCGGGCACGGAGGGCATCCAGGATCTCCGCATGCTCCCTGTGCCCCTCCCTGGCCGGGTATCGCCGTCCGAGAGTGCTGGCCGCCCGCAGGCGGAGCGCCCAGTCGAATGCCGTCGCGGTCGCGATCATGTCGGCCAGCATCGGATTGTGGGCGGCCTGGTCGATCTTCGCGTGGAACAGGCGGGTGCTGGCGAGCACGTCTCGCGCGACGTCCTCGACCGCGCGCCCCCGCTGCTTCACGCGCTGCGCCTGAGCGTGGATAGCAGCGATCTCGGCCACCTCATCGGCTGTCGCGCGTTCGGCGGCGATCCGCGCCGCGACCCCGCGCAGGGCGGCCTCGATGCGCACCAGTTCGCGGAGCCGGTCCACGCCCGGTGCGGCGACGGTCAGCGCACGCCCGTCCCGTTCGAGCAGCCTCTCATGCTCCAGTCGCGAGATGGCCTCCCGCACCGGAGTCGGGCTGACGCCCAGGTCGCCCGCCAGGGCGCGTTCGGTCAGCGTCTGCCCGGGGGCAAACCTGCCGGAGGTGATCCCCTCGCGCAGCGCCGCGTACGCCTGATCGGCCAGCGACGGGCCGGTCGACAGCTTGTGCACGGGGCTGGAATTCATGGCCTTCATCCGAGGGGAACAGTGTGGGTAGGCACGGCCGGTGTGACGTGCGCCATTTGCTATAGCAAACACGCTACGTCGGCTGTTGTCAATGCACCCGCCACCAGGTGTTTTACGGTGGCCCGGTCACCCGCGTAAGCGTGGCGCAAGGTTGTCCCGCCTAGCGTCGCCCCTGTCATCAAGACAAAGCGATGTGCGGGAGGTTCACGTGGAAGGTCTGAGTAGATGGGTAGTCCGGCACCGGATGGTGGTCAGCCTGCTGTGGCTGGCGATCACCGTCGTGGGCGTGTTGGTGGCGCCCACGGTGTCGGCACACCTCAAAAGCGGCGTGCACGTGGATAGTGCCGCCTACACCGCCAACCAACAGATCGCGAGGCAGTACGGGGGGGTTACGTCAAATCCGGGCATCCTCGTGATCAACCTGCCGAACGGTCAGACCGTTAACTCAGCGGGGGTAAATGCTCGGCTGCACGCGTTTGATGCCCAGGTCGCGAAGGCGTCTCCGGGGCTCCGGGAGGTGTCCTACGCGTCCACGGGAAGCCGGACGCTCGTGGGATCTGGCGGCAAGAGCACGATCGTGCTGGTCTACCCGCCACGTGCCGGGGCCGACGTGCCGGCCAGCGTGCTCAACCAACTCGCCGCGGCGGCGAGGGCCGCGGTGCCGGGGGCGACGGTGCACAGCACCGGATTGAACGCGCTAGCGGCCGGCAACGCCTCCGCCGCTAACGCCAGTGTGCTCAGCGAACTGCTGATCGGCGCGCTGGGCGCGTTGCTGGTACTGGCGTGGGTGTTCGGGTCGTTCCTGGCGCTCCTGCCGCTGATCATGGCGCTGGTGTCGGTGCTGACCATGCAGTTGTTCATCTACGGGCTGACCTACGTGGTGCCGTCGTCCACGCCGATCAACCCCGCGGTGCAGTTCATCGTGGCGCTGCTCGGGCTGGGACTGTCGATCGACTACTCGCTGCTGATCGTCAACCGGTGGCGGGAGGAACGAAAGGCGGGCCAGCCGAACGCGGAGGCGGTCCAGGCGGCCATGCAGCGCGCCGGGCATGCCGTGCTGGTCAGCGGGATCACTGCCTCCCTCGGGCTGTTCGCGCTGATCGTGGTCCCGGTGTCGCTGGTCCGCGGGATCGGGATCTCCGGGCTGTTCATTCCCTCGACCGCCACCTTGGTGGCGCTGACACTGCTGCCTGTCGTTCTGTCGAAGATGGGGCCGCGGCTGGATTGGCCGAGGCGGCGCTCCGCAGGCGCAGTAAGCCGGTTCTGGACGTGGTGGGCGCATCGCGTGATCCGCAACCGGGTGGCCGCCGCCGTGCTGGGCCTGGGCATCCTGTGCGCACTGGCCGGGGTCGCGACGACGATCAACATCTCCCAGCCCACCGGGGCCGCCCTGGCGAGCAATGGCCCGTACGCCAGCGGGCTGCGCGCGCTGCAAGCCGACGGCTTCCCCAGCGGGACGCTCACCACCGTCCCGGTCTGGATCCCCGCCGCGGCACAGGCCCCGTCCGTGGTCACCTCGCTGAACAGCGTGTCGAGCCTGCGTGGCGCGGTAACCCCGGCTGGTGCGACCTGGCATAAGGGCGGCAGCGCCATGGTGCTGGCGATACCAGCACACGAGATCGCGACCTCGCAGGGCGGCACGTCACTGGCCGACATCAAGCACACCGTGCCGCGCAACGCGATGGTCGGCGGGCAGCAGGCGCAGCAGATCGACGAGGTCCACAGCACCTACGCGGCGTTCCCGCTCCTGTTCGGCGTGGTCGCGATCGTCACCTTCCTGCTGCTGGCGCGCGGCCTGAAGTCGATCCTGCTCCCCGCGAAGGCGGTGCTGCTCAACGCGCTGTCGGTCGCCGCGACCTACGGCATCATCGTCCTGGTGTTCCAGCACGGCATCGGCACCCAGGCCCTATGGGGGACGGCGGCGACCGGCTCGGTCGGCACCTTCGTGCCGATGCTGCTATTCGGGTTCCTGTTCGGCATCTCCATGGACTACGAGGTATTCATCCTGTCCCGGGTACGGGAAGGTTACGACCGCACCGGCTCCACGCACGACGGCCTCGTGGAGGGCGTCTCCCATACGGGGCGGTTGGTGACCAGCGCAGCGCTGATCCTGTTCTTCGCGCTCGCCTCACTGTCCAGCGGCAACAACCTCACCGTCCGCGAACTCGCCGCGGGCATGGCCGCCGGTGTCCTGCTGGACGCGATCGTGGTCCGGATGCTGCTCCTGCCGGCGCTGGTGTCGCTGTTTGGCCGGGCGAACTGGTGGATGCCCGACCGGGCCGCGCGGCTGCTGCGCCTGCCTGTCGTGCCGCGACCGCGGGGTGATGAGCCACCGGTGCCGGAGCAGGTCGGAGCCGGCGTCAGGGATGCTTGAGCTATGCGGGTGCTCGTGGTGGAAGACGAACAGGCGATGGCCGAGTCCCTGGCCTGGGGCCTGGAGGCGGAGGGCTACGTCGTGGACGTGGCCGATAACGGCACCGACGGGTTGTGGAAAGCGCAGGAAACCGCGCATGACGTCATCATCCTGGACGTGATGCTGCCCGGCCTGGACGGCTACCAGCTGTGCCAGCGCCTGCGCGCGCAGGGCCTGTGGACGCCGATCCTGATGCTCACCGCGATGGATGAGGACCTCGATCACGCCG
>DASWFT010000004.1:0-1576 GCA_036394075.1 Streptosporangiaceae bacterium
CGTCATGCATCAGTTTCGCACCGAGCATTACTCCTCCGGTAGCAACGTATTTCACGAGCCTCTTTAAGCTTGCGATTTAACCATGACTGGGTGTCCAGCCGCGGATGAGCGGTTGGTTTTGTGACGCCGCAGACTTGGTGACGGACTCAGGCGGCTTTTTTGAAGGCCGGAAAGCGCGGTGCTCGGCCGGAACGGGCGCCTTTCGGGCGTCCCGGTGAGCGACCGCAGGGTTTTGGCGCGTTTGCCGGCGTGTCGAGTGTTACCAGGAGCTGCGGAAATGCCTGACGAACACGGGCCGCGGTCAGCGCACGGCGATCGGGGCGTTGGGGAGGCTCCCATGGCAGGTGCACGTCCTCGATGGTCCGACGCGCCAGGCGGAGTTGGGTGTAGGCCAGTACCACCAGCCAGGTCCAGCGGTCGGCCTGTTGCGGGGTCCGCACCCGCGGCGTGGTCCAGTTGAGGGTCTGCTTGCAGAACCGGTAGGTGTGCTCCAGATCAAACCGATGTACGTACGCGCGCCACACCACCGTCAGATCGGGTTGGCCCGGTCCGCGCCACCACAACCACAGCCGTCTCGGTATGCGCGTCTGGCGCGGCAAGCGCTCGACCTCCACCAGCACCAGGGTGCCGCGCACGACGGCTTTCGGGCGATAGCTGCCTTTGGCTGGATGATTGTGTGTCTTGGTGTGCACGCCGGCCCAGGCGCGCACCCGGACCGAGCCATACTGGGCGTGCTCCTCGCGGTGCTCGCTCGTGGGTGCCCACCACGTGCGCTCCTCGGCGCAGGTGAACTTCTGGCCGTGCCGCCGTGGACGACCAACTTTGTCACCGACCGCTGGTGGTGGATCGGCGTAGAAGCAGCGGTCGCTCCGCAGCCGCACCAGCACGTCGACGTGCTGGCCATCGAGTTCGGCCAGTTCGCGGGCAAGGGCCTCGGGATCATAGCCAGCGTCGAAGACGAACAGCGGGATTGGCCCGTCCGCGGGCAGGCGCTCCACCAGCTCCCAGATCTGCGCCGCGGCGACCGCATGGGCGTTGCCACCGGCCGGCACGCGCTGCACATCCAGCGGCGCGGTCCAGCTGTCATGGGTAAAGCTGAGCTGCGCCAACCAGGCATACGACCAACCGGTCACGATCGGCTGGCCTGCCGACTGCCGAGACGAGGAGTGATAGTAGCCGCGTCCTGGGCTGGTCTCCGCGTCGTCGCGCGGCCAGACACTGGTGTCCAACGCAAAGATCGGTTGCCCGTCATCCAGCGGATAGCGGGCGACCAGCTCCCGCAGCGCCGGAGCATCTATGTCGCCGGCGGCCAGGGCGTCATACAGACTGCCCCACCGGCGTCGATGGACCGCCGGCAGACTCAGGTAGGCGAGTGACGGTACCAGCCCAGCCACCGTGGCAGCGTCCAGCAGCTCGAACAGGGCGTCGCGCCGGGCACAAAAGCAGTCGTACACCCCGGCTCGGAACTGCCGCAGAGTGTTGAAGGTAGCCGGGTCGATCATGCCAGACCCTACCGGCCAGAACCGGCCCATGTCCCGGAATCGCGCTTACCTACCCCGCGGGGTTAAATCGCAAG
>DASWFT010000005.1:0-14800 GCA_036394075.1 Streptosporangiaceae bacterium
GTCACCGCGACACACACGCCTTCTGGTGCCAGGACGCGGCGCAGCTCACGTGCGGCTGCTTCCCGGTCGGGCACGTGGTAAAGCATGTGGACCGCCAGCACGACGTCAAAGGCGCCGTCGCGTACCGGCAACGCGGCGACATCGGCATTGAGCAGCGCCGGGTGAGCGGCCGTCCGCAGCATCCCCATCGACAGATCGCACCCGGCCACCTGCACTGGCCGCCTGGCCAGCGCGCGCAGGTACTCGCCGTTGCCGCAGCCAGCATCCAGCACCCGCAGCCCTGGCGAGAGCCTGGCCAGATCCAGAACCCAGGCCACGATGTCGAAGTATGGATTCTGATGCCGCCACAGGCGCTGGCGGGCGCGCAGGTTCCGGTCATCGGCATACTGGCCCGGCCGATTCAATGCCACAACTACACAATGCCCGCTCCGAACGCCGCCGGCAGCGATCTGGCCAGGCCAAGCCGACCATGCGTATCGGCGACGATGTGCGCCTCGACATCCCGTCCCTGATGAACACGCGCAGTGACACCATCCTGAGCTGCCATCGCGGGCTGGCAACGCCGGATCGCCGATTCCGGGCATTGGGAGGTTGGCTGGTGATCGGCGGCGCGGGGGCTCAGATCTGCCGGTTCTGCCCGTCTCCGCCGGACACGGTCACTGCCAGGAAGATGGCGGCGGGGTCACGCTTCATTTAAGGAACTCGGTTTGCATGGCGGGTGCGGCGTGGATGCAAACCAGCCGGGCGCGGCCGGGGCCGAGGTTGGTGAAGCCGTGCGGGATGCCCGGAGGGCCGATGACGATGTCGCCCGGCCCGCCCTCGACGGTTTCGTCGCCGACCCGTACCAGAACGTGGCCCTCCAGGATGATGAAGGTCTCGTCGTAGGGGTGGTGGTGCAGCTTGGGTCCTTGGCCGGGCTGGTTGTGCACGAGGAAGAACGACACCGACGATGGGCCGTGCGTGCCGCCCTCGAAGGTGCGGGAGATGTCATTGCCCGGCAGGTTCTCTGCGTTCACGTGGTACATGAGTCACGGTTGCCTTTCAGTGAGCGAATTGTTCGCTCGCTCGGCGCTGCTGCGGACCGCCGGCAGGCGGCGCCCGGGCCAGCCCTCGCTCGCCTGTGCGCCCGCCGCGCTCCCGCGGCTACGGTAACGCTTCCTGGCCAGACTCACGCGACTGTTCCGGTGCGGGACGCAGAATCGCCACGCTGGCCGCATAGCAAAGCATCGCCACGGCGATGGCCAGTGAGGGGCGGGTGCCGTCTTAGTTCGTGCAGCCAGGGATGCTTCCCAGCGGGAAGCAGTTGCCGGGGACGTTCCTGGCCACCAGGGTGAGCTTGAGTGCTACCGGGCTGCCGCTGCTGGCGTAGATACCGCCGCCGTCGGCGGCGGTGTTGCCAGTCACCTGGCTGGCGTTGAGGGTCAGCGGGCCGCCTGGGGGGCCGAGGCTGTCATCTGGGTTGACGCCGTCCTCGAGGATCCCGCCGCCGATCCCGCCAGCCGAGTTGCCGCGCACCTGGCTGAGATTCACGGTCAGGATGCCGCTGTCAGGGACACCGGTGAGGGGGGTGATATTGAGGTTGGCGATGCCCCCGCCTCCGCCCTGGCTGCCCGAGCTTTTAGCGGGAGTGGTGTTGCTGTCGACCTGGCTCAGGTTGATGGTCATAGCACCGTGGTTGAGGATGCCGCCTCCGTAGGCACCGGGAGCGGTGTTGCCATTCACCTGGCTGGCGTTGATGATCGCGGTGCCGCCGTTGGCGATGCCGCCGGCGCCGGTCAACGGGCCGCCACCCGAGGTGTTACCGTCCACCTGGCTGAAGTTGACGGTGAGCATGCTGGAGCCGTTGCCGCCCATGCCGCCGGTGCCGCTGCCGATGCCGCCTCCGCCGACGGCCGCGGTGTTGCCATTCACCTGGCTGGCGTTGAGGGTGAGCGTGCCGGCATGGTTGAGGATGCCGCCGGCGCTGGCGGACGTGGTGTTCCCGGTGACCTGGCTGAAGTTGAGGCTGGTCGTGCCGAGCGGCCCGGTGCCGAGCGTGCCGCTGGCGATGCCGCCGCCGCCGGCGCTCATCATCGCGCCCTCGGAGGCGTTGCCGGTGACCTTGCTGTGATCAAGGGTGAGCGTGCCCTCAAGGTTGAAGATGCCGCCGCCGAAACCGCCAGTATGGCCCCCGGTGACGGTCAATCCCTGCAGCGTCAGGTTCCCGGAGCCGGTCACCATAAGGATGCGGAAGCTGGTGTCGTTTCCAGCGATGGTGGTGCGGAAGCCGTTCAAGATGATCCGGCTGGTGATCACGGGGAGCCCGTTGCCGCCGGACATGGGGTTTGTGTTGTTAGCAGCGGTCAGGGCGTATGTGCAGCCAGCAGCGAGGTTGATCATCGCACCGCCGCTGGCATTCGCGGTGCTGATCGCCGCGATCAGCCCGGCCGGCCCGCCGCCCGGTCCCGAGCAGGGCACCGTCGCACCGCTGGACGCCTGAGCCGCCGGAGCAGCCGCTAAGAGCAAAATTGCTGCCCCGGTCCCGATACCTGCCTTGATAATCGTAAAAGCCTTCATCCATTACCACCTCGCCCCGTAATTCCGCGTAATCCGCCGCAGCACCAATTAATCGTCGCATAAGCTCACAGGGCCGTCCATCATGCCCCTGACCTCGCATCAGACGGCGTGCTGCCACGTGCCGATTCTTCAGGGTGCTTAGCGCCTGGCGCTCGCCGAGGCCACCACCCGGCTGGCCGACCGGGCCGACCCGGTGCCCGGCGAAATCTGGGACGAGGCCGCCAAGCACTACGCCGAGCCAGCGCTGGCCGCCCTGGTCACCCACATCGCCGCGATCAACACTTGGAACCGGCTCAACGTCACCACCCCCCGGCCAGGTGGCCGGCGAATGGACCGCGCAATGGGTGAGCTGAACCGCCCACACCAACCGCACACGCAGACCGGCCCTGCCGGTGCAGACGCCTCCGGCATCCGCGTGCCGCGCGGTGAAACCCCGGATTGAACCTTTGCACAGGGGCTGTTGGCGATGAGCGAAAGCACCTGCCACGACATGCCAGGATTCAACGCCCGGACGAGGTTGGGGTGATGGCCACGGCCGACCGGGAGCGTCCGAGAAAGAGTGAACGATCATGAGTGTTAAGCGCGCCTCGAGCGCCAGATCATTCAAGCTTTCGCCGTGGGACTGGGAATCTGCCACCGATGCTGGGCGTCATAGCGGGGCCGAAGCACGCGGCGGTAGACCAGCCGGGCCGACGGCGGCATCTCGGTGAGGACGGCCGCCGCATCTTGCTCGCCGGCGGCGTCGAGGATCCAGGTCAGAAACTCAGGCCGTTCCCGCGGCGAGCGCCGGCCGCGTTCAGTGCGCAGGAACGCACGCCACTGCGCCCGGGTCAGGTGCTGCTCGATGAGGGGAACAACCTCGCGTTCCTCGTGCGCCAGGTGATCCAGCACGACAGACGACAAGAGCTCGACGGGTGCCGCCAGCTGACCCCCGCCACGCAGCGCGGCGTCCACGCCCGCGAGCGCGGCCGGGATATGCCTGTGCTCCTCCACCATGGCGTCGACCGATGCCAGCTCGCCGGGATCGGAGAGCTCCTGCCGGAGCACCGGCCACAGGTCGTCATCCTCGGCCGAGTGATGGTTGTCGAGCTGAGCGCGGAAAGCGTCCCAGCCGGCCAGCACCGTCGATGGCGCGCCCGCGGAGCTGTCGAGCTGCGCGGCCGCATCCCGCAGCCGGGACAGGTCGCGGCGCAGCGCCGCGTGCAAGGCTCGCATGAAACCGACGTCGGCTTGTGCGTCCGCCTGGCCCAAACTGCGGCGGGCTCTCAGGCGCACCACGCCCACGACTACCAGCGCTGCCCCCGTTAGAAAAGCGGGGATCCAACGGGCACGTCTCGCCTTGTCTGACACAATCCTCACCTCTCCAGCGCGGTTGCGTTACACGACTTCGGCGGTGCGGGACACGACGTTCCCGGCCGCCGCCTGGCGATCGCGATTCCGGCCCGGCCTGCCGTTCATGTGCTCCGGCTAAGCCGCTCAACGAACGCTTTGGCGATCGCCTGCTGGCCGGCCAGCGTGGGGTGCAGGCCGTCGGCCTGCAGCAGGCCCGGCTCTGAGGGCCGGCCGAACGCCTCCTGGAGGTCGACCATGATGTCCTGGTCCTTGACCTGGTCGCGCACCGCCCGATCGAGCGCGTGGGCGTCATCGTCTTGCAGCCATATCTGCTGGGCTCGGAACGGCGGGTAGCTGGCGGCCCTCTGGATGTCGTAGGCGGTGGGTGTCATCCAGATCAGCCGGGCTTCGGCGGAGGAGGCCAGGCGCCTCATCTCGGCCAGGTTCCGGGTGGTCTCGGTGATATGCACGAGCGGTTTGGCGGCACCGGCGCCGTAGCGAAGGATGTCGTTGGCGCCCGCGAAGAAGACGACCCAGCCGGGCTGGTGGCGCAGCAACATGGCCGACAGGACCCGTTGGAGCATGGTGGTCGGGTAGCCGGAGACCCCGGCGTTGACCAGGTTGATGGCATCGCCGGGCCGTGTCTGCCGAAGCAGGTGATCGAGGATCTCCAGCCAGGAGTCCGCGGCGTCGGTGGTGCTCTCGCCGATGATGACCACGGTCGAGCCGGGCGGGAAGGGCAGCCGGCCGAGTGCTGCGGCGAAGCCCGGGCCAGCCAGCAGGTCCCTGGCCGCCTCGCGGGTCTGGGTTGCGAAGCCATCCCGCACGGCGGTGTAGGCGGCCTCATCCAGCCCGTACGATTGATCGGGTTGATCGTGTCACCAGCGGATGACCGCGAATTCGGGCAGCGGCTCCCCAAAGCAGTCACCGTGCATTCATCGTCGCTCGTGGGGACGTTCAGGCAAATCAGGCGGGGGTGGGTTGTTGTGCCGCCGGGGTTCCGGCAACGGGCGCTGATCCGGCGGCTGTTGCTTCCCGGGCCGATCCGGAATCGGCGGGTGCCTCGGTGACCGGGCCGCGGTCGCGGGTCGCGAACATCAGCCGCAGCGCCACGATCCAGATGAGCACCGAATCGGAGACGTGCACCCACACCAGGCCGGCCGGCAGCCCGCTGAAGTACTGGGCGTACCCGATCGCGCCCTGCGCCCCGACCAGGAAGAACATCAGCCAGCCCAGCCGGGCCGCCTTTCGCGGCGCGCCGGTGGCCTGCAGGCTGAGGGCCAGCACGGCGGCCAGCATGCCCAACGCCCAGCCGATGTCCGCATGCAGCTGGGTCACGCCGCCCAGCGGCAGGTGGTAGCGCGGCACGTTGCCGGCCCCAGCCAGCGGCCCCGTGCCGGTAACCACGGTTCCCGCGGCGAGCATCACCGCCACGAGCACTACCAGCCCTCGGGCCATAAGACGCTGGTCGATGCGGACCAGCGATCTCGCGGGCCCGGTCCCCTCGGTGCACCGGACATACAGCAGGACGGCTGCGGCCACCGCGGCGATCGACACCAGGAAATGCACGGAGACCCAGGCCGGGCTGAGTTTCGTCAGCACGACGATGCCACCGAGCACCGCCTGCGCCAGCACGCCGATCGGCTGGGCGGCGGCCAGCCAGACCAGGTCCTTGCGGCGGCGACCGCCGGGCCGGAACTGCCACGCCGCAATGAGCACCGCCACGGCAACCACCATGACCACGCTGGTCAGGGTCCGGTTACCGAACTCGATCCAGGTGTGGAACATGGGATCCCCGCGCGTGTTCGCAGCGACCAGGCTGCTGCGGGTGCAGTTCGGCCAATCGGGGCAGCCCAGGCCGGACTTGCTGAGCCGCACGGCGGCGCCGGTCATGATGATCCCAGCGTTCGCTAGGACCCCGGCCAGCGCGATCCGCCGCATCGACGCGGGTGTGGGGGAGAGCACCGGCGCGAGCCAGGGCTGCACCACCCGTAGCACCGGCGCGAGCCAGCGCCGGACGGCCCGTAGAGCCGGATTGTCGTCGCGTGAGGTGAGGTCCGCAGGCACGGACCCATCGTAGGAGTGCCGTGCCCGGTATGCACCTGGTCAGGCCAGCCTCCTGCGCGGCAGCCCGGTCACGCCTCCGGGGCCTGGGGCGATCGGGTGCTGCCGCGGGTGGCGCCCGCGCAGGCGATCATCACGCAGGCGATGGCGGCCCATTCGCGCACGGCCAGATTCTGGCCCAGCAAGACCAGCCCGACCAGGGCGGCCACCGCGGGCTCCAGGCTCATCCAGATGCCGAACACCTTGGCCGAGATCCGGCGCAGCGCCTCCAGCTCCAGCGAGTAGGGGATGATCGATGAGAGCAGCCCGATTGCGATGCCCATGGCGAGCACGCCGGGCCGCAGCAGGGCGGTGCCGCCCGCGATCACTCCCGGGGGCGTCACCAGCACACCGGCGATCACCATGGCGATCACCAGCCCCGACGTTCCGGGGAAGCGCCGTCCCGTGGCCGCGCTGAGCAGGATGTAGGCGGCCCATGCGGCCGCCGCGACCAGCGCGAATGCGATCCCGGCGACCAGGACGCCCCGGCTATGCGATGCGGCGGGCCCGGCCGGGTTCTCGGCGCGGGCCAGCAGCACCACGCCCGTTGCCGCCAGCGTCACCCACAGCAGGTCCAGGGGGCGGCGCGACGCGGCGATGGCGACCGCGAGTGGCCCGAGGAACTCGATGGTGACCGCGACGCCGAGCGGGACCCGGGCGAAAGCCTGGTAAATGGAGAAGTTCATGACCGCGAGGGCCACACCGAAGGCCACGGCCACCGCCGCGTCCCGCCATGCCCGCTGGCGCACGAGTCCGGTGAGCGCCCCGGCCAGCCCTCGCCAGCCAGCCACCGCGAGCAGCACCGCGGCCGTCCACAGCCGCAGCCCGGTCACTGCGGCCGGCGGGATCTGGGTGAACAGCCGTGCCGCCAGGCCCGCGCCCACCTGGACCGAGACGACCCCGGTGAGGACGAGCGCAGAGGCCGGCACCGCGCGGAGCGGTGCCGGTGACCTGGCCCGGGTCACACCCCGGTCCGGGCCTTGGCGGCTGCTTTCAGCCGGGCCTGGGCCGTGGCGGCTGTTTTCAGCCGGATCTGGGCCGTGGCGGCTGCTGTCGGCCGCGACCGCTACTCCCAGCGGAACAGGCGGGCAGCGAGGCCGATGCCGAGGACCGCCCACGCTGCGAGCACCGCCAGGTCGCGGAGCGGCAGGCCACCACCGTGCTGCAGGACGGAATGCAGGCCGTCGGAGAGGGCACCCGATGGCAGCAGCCGCAGCACCGGCTGGGCGCCTGCCGGGAACCTGGTCAGCGGGAAGATGACCCCGCCGAGGCCGAGCAGTACGAGGTAGACCAGGTTGGCGGCCGCCAGCGTGGCCTCCGGCCGCAGCGTGCCGGCCATCAGCAAGGCCAGCCCACTGAACGCCGCAGTGCCCGCGAGAAGCAGCAGCACCACCCAGGCCGTCGCCGGAGGGCTGGCGGCCGGCCGCCAGCCGAGGGCCAGGCCCACACCCAGGATGACAACCGCCTGCACCAGCTCGACGCTGAGCACAGTGAGGGTCTTGGCGGCGATCAGCCCGGCGCGGGACAGCGGCGTGGCACCGAGCCGCTTAAGCACGCCGTAGCGGCGCTCGAAGCCGGTCGCGATCGCCTGGCTGGTGAAAGCGGTGGACATCACGGCCAGCGCGATGATGCCCGGCACCAGGAAGTCCACCCGAGGACCGGACCCGACCTTGACCAGGGGCTCCAGGCTGAAGCCAACGAGCAGCAGCACCGGGATGATGAGCGTGAGCAGCAACTGCTCGCCGTTGCGGGCCAGCGTGCGCAGTTCCAGGCCCGCCTGCGCGGTGATCATCTGGGCCAGCGGAGCCGCGCCAGGTGCCGGGGCTGGCCACCCTCCCGCCGCTGGCCCGCCCAGGTCGGCCGGGCCGCTGCCGCCGGCGGCCACAGTCTCGCTCACGACCGCAGCCCCCGTCCGGTCAGCTCAAGGAACACGTCCTCCAGGGTGCGGCTCTCGATGCGCAAGTCCTGGGCGAGCACGCCGTGCTCGGCGCACCACGCGGTCACCGCGGCGAGGAGCTGCGGGTCCACCCGGACAGGTGCCTCCACGATGTAATGGCCGGCCGGAGATTCCTTGGCGGCGGTGCCCAGCGGCAGCGCCGCCAGCAGGCCGTCGGTGTCCAGGCCAGGTTCGGCCCGGAACCTGAGCTGGCCGACCGTGCCAGTCAGGTCGGCGGGAGTTCCCTCCGCGACCAGGCGCCCGTGGTCGATAATCGCGACCCGGTCCGCAAGCCGTTGCGCTTCCTCCATGTAATGCGTGGTGAGGATGACCGCTGCCCCGGCCGCACGCAGGCCGGTGATCAGGTCCCAGGTAGCGTGGCGGGCCTGAGGGTCAAGCCCGGCCGTGGGCTCGTCCAGGAAGACAAGTTCCGGGCGGCCGATCACGGCCGCCGCCAGCGAGAGACGCTGCTGCTGCCCGCCGGACAGCCGCCGCACCGGGGTGCGCTGGCCATCGCTGAGCCCGAACCGGTCGAGGAGCAGGGCGGGATCGACCGGATGAGCATGGAACCTGGCCATCACGCGCAGGTACTCGCCGGGCCGCGCCGCGGGCGGGAGACCGCCCGACTGGAGCATCACGCCGACCCTGGGCCGGAGTTCCCTGGCGTCGGCGACCGGGTCGAGCCCGAGCACCCGGACGGTGCCGCCGTCGGGCCGCCGGTAGCCTTCGCAGATTTCGACCGTCGTGGTCTTGCCGGCGCCGTTCGGCCCCAGTACCGCGGTCACCGCGCCCCGCTCGGCGCGCAGCGAGAGCCCGTCGACCGCGGTGGTCCGCCCATATCGCTTGACGAGACCGCTGATCTCGACAGCGGGGGCATGGCTCACGGACGCGAGTCTAGTGGGCTGACAAACGGGGTCCTCTATGGCCGTACGACGGGCCCGGGCGGGACTCCCGCCGAGATCCCGCTCGGTCGGCCGCCGCGAAACTTACAGGGCATCGGGCCGGACGCTCGGCCCTGAACTGCCATGACTTGCCGGCCGTCGGGACACGGTTGGTATGCGGCGACGAGCGGAACACCGTGGTGTCCAGTCTGCAATGTCTGAGGAGGCTCGCATGACCTGGCCGAAGCATGCCCGAACACTGGCCGCCGCTGTGCTCTTGGGAGCTGGCGGCATCGTGGCAGTCGTCGTTCCCGCCGTCAGCTCCCAGGCGGCCACGACCACGCTCTGCAACTCACAGACCACTCCCGCCGCCGGAGGCTCCTACACCATCCAGAACAACGAGTGGGGGTCCAGCGCCGCGGAGTGCATCACCACCGACGACAACGCCGACTTCACGGTGGCGAACTCATCGATCGCCAACGCCACCAACGGCGCGCCCGGCGGCTACCCGTCCATCTACAAGGGCTGCCACTGGGGCGCCTGCACCCCGGGCAGCGGCATGCCAATCCAGGTCAGCAACCTGGGTAGCGGGGCCGCGACGACAAGCTGGAGCACGACCCAGCCCGGCGGCAGCAGTGCCTACGACGTCGCCTACGACATCTGGTTCAACCAGACGCCGACCACGTCAGGCCAGCCCAACGGCGCGGAGCTGATGGTCTGGCTCAACCACAACGGCCCCGTTCAGCCGTTCGGATCGCAGGTCGCCAGCAACGTCAGCGTCGGCGGCCACACCTACAACGTCTGGTTCGGCAATCAGGGCTGGAACACCATCTCCTACACCATGACCAGCGGAGCGACCTCGGTGAGCAACCTGGACATCGGCCAGCTCGCCGCGAACGCGGTCAGCCGGGGCTACGTCCAGAACTCGTGGTACCTCATCGACGTCGAGGCCGGGTTCGAGCTGTGGCAGGGCGGCGCTGGTCTCGCCACCAACTCCTTCTCAGTCAGCACCAGCGGTGGCTCAGGCACCCCGAGCCCGTCCCCCTCGGTGACCCCGAGCCGGACCCCGACCCCCAGCCCGTCCCCGACCTCGTCCGGCTCGGCGGCGTGCTCGGTCCGCCTACTCGCTGGTCAACAACTGGTCCGGCGGCTTCCAGGCCCAAGCGGTCATCACCAACACCGGCAGCAGCCCGGTCAACGGCTGGACCCTGGCCTGGACCTTCCCGGGTGACCAGAAGATCAGCAGCCTGTGGAACGGCACCTACAGCCAGTCCGGGGAGTCGGTGCGGGTGGCCAACGCCTCCTACAACGGCACCATCCCGGCCCGGGGCACCGTCACGGTCGGCTTCACCGGGACCTTCACCAGCAACAACACCGCACCTTCCAGCTTCACGCTGAACGGGGCCGCGTGCCGCTGAGAAGTGACCGGCCCGAGGCGGCGGCGACAAGGGCCTGGAACAGGCCCGGGTCGCCGCCGACCTCGGGGTGCCACTGGACAGCTAGCACGAACGAGTGCTGGCCGGGAGTGACCGGGCCGAGTTCCACGGCTTCGATCACATCGTCCGTCGCCCACGCGGTGGCCGTCAGCCCGTCGCCGAGCCGGTCGATCGCCTGGTGATGGGCGGTGGGCACGGCACGCCACGGCGCGCCCGGCCCGCCGGCACCGGGCCCGCCAGGGCCCTGTCCGTTAGGGGCAGGCTCCTCAGCGCAGCCGAGGATCTCGGCCAGCTTGCTGCCTGGGGCGATCCGGACCGGGTGCGATCCGTAGGTGCCAGGGGCCGGGCTGTGCGCCGCGTGGCCCGCCGGGTCTGGCAGGTCGCCCAGGTGCTGGTGGAGGGTCCCGCCGCGGGCCACGTTGAGCACCTGCAGCCCGCGGCAGATGCCGAGCACCGGAAGGCCCCCGGCGAGGCCGGCCGCCAGCAGTTCCAGCTCCGCGCGATCACGTTGCTGGCTCACCCGGGCGGTCCGGGGATGCGGCTCGGCGCCGTAGACGGCCGGGTCGATGTCCCCGCCGCCGGTCAGCAGGAGCCCGTCCAGCCGCCCGGCCGCGGCCGCGATCCCCGCTACCGGCGGCAGCAGCACCGGGATGCCGCCGGCTGCGGCCACCTGCTCGGCGTAGGCGAGGGGCAGCAGCGTGGCGGGGGCGTGCCAGGCGGCCCACCGGGCCGACTCGGCGTACGCGGTGAGCCCGATGACCGGCCTCGCAGGCTGGCCGGCGCTCACAGTGCTGACCTCATAGGGCTGACCTCACAGGGGCTGGCCTCACAGCGGCTGGTCTCACAGGGGCTGGCCTCATATCGGCGTCACGTAGGCGCCGGAGATCCCGCCGTCCACCAGGAAGCTGGATGCCGTGATGAACGACGAGTCATCGCTGGCCAGGAACGCCACCGCGGCCGCTATTTCCTCCGGCTCGCCGAACCGGCCCATCGGGACGTGAATCAGCCGCCGCTCGGCCCGCTCCGGGTCGGCGGCGTAAAGCTCCTGCAGCAGCGGCGTGTTCACCGGCCCCGGGCACAGCGCGTTGACCCGGATGCCCTCGCGGGCGAACTGCACGCCCAGCTCACGGCTCATCGCGAGCACGCCGCCCTTGGAGGCGGTGTAGGAGATCTGCGACGTCGCGGCGCCCAGGACGGCGACGAACGACGCGGTGTTGATGACCGAGCCCTTGCCCTGCTTGCGCATCTGCGGAATCACGTACTTGCAGCACAGGTAGACCGAGGTCAGGTTGACTTCCTGGACGCGCCGCCAGGTATCGAGGTCGGTGGTCAGGATCGAGTCGTCGTCGGGCGGCGAGATGCCAGCGTTGTTGAAGGCGACATCGATGGACCCGTACCGGCCGACTGCCACCTCGTACATGTGCCGGACATCGTCCTCGCAGGTCACATCGGCGCGGACGAAGAGCCCGCCGATCTCGTCCGCGGCGACCTTGCCGCCGTCCTCGTCGATGTCGACGGCGACGACGTTGGCACCCTCGGCGGCCAGCCGGCGCGCGGCGGCCAGCCCGATGCCGCTGGCCGCGCCGGTGACGACGGCGCATCGGTCCTGCAGGCGCTGCATGTGCGTGCTCACCCCTCGGTGCTAGCTAATCAGGTGCTGGCTAATCAGTGGGCTAGCTAATCATCAGTAGCGATGAAGACGTTCTTGGTCTCGGTGAACGCGTCCAGCGCGTCCGGCCCGAGTTCCCGGCCGAGCCCGGACTGCTTGAACCCGCCGAACGGGGTCCAGTAGCGCACCGAGGCGTTCGAGTTGACCGACAGGTTGCCGGCCTGCACGGCGCGGGACACGCGAAGCGCGCGGCCGACGTTCTGCGTCCAGATCGACCCGGACAGCCCGTAGGGCGTGTCGTTGGCGATCGATACTGCCTCGGCTTCATCGGCGAACGGCACGACGGTGACGACCGGGCCGAACACCTCGTCGGTGAACGCCGGGTCATCCGCGCCGACCGGGGCGAGCACGGTGGGCGGGAACCAGTATCCGGGTCCGTCGGGGGCGGCGCCCCGGAAGGCGACCGGCGCGGTGTCAGGCACGTAGGCGGCGACCCGCGCCCGGTGCTCGGCCGAGATCAGCGGCCCCATCTCGGTGCCGGCGGCCCGCGGGTCGCCCACCGCGACGGCCTGCACGGCAGGCTCGAGCAGTTCCATGAAACGGTCGAAGACCGCGGCCTGCACCAGGATCCGGGATCGCGCGCAGCAGTCCTGCCCGGCATTGTCGAAGACCGCGTAGGGCGCGGTGGCGGCGGCCCGCTCCAGGTCGGCGTCGGCGAACACGATGTTGGCGCTCTTGCCGCCAAGCTCCAGGGTGAGCCGCTTCACCTGCCGCGCGCAGCCGGCCATGATCTGCCGGCCGACCTCGGTGGATCCGGTGAACACGATCTTGCGCACGGCAGGGTGGCCGACCAGGCGCTCCCCGACCACGCTGCCCTTGCCGGGCACGACCTGGAACACGCCCTCGGGCAGGCCCGCCTCCAGAGCCAGTTCCCCGATCCGGATGGCCGTCAGCGGGGTCCGCTCCGCAGGCTTGGCGATGACCGGGTTGCCTGCCGCGAGCGCCGGGCCCAGGCCCCAGCCGAGGATCGGCATCGGGAAGTTCCACGGCACGATCAGGCCGACCACGCCGATGGGCTCCTGAAAGGTGACGTTCACGCCGCCGGGCACCGGGATCTGCCGCCCGAACAACCGCTCCGGCGCCGCCGAGTAGTAGCGCAGCACGTTCGCGACGTTGCCTGCCTCCCAGCGGGCCTGCCCGACCGGGTGCCCGGAGCCCGCGACCTCCAGGTCAGCAAGCTCATCGACATGTGCGTCCACCACGTCGGCGAAACGCCGCAGCGCCATCGCCCGGTCGCCGGGCGAGACCGCATTCCACGCTGGTTGTGCCACGGCCGCACGCCCGATGGCCTCATCGGCCTGCTCGGCCGAGCACTGCGGCACTTCGGCCACTGGTTCCTCAGTGGCCGGATTCAGCACGGTGAACGTGGACATGCCTGGGCCTGCTCCCTGTTTCGGCGACGCTGCCTGCGGAGGCTGCACTCAGAGGCGTTCGAAGCCCCGTTGCAGTTCCCAATCGGTGACGGCGGCGTCGAAGGCGGCAAGTTCCACCCGCGCGCCGTTGGCATAGTGCTCCACAACCTCATTACCGAACGATTCCCTGGCCAGCTCACTTTTCTGCCACGCCTCAAGCGCGTCGCGCAGCGTGTGGGGTACCCGGGGGCCGGTGTCGTCGTAGGCATTGCCGTCGAGGGCCGGCTCCAGCGGCAGTTCGTGGTCGATGCCGTGCAGCCCGGCCGCGATCATGGCCGAGACAGCCAGGTAGGGGTTCACGTCCCCGCCCGGGACACGGTTCTCGATCCGGAGCGAAGGACCATGCCCGACCAGCCGCATGGCGCACGTCCGGTTGTCCACCCCCCAACGGGCCGCGGTCGGCGCGAAACTCCCCGGCACGTAGCGCTTGTAGGAGTTGATGTTCGGCGCGAAACACAGCGCGATCTCAGGCAGGGCGGCGAGTTGCCCGGCGATGAAGTGCTCGCCGACCGGCGACAGGCCATATGGCCCGTCGCCGGCCATCACCGGCTCGCCGTCGTCGTCCCGGAGCGAGATATGGATGTGGCAGGAGTTGCCCTCCCGTGCGTTCGGCTTGGCCATGAAGGTGAGGCTCATCCCGTCGGCCGCGGCGATCTCTTTGGACCCGGTCTTGTAGATCGAGTGGTTGTCGCAGGTCGTGACGGCCTCGGCGTACCGGAACGCGATCTCGTGCTGGCCCAGGTTGCACTCACCCTTGGCCGACTCGACCTGGAGGCCGGCGCCCGCCATCCCGTTGGTGAGCTTGCGCAGCAGCGGCTCGATCCGGGAGGTGCCGAGGATCGAGTAGTCGACGTTGTACTGGTTGACCGGAACGAGGGTGCGGAACCCGCTGGCCTGCGCGTCCTCGTACGACGTCGAGTACACGATGAACTCGAGCTCGGTGCCGACCATGGCCTGCCAGCCGCGCTCGGCCATCCGGTCCACCTGGGCCTTCAGGATCTGCCTGGGCGAGGCCACCACCGGTGCCCCGTCGTGCCAGCCGAGGTCGGCGAGGACCAGCGCGGTGGCCTCGTACCAGGGAATCCTGCGCAAGGTGCTCATATCGGGGGTGAGCACGAAATCGCCGTACCCGCGTTCCCACGAGGACATCGCGTACCCGTCGACGGTGTTCATCTCCACGTCCACGGCCAGCAGGTAGTTGCAGCCCTCCACGGCGTGCCCGACCACGTCGTCGAGGAAGTAGTCCGCCGCGAGCCGCTTGCCCTGCAGCCGGCCCTGCATGTCGGTGAAGGCGAGCACCACCGTGTCGATCTCGCCCTCCCCCACCTCGACGCGCAGTTGCTCCAGTGTGAGCATCCCGCGCCGCCGGCTGTGCGGGACGCCACCACGCAGCTTCGTCATTGGGTTCCCATCTCAGGACCGGTCTCGCAGATCTCTGGCCACCCGCCCTAGCTCGTCAGCTCCTGCTCGATCGC
>DASWFT010000006.1:0-10292 GCA_036394075.1 Streptosporangiaceae bacterium
GGATCAAGGCCACCAACGACCGGCGCAACCTGGTCTTCCCCTTCTATTCGATCCCTGAGGAGTGAGCACATGCCGCCGCTCCCCGCGCCCAACCTGGACGACCGGCGATTCCAGGACTTCGTAGATGACGCCAAACGCCTCATCCAGCGCCGCATCCCGGCCTGGACGGATCACAACGTCCACGATCCGGGGGTAACCCTGATCGAGGCGGTGGCCACCGTTGCCGACCAGCTCAGCTACCGGCTGAACCAGGTCCCGGAGCGGCACTACCGTAAATTCCTCGACCTCCTGGGAATCTCGCTGCGACCGCCCGCGGCGGCCAGGGCCGACCTGACGTTCCGGCTCTCCGCGCCGCGGCCCGAGCCGGTCAGGGTGCCAGCGGGCACGCAGGTCGCGACCCGGCGGCTGCCCGGCGAGGAGCAGGTTTCCTTCAGCACCATCGCCGACCTTGAGATCGCGGCGGTGTCCCTTACCGAAGTGCGCGCCGCCCCTTCGGTGGCCGACGGGCCGAGTGAACTCGCGGACCTCGGCCCGGCCCTGGCCCGGGGCAAGCGGGTGGCCTGCTTCTGCGACGTGCCGCGGCCAGGTGACCGGCTCTACGCAGGACTGTCCGCCCCGGCACCGCGCTGCATCGTGCTGCTGCGGACCGACAGCGAGATCGTGGGCATCGGCGTCGACCCCCGTCATCCGCCGCTGCGCTGGGAGGCGTTCACCGGTTCCGGCTGGACCGGGTGCGAGGTGGAGCAGGACAGCACCGGCGGCTTGAACAGGCCGGGCGATATCCTGCTGCACCTGCCGGCCGGGCACGTCCCCTCCCTGATCAACGGCATCCGGGCCGCGTGGGTGCGAGCCGTGGTGACAGAGTCAGCGCAGGACTATCCCGCCTACAGCCGCAGCCCGGTTCTGTCCCGGCTCTCCGCCGCGTGCCTGGGCGGCACCGTGGCGGCGATCCATGCCGATCGCGTGCGCGGCGACGTGCTGGGCGAGGCGGACGGATCAGCGGGCCAGTGCTTCCCGCTGGCCAGGAAACCGGTGCTGGACACCGCCGACGCGCCCGTCCTCGAGGTCTCGTCGGACGAAGGCTGGCAGGAGTGGCGCACCGTACCCGATTTCGCCGGCAGTGGCCGGGACGATCCGCATTTCCGGCTGGACAAGGCGGCCGGGGTGATCGAGCTTGGGCCGACGGTGCGGCTCGCCGACGGTTTGATGCGCAGTCACGGCCGGGTGCCCCCCGAGGGCGCCACGCTGCGCCTGCGCGAGTACTGGACCGGCGGCGGCGCCGCGGGAAACGTCGGCGCTGGCGCCCTGTGCGTACTGCGTACTCCGATCCCTTACGTAAAGTCGGCGGGCAACCGCCGTCCGGCCGGTGGCGGCCGGGATGGTGAGACGGTCGACGAGGCGAAGCTGCGGGCCGGGCGCGCCTTGCGCACCGGCGACCGGGCCGTCACCGCCGAGGACTACGAGGTGATCGCGGGCGAAGCGGCTGGCACGGCGGTGCGAGTTCACTGCGTTCCGCCCGCGGCGCCCGCCGATCCTGTCCGGGTCCTCGTGCTGCCTGACGTGGTCGGCTATGGCCCCGGGCGGCTGCCCTTCGCCGCGCTGACCCCGGACAAGGACTTGCTCGGGCGGATCGCCGACGCGCTTGACAGGCGCCGGATGGTGGGCATGCGGATCGTGGTGGAGCCCCCACGCTACCGCGGCGTCACTGTCGCGGTGCGGCTGCGCGCCCGGCGCGACCGTGACTGCGATCGGCTCGCCGCGGATGCGCTCGCCGCCCTGTACCGGTGGCTGCACCCACGCGACGGCGGGCCGGCCGGATCGGGCTGGCCGTTCGGGCGGCCGGTCACGCTCGGCGACGTGCACGGGGCGCTGGCCGCCCTGCCCGACCTGGACTACGTGGAGGACGCGCGGCTCTACCCCGCCGATCCCCTCACCGGTGCCCGCGCCGAGGCGTCGCAGCACGTCGAGGTGGCCGCCGACGAGCTTCCGTTCTCCTTCGACCACCAGGTGCAGGTCCGCCCATGAGCGCGGAGTTCCCGGAGGCGCATAGGAAACAGAGCACCAGCGCGGCATACCGGGTCAGCGGGCCGGTTCCCGCGCTCTTCCACGAGGACCCGCTCTTCCTTGGACTCTGCGCCGCGTTTGACGAACTGCTCGGCCCGGTCGTCACGGCGCTTGACTGTTTCGCCGCCTACCTCGACCCGTGGCTGGCGCCCGACGACTTCCTGGCCTGGCTCGGCACACTGGTCGGCGTCGGCGCTGACATCGGCGTTGACGTCGGCGCCGAGGCCGATGCGAGCGACCGGCAGCGGGCGCTCATCGCGGGCGCAGTGCGCGCGTACCGGGTCCGGGGCACGGCCGCGGGCCTGCGCGACGTCGTCGCCACCGCTGCCTACGTACCAGCCGAACAGGTCAGCGTGGCCGAGTCCGGCTCGGTGACCTGGTCGGACAAGCCGGGTGCGGCGATCGCGCCGTCGTTCGACCCGGTGGTCACGATCACCGTAGTGGTTCCTGCTGGCCGGGATCCGGCCAGCGTGGCGGCTTGCGCCCGCAGCGCGGCGCAGCCCGCCCTGTCCGTTTTCAGTCAGCTTCGGATCGAAGTGGTGGAGTCATGATCGTATGCAGTGAATGTGGAAATGCCGCCGTGTCGGGAGACGCTTTCTGTGCATCGTGCGGCGTCCTGCTCGAATGGTCGGGTCAGCCGGTCGAAGCCGCGGCGGGCGCGGTGGATGGCAGGCAGCCGCCCGCCCGCAAGCCCGTCGCCGAGCGAGACCGGCCCGGACCCGTCCCGGTGATGACCGAGCAGGTCTATGCGGGCCCCTACTGCTCGGCCTGCGGTGTGCGCAATCCTGAGGGCCGCACGTTCTGCCGGTCCTGCGGCGAGTCGCTGCGGCCAGGCGCAGCGGCGCAAGGGCTCGCCCCGGGCTGGTGGCGGCGCATGCTGGACCGGCTGCGCGGGCGCCGTCCCTACGCGGCCGGAGACCGGCCGCGCGGCTTCCTGAGCCACGATGCGGTACCAGGGCAGCCCGCCGCCACGGCGACCGCGGCCGGCGGCCCGAGGCTCGGCACGCCAGGCCCCGGCTCCCAGCTCGGCGTGCCGGCCCACGGCTCCCAGCTCGGTCCGCCAGCCCACGGCTCCCAGCTCAGCACGCCAGCCGTCGGCCCGCGCGGGCTGGGTGCCATGGCGGACACCGCCCGGCAGCGCATCCGCCACCCCAAGACGCCCGTGCGGCGGGCACTGAGCAGGTACGCGCCGCTGCTGATGGTGGTCGGCCTGCTCGGGGTTGGCCTGGGCCCGGCGCGGGTCTGGATTACCACCCACGTCTTCGGCCTGGCTCACCGGGCGCAATCCCAGCTGAGCCAGCGCTACGCCAACGTCGTGCCGGTCAGCGCCAGCGCCTCATCCTCGGCACCCGGTCATCCGGCCCAGCTCGCGATCGACGGCGTACAGCAGACGTACTGGCTGAGCGGTGGTGCCACCGGCGCCGGCGCCACTTTCACCGTCCGGTTCGCCAGCCCGCAGAAGATCGACCGGGTCGGGGTGCTTTCCGGAGAGCCCGGCGGTGACTACCGGACCCAGGCGCGCCCGCAGGCGATCGAGTTCATCGTCGGCGGCCACCCGCCCGTCAGGTTGTCATTCGACGACACGCTCAGCTTCCAGAATCGCTCAGTCAGCCTGCGTGGCGTCACGGCCATCACCGTCGTGATCGGCCACGTGTACCCGGGCCAGCGGGGGCAGGCGGTGGCGCTGCGCGAGCTTGAGTTCTTTACCCAGATCTGATTCCGGCTCCCAAGGCGTGTCTCGCAGATCTTCTGCCTCCTGCGCCAAGAGCTACGAGACACGCCCAGTTGGCCCAGCAGAGACGGATGCACGGCCTGCCTGGCCGGCTGTGGTTGCCGGAACTCAGCTGCCGGTGGCCACGATCACGTCTGATGCTTTGATCACCGCGGTGACCTCGCTCCCCTCGGCCAGGCCGAGTTGGCGGACTGCCTCCACGGTGATCGAGGCCACCAGGCGCACCCCGCCCGCGTCCAGTTCAATGTTGGCGATCGCCTCCCCGGTGTTGATGCTGGTGATCCGGGCTGGAATCTGGTTCCGCGCACTTAGCTGCATTTTCAGGCTCTCCATGTTGATCAACGGCGTTGTGATGCTCACGCTAGCCCCGGCCGGCCGGGAAGGCCGCATCGCGCGTCCGAGTGGCGGGTCATCGGCACGCCGGCCGACGCCGTGCCGCTGGTGAATGTGGCATTACGTGGGTTGTAACCCGTGCAATGGCACATTCACCGGATCGGAACGGGCTGCGTTGGGCCCGGTGCGGCTGAACGTGTGTCCCGGGCATGCCGGCGAAGCCACGACTGTGGCTGCCCGGACTCCGCCGATATGGCGCCCCAGGTCCAGTCCGCGGTCCTGCGGCGGCTGATGTAGTCAGCGATGGCGTCGAAGCCGAGGTGGGCGGCGACCTGCGCCGCGCGCAGGTCAGCTTCATGGCGCTTGGCGGCGTGAGCCACCCGGGCCAGCCCGTGACGGCGCAGCGCGGACTCGACGGCGTGATGAGTCAGGCCGACCTCGGCGGCGATTGAGTTGATAGTCCGATGCTGCACGATGTGGCGTTCGTGCAAGTAGCTGGGCACGTCGGGGAAGCCCAGCCGGCTCAGCACCAGCCGCCACCGGGTGTCCCACCGGTCGGTATGCCGCTGCCGTACGGCTTCGGCCGCCGCCGGGTCGATGTCGCCGAGGTGACGCGACAGCCAGTCCTTGTGCAGTCCGGCCTCGCGGCTGATAGCCGCCAGGCTGGCACCGTCGGCGACCCGCGCGAGAACGAACGTGGGGGGTTAACCGAAATCCCTTGGCCTGCTGGCGGACCTCAGCTGACGTGGCCGCCGATGAGGCTGCCGACGGCGAATGTCACCGCGACGGCGACCCCGCCCAGGACGAGCTGGCGCAGGCCCGAGCGCAGCCATGGCCGGCCGGTGAGCCGGCCCACCACCATTCCGCCAGCAAGGAGGGCCACCGCTGTGATGCCCAGGGCGGCTGCGAGGCTAGACAGGCCGACCAGGTAGGGCAGGAGCGGCACAAGCGCCCCGAGAGAGAAGGCGACCAGCGACGAGAGGCCCGCCAGCACCGCGGAGGGCAACTCGAATGGGTCGACGCCCAGTTCCTCGCGGGTATGCACACGCAGTGCGGTGTCCGGGTCCTGCGACACGGCGGCCGCCATCCTGGCCGCGGTTTCCGGGTCGGCGCCATAGCCGCGGAACGTGTCGGCGAGTTCGGCCTGCTCGGCTGCCGGGAACCGGGCGTGCATTGTGCGTTCGATGGCGACCTCCGCATGCACCAGCTCGTTCTGGTTGGTCACCGAGACGTACTCCCCGGTGCCCATCGAAAACGCCCCGGCAACTAGCGCGGCAACGCCGGTAAGCACGATGGTGTGCGACGACACCCCGCCGCCGCCGAGCCCGGCGATCAGCGAGGCGTTGGTGACCAGCCCGTCCACCGCCCCGAATACGGTGGGCCGCAACCAGCCGCCGGACACGTCGCGATGCCGATGCGACCACCCGGCCGCGAGCGCCGCCGCACCCACGACGTGAATCGGCTCCCGCATCTCCTCGCCCACTTTGCTGGATTATCCTCCACCGCGGCCCGATCCCGCCAAGCTGCCCCGGCAGCTCAGGACCCGAAGTAGCGCAGGACGGCGAGCACCCGGCGGTTATCCGCCTCTGACGGCGGAAGGCCAAGTTTGCCGAAGATGCTGGCCACGTGCTTCTCGACCGCCCCCGCCGAGACGACCAGGGCGGCGGCGATCCCCGCGTTGGACCGGCCCTCGGCCATCAGGGCGAGCACGTCGCGCTCCCGGGCGGTCAGCCCAGCCAGGCCATCGGCGTGGCCGCTGGCGCGCACGAGGTGGCTGACGACCTCGGGGTCGAGCGCGGTGCCGCCCCGGGCGACCCGGGCCAGCGCGTCGGCGAACTCAGCCACGTCGGCGACCCGGTCCTTGAGCAGGTAGCCGACGCCAGCCGCGTTGCCCCCGAGCAATCGTGCCGCGTACCTGGTCTCGATGTACTGCGAGAGCACGATCACCCCGGTTCCTGGATGGTCGCGGCGGATCTCGATGGCGGCCCGCAGCCCCTCGTCGGTGTGCGTCGGCGGCATCCGGATGTCCGCCACCACGACATCGGGATGATGCCGCGCGACGGCGGCGAGCAGCGCATCACCGTCGGCCACCGCGGCGACCACCTGGTGGCCGCGATCGGCGAGCAGCCGGGTAAGGCCCTCGCGGAAGAGGGCGGCGTCCTCGGCGATCACGACACGCAATGCGCGGTCCTCAGCCGTCCCGGCGCGCACGCGATGCGATGCTGTCATGCCGCCCAGCCTCAGGCGCGTAGCGGCAGCCGGACGATGATCCGCGTCGGCCCGCCCGGCGGGCTCACGATGTCCATCCGGCCGTCCACCGTGCTCACCCGCTGCTCCAGCCCGGACAGGCCGCTGCCGCGCACCGGGTCCGCTCCGCCGCGGCCGTCATCCGTCATGTCCAGCACCAGCATCCCGTCCCGTCCGGCCACGTCGGCCTTGATTGTGCCTGCGTCACTGTGCTTGACCGCATTGGCCAGCAGTTCGGCGGCACAGAAATAGGCGATCGTCTCGATGGCCGGCGTGGGCCGCCTCGGGATACTGGTGGTGAGCTCGACCGGGATGGCGCTGCCCGCCGCCAGCGTGGCCAAAGCGTCCGCCAGGCCGTTGTCGAGCACCGGCGGGTGGATGCCCCGGGCCAGGTCACGAAGCTCGACGAGGGCGTCCTTGGCGGCCTGGTGGGCGGAGGTGACCAGCTCGCGGACCGCCGCGGGGTCCAGCACTTCGCCGTCGTCGCCGAGTTTCTCCTTGGCCATGCCGAGATCCATCGCCAGGGTGGCCAGCCGTATCTGCGCGCCGTCGTGCAGGTTGCGCTCCACGCGGCGCAGCAGCGCGGCGGAATCATCGACCGCCAGCGCCCGGGTGTGCTCCAGGTCGCGGAGCCGCTGCGCCAGCCTGCCCGGGCCAAGCAGACCCCGCATCAGCCAGCGATCCGCCGAGACGGCCGCCCTGGTCACCCACGGAGCGGCGAGCAGCATGCCAGCGCCCGCCGCGAAGGCACCGAACGTGCCTGGGAAGGTGGCGACATGGAAGGTGCCCTGGCCGAACCAGCCGAACGGGGTGAAAACCGGCACCGGGCGCAGCTGCACCCCCGGCGCGTGGTTACGGAACGTCAGCCACCAGAACGGGTAGGTCAGGTTGATCAGGCCGACCCCCCAGAAGAGCACGACGGCGTAGCACCCAAACAGCGCGACCGGGAGTTTCAGCAGCAGGTATGCCACCGCCCGCCAGCCGGGGGCGTCGCGGAGCCTGGCGTCAAGCCCGCCGAGCAGGCCGGGGCGAGGGCGCCGCGGTGGTGGTGCCGCGATCCGCTCGCCGAGCAGCCGGGCCGCCAGCCTGCGGCAGGCCGCGCCGATCCCGCGTGCGGCGCCGGTCGCCACCAGGAGCAGCAACACTAGCCCGACGACGGTCCCGGCGGCGGCCACATCCCGCCAGGACAGGTTCGGCGGCCGAGCCGGCGTGGGCCGCCAGAACAGCCACAGCAGTACCGCGGTGACCTGGAAGACCGTTACCGGATTGACCAGGACGAATGGGAGCCCGCTGAGGCAGAACAGGACTTCACGCCGGGCCCGGCCGGTGAACGGCGCACGCACGGCGGCATGCAGGATGGCGAGCCCGGCGGCCGGCCCGCCAGCGGCCCGGCCGGCCAGCGACCGGCCGCCGCCGGGCAGCGGGGACGCGGTCACCGTGCGCACCGGACCAGTGATGCCCATGCTCTCATTGTCCGCTCACGCTCTGCTTCCTATGCGCCTCCGGGGCGCTTAGCGCGCCGCCTTCCCTCGTCGCTCGTCGCTCCAGGCAGCGCCGCGCCCCTTCGGCGCGTCAGTCCAGGCGGCGCGCGCCCCTCCGGCTCGCTCACTCGCGCCTCCCGTTGTCCCGCCACCGGGCCCCGAGCGAGTCAGGCGTCCCGGCGGACGAGCAGCCACCCGCCGATGAGCAGCGCCACCGCGGCATACAGGCAGAGCACGCCAAGGCCCGCCCACGCCGACAGAAGGCGCGGGCACTGCGCGGCATTTCCTCCGCAGGACACCGGCTTGGTCGTGCTCAGCGAGTTCCCGATGATCAATATCGGCATATAGCCCGCCACAGCGTGCGCGACCGCGCCGACTATCTGCGCGATGAGGTACACACCGCCGACGAACACCGCGATGGCGGCCGGGGTGTGCCGGATGATGGCGCCCAGTCCCAGGCCGAGCAGCGCGAGCAGGCAGAAACCGGCCCCGGACAGCACCACCGCGCGAAGCACCCCGGGCTGGCTGAGTGTCGGAGCGGGTATGCCATGTCGCAGGGCGGCCCCGCCCGCGAGGAAGGAGATGAACGCGGCGGCCTCCCCGACGGCCAGCGCCACCAGGCCGAACACCGCTGCCTTCGCGGCCAGCAGCAACGGCCGGTTGGGGATCGCGGCCAGCGTGGCCCGGATCATCCCGGAGGTGTACTCGCTGGTCATCATGAGAACGCCGAGCACCCCAATGAGCAGCAGGCCCGGAATCATGCCAGCCAATGCGTTGTTCGTCAGGTCGCCTGCGGTGTTCTTCGTGTTGACCCCGATGGCGATGGCCATGGCGATCGCCCCCGCCGCTGTGATCGCCAGGGTCCACCAGGTGGAACGAAGGCTCCGTAGCTTGATCCACTCCATCCGGGCCACCTGTGCGAACCGGTAGTGCGGGCCGGATACCGGAGCAGTTCTGGCCGTCATGACGTCGCCCCCGCGGACGTTAGCTCCAGGAAAGCGTCTTCCAGCGACGCCGACCGGGCGGACATCTCGGCGACCGAGGTGTCGGCCAGCAGCCGCCCGGCGCCGATCACCACCAGGTGCTCGGCCATCAGCGCCATCTCACTGATCAGGTGACTGGATACGAACACCGTGCGGCCCTCTGCGGCCAGCGACTTCAGCAGGTCACGGATCCATCGGATGCCCTCCGGATCCAGGCCGTTGACCGGCTCGTCCAGCAGCAGTATCCGAGGGTCGCCCAGCAGTGCCGCGGCGATGCCCAGCCGCTGGGTCATGCCGAGGGAGAACTTCCCGGCCCGCCTGCGTGCCACTGCCTCCAGGCCGACGATGCCGAGCACTTCGTCCACCCGGGTACGCGGGATGGCGTTGCTGGCGGCCAGCGCGGCCAGGTGGGCACGGGCGGACCGGCCGGGGTGGAACGCCTTGGCCTCCAGAAGTGCCCCGACCTCGCGCAGCGGCCAGGGCAGCTTCCGGTAGGGCCGCCCGCCGATCCGAGCCTGCCCGGCATCCGGCGCGTCCAGCCCCAGGATCATCCGCATGGTGGTGGATTTGCCCGACCCGTTCGGGCCGAGGAAACCAGTCACCATCCCTGGCCGCACGTCGAAACTCAGGCCATCCACCGCCACGGTGGAGCCGTAGTGTTTGGCCAGGCCACGGGCCTCTATCACGGGATCTCCCTTCTTCGCCCCGGCACGGCCGCCGGAACCCCGGACGGCCGGCACACCGGGTGCGTACCTTCGGAAATCACGTTACGAGCGGGTTGTGCCCGGCGGACCGTGGCTAGCGCCCGTCTTCACGGGGGGGATTTCCCCCAGGTAACAGCGGCTGTGATCATCTAGGCTCGGGCTCATGAGCGCCTGGCCGTCGTTGTCGCTGGCGGAGTGGACGGTGCTCGCGGTGCTCAACGAGCAGCCTGCCCATGGGTTCGCCATCGCCCAGCTCACCGCACCCGGCGGTGAGCTGGGCCGGATCTGGCGACCACAGCGGCGACCATCGGCTTCCTCGACGACATCACCGAGCCTGACGCCCGGCGGCCCTGACCGCACGCGAGTCCTGGCCCCTGGCCGCCGGTTCCGCGACGCGCTGACGTCAGCTGTGGGCGCCGTGGATCGTCAAGGGAATCTCCCGTACCACCCATGGTGGGTGATGACGGGACCGGTCGCTGCTCGCCAGCATCGGGACCAACCAGCCCGCTCCCGCTGGGGGAGGTTGGTGCCAGGCCGCGGGATGCCGAAGCAAAGCCGAAGCAGAGCCGAAGCGGAGTGGTCCCGATCGAGGAGTTGCTGACCATGGCATTGCACGAGCGAGACACCGTCCGCGAGCAGCTGGAGGACTCGGTGTTCGCCGGGCACAACCTGACCAGGCCCGTGCCCAAGTATCGGTTCCCCCGGAACGAGACGCAGTCGAGGGAAGCGTTCCAGGTGGTGTCGGATG
>DASWFT010000007.1:0-2125 GCA_036394075.1 Streptosporangiaceae bacterium
CCAGGTATCCGGCCTGAAGCATGTTGCGCACAAGCCTGAGGAACCGGTTGTCGTGAATGCTCTCCGCGAGAGTCCCGACCATAATCTCATGATCGAGGCTCCCGAAACAGTCGGAGATGTCTCCCTCGATAAACCAGGTTGTCCCGGTCCATGTTTCAGCCACGTCCCCACTGCCCTAAAGTTTCCGGACTTATGAGGTCCCGTGTCCTGGTTTCGCGGGGCTGGTCACGGCCTGGCCGCATGCTGATCGCGATGGGATAACGGGGTCCGGCGGTCCCTGTAATAGAACAAAGCTCCTGGTAGGAACGGGGTTGTCTAGACCATTTCCGTTCACCTGGAGCTTTGTTGACTGCCAAGTTTGCCATGGTCACCGTGCCTGCGTCCACTCCGCCCGTGCCATCCGGCGCGGAAGAAGATTCCGGGGCCGCGGAGCTGGCGGCCCGGCTCGCGTCCGGGCCGGGGTTCTGGACGGAGTGGCTGGCGGAACTGGACCGGCAGGGCCTGCTGGAGGAACTGCTCGCGGAGGACGTGATCGCCCGCGCGCTGGCCGAAGCCCCTAATGGCCACAAGTACGACCGGGTGCTGACCGCGAGGATGACCGTCATCTGCGTCCTGGTGGCCTGCCTGTTTCCCGGGCCCGGCTACGACAGCGTGCTCGCGACGGCGTTCGGGCTGCCCGGGCTGCGGCTGCCGCCCGGCACGGAGATCCCGACCGGGCCGGCGTTCTCGCAGGCCAGGAAGCTGCTCGGCGAGCAGGTGATGAAGAAGGCCTTCGAGCTCGACGCCGCCGTCGCCGACGCGGACCTGGGCATCGGGCTGCTGTGGAAGGGCCTGGAGGTCACCGCGATCGACGGCACCACGATGGAGCTGGCCCGGAATGATGTCCTGGACGGCGAGTTCGGGACCCCCGCGGACGGCGCCCGGCCGCTGCTGCGGGTCACCGCGCACGTCCGCACCGCCACCTTCCGGTGGATCGCCGCCGCGATCGGCGGCTACCACGACGGCGAGAACGCCCTGGCCGACGAGCTGGAGGCCAGCTTCACCGCCGGCATCCTCAACCTCGCCGACCGGGGATTCTTCTCCATGTACCGCTGGATCCGGTTCTCCGCCGCCGGCGCGGAACTGGCCTGGCGTGTGAAGAACGGAGCGAGATCCGTCCCCCTCAAGACGATCAGGACGCTGCCCGACGGCTCTGAGCTGGTCATGCTCCGTGAATCGGACGGGATGCGGGCCCGGCGCAGGAAGGACACGGGCGACCCCGGCGCGGAACGGCTCCCGGACACGATCGCCCGGCTCGTCACCTTCACGATCATGACCGGGACCCGCAGCGGGCGGCGGAAGACCACCCGGATGCGGGTCCTGACCACCCTCCTGGACCACGAGGCCTATCCGGCCACGGAGATCGCCGTCCTCTATGCTGAGAGATGGCAAATCGAAATCGCGTTCCTTCACCTGAAGAAAACCGTCCGCGGCCCCCGCCGGGCGCTGCGCGGCCAGTCCCCGGAACTGGCCCGGCAGGAAGCCTGGGCACTGCTGCTCATCCACAACATCGTGGCCGCCGCGGCCGCCCGCGCCGCCGCGGAAGCCTGCCTCGACCCCGGGCTCCTCCCGTTCACCGCCGTGCTCGGCCTCATCCGCGCCCACGTCGCCGCCGACACCTGCTGCCGGCACTGCGGCCGCAGGCCCGCCGGCCTCCTGGCCAGCCTGAACGCCGCGATCCTGGCCCTGCCCCGCCACCGCGAGGGCCGCCAGCGGACATCGGGGAGAACCAGAGCCGAACGCCGGACCAGGCACACCGAAGAAGTCAGCTACACCATCGACATCGTGAAATCAAATCTACAGGAATGGGTACAAAACCCCGGAAACTTAAGGGCAGTGGGGAAGTACCTGGCCGAGTAACTGTCGGCCATTTATGGCGAGCAGGCGGCAGCGGTCGTGGTGTTCGTCTCGGCCGAGTACGCCGCGCGGGACTGGACCCGGCTCGAGCGCCGGGCCGCGCTGGCCAGAGCAGTGCGAGAACGGCGGGAGTACGTGCTGCCGGCCCGTTTCGATGACACGCCGCTGCCCGGGCTGTTGTCGGACAAGGACTTGGCCAGCCCGCTCCGTGTAACCCTATGGCACATAG
>DASWFT010000008.1:0-29367 GCA_036394075.1 Streptosporangiaceae bacterium
ACCGACGAGGCACTCGGCCGCCAGGTCGCCGCGGCCCGGCACCGTGAACGAGTGCAAGCTGCCCTGGACGGCCAGTCCGCCTGCGTGCTCGTGGACAACCTGGACGCCGCCCTGGCGGTCGCCGACGTATGGGCGCCCGAGCACCTGGAAATCCAGGCCGAGGGCGCCGCCGGGCTCGCGCGCCGGGTCCGCAACGCGGGCGCCGTCTTCGTCGGCCCCTATGCCCCGGTATCCCTCGGCGACTACCTCGCGGGTTCCAACCACGTGCTGCCCACCGGCGGCACCGCGCGGCACAGCGGCGGCCTGTCCGTGCTGTCCTTCCTGCGCGGCATCCACCTGGTCGAGTGCGACGAGGCCGCGCTCGCCGGGGTCGCGCCGTACATCGACGCCCTGGGCGGCGCCGAGGACCTGGCCGCGCACGTCGCCGCCGTCCGCGTCCGGGTGCCGGCCGCCTGGACGCCGCGATGACTGGCCTGCCCCTGCGAAAGGACCTGGCCGGCCAGAGTCCCTACGGGGCGCCGCAACTGGATGTGCCTGTCCAGTTGAACACGAACGAGAACCCGTACCCGCCGTCGCCCGCGCTGGTCCGCGCCATCACCGACGCGGTCTCTGAGGTCGCGGGCGCGCTCAACCGCTACCCCGACCGGGACGCGGTCGCGCTCCGCGAGGACCTCGCCGGTTACCTTGGGCACGGGCTCACCGGGGGCCAGGTCTGGGCGGCCAACGGGTCCAACGAGATCATCCAGCAACTGCTGCAGGCGTTCGGCGGACCTGATGGCGTCGCGCTCGGATTCGAGCCGTCCTACTCGATGCACCCACTCATCGCGCTGGCCACCTGCACCCCGTGGGTCCGTGCGGCCAGGGACGCCGACTTCGGCCTGGACCTCGGTCGCGCGGTCGATGTGATCCGCGCGGAGCGGCCGACCGTGACCTTCCTCACCTCGCCGAACAACCCGACCGGGACTTCGCTCCCTACAGCGGTCATCGAAGCGGTCTGTGAGGCCGCGCCCGGCGTGGTGGTGGTCGACGAGGCGTACGCGGAGTTCGCCAGGGACGGCACGCCGAGCGCGCTCGCCCTGCTGCCCGAGCACCCTCGGCTCGTGGTGACCCGCACGATGTCCAAGGCGTTCGCGTTGGCCGGCGCGCGGGTCGGCTACCTGGCGGCCGATCCCGAGGTGCTCAGCGCACTGCTGCTGGTCCGGCTGCCCTATCACCTGTCCTCCGTGACCCAGGCCGTGGCGCGGGCCGCCCTGGCGCATAGGGACGAGCCGCTCGCGACGGTTCAGGCCATTCGCGCGGAACGGGACGACCTCGTCACCTGGCTGCGCGGCCGCGGGCTCGCCGTGGCGGACTCGGACGCCAACTTCGCCTTGTTCGGGGAGTTCACCGACCGGCACGCGGTCTGGCAGGCGCTACTCGACCGCGGTGTGCTGATCCGCGAGACCGGACCGCCGGGCTGGCTTCGGGTTACCGTCGGCCGACCTGAGGAGATGACCGCGTTCCGCGACGCGCTGGACGCGGTGCTACACGAGACGTCAGGCGCTGGGCCCGGCCGGCCCAGCGCCCGGCCGGGGAGGGTGCACCAGTGAGCGAGCCAAAGGGGCGCGGCGGTGCCTGGATTGAGGAGCGAAGTGTGAGCGAGCCGGAGGGGCGCGGCGGTGCCTGGACTGAGGAGCGAGGGACGAGCGACGAGGGAAGGCGCCGCCTTCAGGCGCCCCGGAGGCGAGCGGGGGAGCACAGCACATGAGCCGGACGGCACGGGTGGAACGGATCACCAAGGAGACCAGCGTCCTCGTCGAACTGGACCTCGACGGCACCGGCACGGCCGCCGTGCGCACCGGTGTCCCGTTCTTCGATCACATGCTCGCCCAGCTGGCCAAGCACGGGCTGCTCGACCTGAGCGTCCAGGCCAGCGGCGACATCGAGATCGACGCGCATCACACGGTCGAGGACACCGCGCTGACACTGGGTCAGGCGCTGCGCGAGGCGCTCGGCGACAAGTCGGGCATCTGCCGTTTCGGCGACGCGGTCATCCCGCTGGACGAGACGCTGGCCCGCGCGGCGATCGACCTGTCCGGCCGGCCGTACCTGGTGCACGCCGAGCCGGACGGCATGGCGCCGCTGATCGGCACCTACGACACCACGCTGACCAGGCACTTCTTCGAGTCAGTGACGTCGTCGGCGGGCATCTGCCTGCACCTGGACGTCACCGGCCGCAACCCGCACCACATCGTGGAGGCCCAGTTCAAGGCGGTTGCCCGCGCACTCCGCGCGGCCGTCGCCCCCGACCCCCGCAACCCCGGCATCCCCAGCACCAAAGGCGTCCTGTGACCCAGCTCCCCCAACCCTCCTCCATGATCGCGTCCTTCCCACTCCCCATTTCCATGATCGCGGTTGATAGGTGGTCGTATAGGCCCCCAGTAATCCACCGCGATCATGGAGAAGGGGTATGCCCGGGGGTCCGGCCATGGGTCCGGGGTTTCCCCGGGGTTTGCGCTGTGTCCCCCGGGCGAGCAGGGCACCGCGATCATGGAGGGCGCGAGTCGTGAGGCGGCCCCGGGCCGCTGAGGCGGCCGGCTCATGTGGGGCTGGGCGATGAAGCGGCCGCGGGTCGCTGTGCTCGACTACGGTTCTGGAAACATTCGTTCGGCTGAAAAAGCGCTGGTGCGGGCGGGAGCGGACACGACCGTGACCGCGGATGCGGAAACCGCGCTCAATGCGGATGGGCTGGTGGTGCCCGGGGTGGGCGCGTTCGCCGCGTGCATGGCCGGGTTGCGGGCGGTCCGCGGTGACGTGGTGATCGACCGGAGGCTGGCCGGGTCGAGGCCGGTGCTCGGCATCTGCGTCGGCATGCAGGTGCTGTTCGCCGACGGGGTCGAGCATGGCGTGCGCACGGAAGGGTGCGGCCAGTGGCCCGGAACCGTCGAGCGGCTGACCGCTCCGATCCTGCCGCACATGGGCTGGAACACGGTCCGCGCCGCCGCCGGGTCCCAGCTGCTGGCCGGCATCGGCCCCGGCACCCGGTTCTACTTCGTGCACTCCTATGCGGCCCGCTCGCTCCCGCTCAAACCTGGTGGCCCGCTGGCGCCGCCGCTGGTCACCTGGGCCGAGCACGGGGAGCCGTTCATCGCGGCCGTGGAGAACGGCCCGCTCACCGCGACCCAGTTCCACCCCGAGAAGTCCGGCGACGCGGGCGCCGCGCTGCTGGCCAACTGGCTGGAGATGGTGCGTTGATGCGGCTCACTTTGCTGCCTGCGGTGGATGTGGCCGACGGCCAGGCGGTCCGGCTTGTCCAGGGCGCGGCGGGCACCGAGACCGGTTACGGGGATCCGCTGCAGGCCGCGCTGGCCTGGCAGGCGGCCGGGGCACAGTGGATCCACCTGGTCGACCTGGACGCCGCGTTCGGCCGCGGGTCCAACGCGGCGCTGCTCGCCTCCGTGGTGGCGCGGCTGGACATCGCTGTGGAACTGTCCGGCGGCATCCGCGACGAGGCGTCGCTGGCCGCGGCGCTGGCCACCGGGTGCACGCGGGTGAACGTCGGCACCGCGGCGCTGGAGAGCCCGGACTGGGTGCGCGGCGCCATCGCCGAGCACGGCGACAAGATCGCGGTGGGCCTGGATGTGCGGGGGAGCCGGCTCGCCGCTCGTGGCTGGACCCGCGACGGCGGCGACCTGGACGAGACCCTGGCCCGGCTGGAAGCCGATGGCTGCTCCCGGTTCGTGGTCACCGACGTGACCCGGGACGGCACGCTGACCGGCCCCAACCTGGACCTGCTGCGGGCGGTCTGCGCGCGCACCTCCCGGCCGGTGATCGCCAGCGGCGGTGTGTCCAGCCTTGATGATCTGAACGCGATCGCGGCGCTGGTGCCGGAGGGCGTGGAAGGCGCCATCATCGGCAAGGCGCTATACGCGGGGGAGTTCACCCTGGAGCAAGCGCTGCGGGCGGTGGCCGGGTGACACGGTGGGGCGGTGGCCGGGTGACGCGGCGGGGCGGTGGCCGCGTGACGCGGCGGGGGGTGGCCGGGTGACGCGCCGGGTCTCGTCCGGGGCCGCGTGGGAGCCGGTCGTCGGGTACAGCCGCGCGGTGGCCGCGGGTGACTACGTGTTCGTGTCCGGCTGCACGTCGGTGCTCGGCGCGGACTTCGTGCACGAAGGCGACGCCTACGCGCAGACGACGCAGGCGATCAGCAACCTGCGAGCCGCCCTCGATGAGCTGGGCGCCGCGCTCTCGGATGTAGTGCGGACCCGCATGTTCGTCACCGACATCTCGCGCTGGGAGGAGTACGGCCGCGCGCATGGCGCCGCGTTCAGCGATGTCATGCCCGCCACGTCCATGATCGGAGTATCAGCCTTGATCGATCCGCGGATGCTGGTCGAGGTCGAGGCGGTCGCCTACAGCCCAGGAGTCGGAGCCCGATGACCCCCCCGCCGTGCCTGCTGCCGCCGGTTGGCTGTGGACAACACTCAGCAGTTAGGTTTTTGGCCCCTATAGGGGCCAAAAACCTAACTGATAACCTGACCCGCCCTCGGAGGCCGGCGTGACGGTCGCGGTCAGGGTGATTCCGTGTCTGGACGTGGACGCGGGGCGGGTGGTCAAGGGGATCAACTTCCGTGACCTGCGCGATGCGGGCGACCCGGTGGAACTGGCGGCCGCCTATGGCGCGGAGGGCGCGGACGAGGTCGTGTTCCTCGATATCACCGCGTCCAGCGGCGGCCGGGAGACCATGCTTGACGTGGTCCGCCGGACCGCCGACCAGGTGTTCATCCCGCTCACCGTCGGTGGCGGGGTGCGGAGCGTGGACGACGTGGACCGGCTGCTGCGCGCCGGCGCGGACAAGGTGTCGCTGAACACCGCGGCGATCGCCCGGCCCGAGTTGCTTGGCGAGGCAGCACAGCGGTTCGGCTCGCAGTGCGTGGTGCTGTCGGTCGATGCCCGGCGGGCCGCGGCCGGGCCAACGAGCGGGTTCGAGGTGACCACGCATGGCGGCCGGCGGGGCACCGGCATCGACGCGATCGAATGGGCCGCGCGCGGGGTCGGGCTCGGCGTCGGCGAGATCCTGCTCAACTCCATGGATGCCGATGGCACCAAGGCAGGGTTCGACCTAGAGCTGATCAAGGCGGTCCGCGCGGTGGTCGATGTGCCCGTGATCGCCAGCGGCGGCGCCGGTGAACTCGCGCACTTCGCCCCGGCGGTCGCGGCCGGGGCCGACGCCGTGCTCGCCGCGAGCGTGTTCCACTTCGGGCAGTTGCGGATCGCCGAGGTAAAAGACGTGCTACGCGCCGCGGGCTGCCCGGTCCGCTGACCCTGGGCTTCAGGTCGCCCGCGGTCCGCCTACCCGGGGCTTCAGGGCGCTGACTGTGAGGCTCAGGCCGCCAACCGGGGCGCTCAGCCCGCCGACCGGGGGCTCAGCCCGCCAACCGGGGGGCTCAGCCCGCCGACCGGGGCTCAGGCCGCCGTCCTGGGACTCAGCCCGCCGACCGGGGCTCAGGCCGCCGTCCTAGGGCTCAGGCCGCCGACCCTGGGCTCAGGCCGGGTCCCATCGCGGCACCGACGATGCCCGCGTCGTTGTGCAGCGCCGCGGGGACGATGCGCGCCCGGATGCTGGTCAGCAACGGGATGAACTTGTCGGCCTTCCTGCTGATCCCGCCGCCGATGATGAACAAGTCCGGCGCGACTAGGGCCTCCACGTGATCGAGGTAATTGTCCACCCGGCCGGCCCAACTGCCCCAGCTGAGATCGTGCAGTACCTTGGCCCGCTCCGACGCCCGGCTCTCCGCGTCGTGGCCGTGTATCTCGATGTGGCCGAATTCGGTATTCGGCACCAGGGTGCCGGCCCGGAACAGGGCGCTGCCGATCCCCGTGCCGAACGTCAGCATCATCACGGTCCCCTGCTCCCCGGCGCCCGCGCCGAACTTCATCTCGGCCACTCCCGCCATGTCGGCGTCGTTGAGCACCGCGACCTCGAGCCCGGTCGCCTCGGCGAACAGGGCACGGGCGTCAAGGCCGATCCACGCCGGGTCGAGGTTGTGCGCCGTCATCGTGATCCCGTTGATCACCACCCCCGGAAACGTGATTCCGGCCGGGCCGGTCCAGCCGAAACCCTTGGCCAGGTCCCGCACCACGCCCGCGATCACATCGGGAACCGCCGGGCGGGGAGTGGGCACCTTGACCCGCTCGCCTGCCAGCGTGCCTGTGGTCAGGTCGACGGGCGCTGCCTTGATCCCTGTGCCGCCGATGTCGATGCCGAGTACCTGCAACTCACAGCCTCCGTCCGGACATGCACTGGCGCTGCCGCGGCCGGACCGTGTCAGCGATCCATCCCATCGTGCCCCTCCGGCAGCCTATCGGTAACTGCCGATCGCCAGAACTAGCCCGATTTGTGCCATATATCCTAATTGTTGGCCGACCCATGCGGACCGTTCAGGTCCGCGTCACCCGGCGACGATTGACTGAGCGGGTCCGGTTCTGGCCGGTGATGGCGGGCAGGCAGTGAAGGTTGGTGCGGATAACGGTTGTGCTGGGCGGCGGCGTGCCCGGATGCCGGGTCGGCGTGATGCGGGAGGGCCGCATCGAGCAACTCGCGCCGCCCACCGACGTCTACTCGCGCCCGGCGACCGCGTTCGTGGCCGAGTTCGTCGGCCTCACCAACCGACTGGCGGGCACGGTCAGCGGGTCGACGGTGCAGGTGCGGGGACGCGACCTGACGCTGGTGGACCTCTCCACCGCAGCGGGTCCGCCGCGCCCTACCGGGCCATCGAGATCATCAAAGGCGAGCCGCACATCGTCCGCGATGACTTCGGCGTGGCCTCCCCGGGATCCCCGGACGCGCGGGGCAATACGGCGGCGCGTCCGCTGCCCGCCGATGCCGGTACCGCGCTGGCGCCCGCGGCGCCGGTCAGTGGCGCCAGGCCGGGTCGGCTAGCTTCTCTATCGCGGTCTCGTTGCCTTCCAGCCTGACCTGCGCCGCGGAGGTCCTGCCGAGCACCCACAGGGTCAACTCCGCCGGGCTGCCGGTGATCGTGACCACCGGGGTACTGGCCTTGGCCGTGATCCGGACCTGTTGCGGGCCAGGGTCCGCGGGAGGGTCGTCCCTGACCAGTTCGATTCCGACGGGTGCCTTGCGCAGCAGGAACTTGGCCAGGCGGAGTCGCTGCCACAGCGCCTCGGTTAGGTCCGTGCTGACATCCCGCTGCTCCCAGCCCGGTGCGCCGCGCCGCACATCCTCGTGGTGCACGAAGTACTCGACGAAGTTGGCCCGCTGGTCCACGCCCGGAATCGCGAAGAAGGACAGCTTCGGAGGGCCGTTACGGATGGTCTCGACCAGTTGCGGGTACGGCGTCCGCTGGCTGAGCGAGCGCTGTACGCGCTTGGTGTAGGAGGCCAGCGGGCCGCCCATCACGCCAGCCCCCGCGTCCGGCCGGTGCTCCCGCAGCACCAGGTGCGCGGCGAGGTCCCCGGTTGTCCAGCCCTCGCATAGCGTGGGCCCTTGTGGGCCGGTCTGGTCTAGCCCGAACTTGCGTGATCTTGGTAGTGCGGCCAGTGGTCTGACCTGGTGTGATGGCGACGGTCAGGGGGCCGGGCGGGCTGGTGTTACTGGCTACTGGATGGTGAGGGGCACTGGGGCGCCGAGCAGTTCGAAGACCCGCCGCTGGACGGGGGTGGGGCTGGTGAGTTTCTCGATCCGCTGGCCGCTGAAATTGATGGTCTGGCGGTCGAGGGTGGAAAGGTGGCCGAGGAGGTCGCCGTATTTGCGGACCGGCAGGCGGCCGGTGTTGCATTTGCGGCCGTCCTTTGCTGTTGCTTGTGCTGAGCGCCGTGCGGGGGATACGGGGTCGTCATTTACGGGGATGTCCTGGTCGGTGAAGGTGAGTTCGGCCAGTGCGCCGCGCAGGTGCCAGGTGAGGTAGGCGGCGAGCATGCAGATCAGGATGTGGCCGCGGACGCGGTTGCCGAGGTAGTGGTAGATGGGCCGCAGGTCCAGGTCGTCGGCCTTGGTGATGCGGAAGTCACGCTCGACGTATTTGAGGTTCTTGTAGGCGGTGATGACCCCGGCCGGGCCGAGGATGTCTTCTTTCACGCTGGTGCGTATGACGTATATCCCGTCGAGGGCTGCCTCGGCGGTGATCTTCTCCTGATCGCGGCGGAAGGTGAATGCTGTGCCGGTGATCTCGCGGAGGAAGTGCTTGCCGACCTTGTGCTTGCCGATGACCTTCCCGGCCCGCTCGCCGATCTCGCCTGCGCCGTCCAGCCGGCCGGCGTCGGCAGAGGCCCTGATTTTCGCCAGGTCTTTCTCGGTGGCGGCGAGCAGGTCCTCGCGTTTGCGTGCCCGCTCAGCGGCCAGGAAAGGGTTGTGGCAGCAGATCAGCCGCTCCCCGGGATAATCGGGATGGGTGATCTCGGCAAAGTTCTGCTGATCGAACAGCGACATCTGCAGTGGGCCGTCGTCCCTGGCCAGCGCCGCGATCGCCGGGGCGCGCAGCGCGGTGATCCAGTCCATGCCCTTCAGCTTGCTCAGGTCGCTGATCCGCGTGCTGGTGATCATCCCGCGGTCACCGGCCATGATGAGCCTGTCAATGCCGAAATCGCCGCGCACGCGGGTGATGGCGGTCTTGAACGAGTCCGGGTCAGAGGTGTTCCCCGCGAATACCTCGACGGCGACCGGGCGTCCTTCGGGGCAGGTGAGCAGCCCGTACTCGACCTGTTTGCGGCCGCGTTTGCCGTCCCGGGAATAGCCGAACGCGGCCAGCTCGCAGCACGAGCCTTCCACCCACGACGATGAAAGATCGAACATTGCGATCCCGCCGGGGGAAAGATGCCGCGCTGCGAGCTGCTTTTCGATATCGCGCTGGCGGGAAACCAGCCAGTCCATCGCCGCATACACGTCATCGGTGCTGGCGCCCGCCACGCCCAGGTCGGTTCCCAGCGTCGTGTCTTCCCCGGCCCACCAGCCCACGGTGGACAATTTCGATTCCGGCCGTACCGCGCGGGACAGGATCAGCGCATAGGCGATGTCCCGCTCCGCGCACGCGGGCCCCAGCAGTTTCCTGAGCCGCAGCTTCGATGCCATCACGTGCGCCGCCGCCACGTCCCCGTGCGGTACTGAGCGCTCCGTCTCGAACGCCGCCTCCGCGTCTACCAGGGTGACGCCTTTCAGCGCGGCGTCGACCAGGGCGATGACCTCCCCGGGAAGGTGCGACAGGTTCGCCAGCGTCTCGTGCCTGACCTTGCCCTCCTGGCGGAATGTGCGGCGCAGCAGCACGCTCTCATAGCGCCGTTCCTCACCCGACTTGCCCACATACCGGCTCGGGATCCTGGCCACGTGCATCGCACCGATCTGACGGCCCATGCCAGGCAGTATAGCGGTAATGATCAGGAACCGGTCTGCAACTATCTCAATTCACTGGCTACAACTTCAAGCTAGATTACACCGTCCTCGCACGTCAACCCTTGATCGTTACGGAGCGCTACGGCAAGTTCGGGTTAAGGCGTGTCCCGTGGATCTTCAGCCTGCTGCGCGTCCACCGGAAGGCGCCTCGCGGCGTTGTCGTCGTCGCCAATAGCTCCGCTATTGGCTCCTCCTCCGCCTTGCGATCCATCCCTCCGGACGGCCGCTCGCGACGGCCAAGATCCACGGGACACGCCCTAGTGACCGGCGCTGGCCAGGAGCGAGTCGAGTTCACTGCTCATCAGCCGCTCGATTCCCGAGCTGATCGTGCCCTCGCTGAGCCGCTGCCTGAGCTTCGCCCGCAAGGTCGACACCAGCTGCGGCACGTCAGCGGGCCGCCCGGCGCTGAGCTCGGCCTGCACCGGCTGGATGAAGTTCTCGAAGTCCACGCCGACGTCCCGCCTGATCTGGCCGGTCGCCATCCCGTGCCGGACGGTCGCTGACAGCTCGCCGATCACGCTGAGCGGGGTAACGCCCGACGCGGACGCCGACGCCGACGCCGACGCCAGGGTCGGCGACGAGGCTTCAGGTGTCGCGCTGCGCACCGAGGTGGACACGGATCCGGATGGCCCGGGTGAGCGAGGCGCCGCGACCGTCGACGAGTCCGCCGCCGGACCCGAGATCCGGTCAACGGGAGACGACGGGAGCTGCGTCAGCGCGATCACCCCGGCGGCCAGTGCGACCACCGCCCCGCCTACCGCGATCCCGGGGCCGCGGCGCAGGCGGGGCACGCGGAACCGGCCGGGCCTCTTGGGCGGCGGCGCGGCGGGCGGCTCCGCCTCGTCGCCCGCGCCAGCCGCGGAGACGGCCGGCACCAGCGCGCGGTCAGCGGGGATCTGCCGCGACATCACGGCGACATGAGCCGCGCTGGGCCGGTCCTGCGGGTTCGCGCCCAGGCAGGCCGCCCAGAGCGCGGCCAGGCTGGCCGGAACCGGGTCAGTGGCGTCGGCCGCGGACGCTGCGCCTGGAACACCCCCCGCGATCCCGGTCAGGCACGCGACGAACACCACGCCCAGTGAGTACATGTCAGATGCCGGGGTCGCCGCGCTGCCGCTGGCCAGCTCGGGCGCGGGGTAGGCGAGCGGGCTGCGGCTCGGCCCGCCGGACGGTTGACCGCGCAGGGCCGCGAGACCGAAGTCGGTGACCTTGACGCCGGTCGGCCCGAGCACGATGTTCGCTGGCTCGATGTTGCCGTGCGCGATGCCGGCCCGGTGTGCCACCGCCAGGGCATCGGCCACCGACCCCAGAATCCGCAGCACCTCGCCGACCGGGAGCGGGCCGTTTTCGAGGCGTGCCTCAAGGGTCTGCCCGCTGACCACTTCCCGGACGATGTAGGGGACCACGATGCCGTCACCGAGGTCACCATCGCCGTACTCATAAACCTGGGCGATCGCCGGATGCGACAGTTGGGTAAGTGTCCTGGCCACCAGCCGGAACCGGGCCTGCGCCACGGCATCGCCGACCAGGTGCGCCTGGAGTGCTTTGACCGCTACTTCACGGCCGGAATGTTCATCCACAGCCCGCCAAACGGCGCCCGTGACGTCGCTGCTGACCGGTTCGACCAGCCGCAGCCGACCGCCGAGAACCGATCCCACCCCTAGCTGGTTCACGCACCCGAGTCTGCCCGAATGAATTACCCGGCGCGACCATTGTGGCAATCCGTGACAATGGCAGCCCGGCGACGGCCGTCGGCCACCCCGGCAGGCGCGGCCGGCCAGCGGGGCAGGCGCGGCCGGCCAGCCGGGCAGGCGCGGCCGGCCAGCCGGGCAGGCGTGGCCGGCCAGCCCGACCAGCGGGCAAGCGTGTTTGGCGAGCCGGGCAGGCCGCCCCGCGGCGGCGGGAATGTTGCGCAGTCAACTATCGTTAGGCTGGATGTAGGCAGAGCCTAAGCAGAGGAGACATCATGCCCGCCGTTACCGCAGCAGACATCCTGGTCCTGCCACGGGTCCCTGACCCGGATCCTGCTGCCACCTCCAGCCGGCCGGTTGTGTCGGTTACCACCGCACCGTCCGGCTTCGAAGGTGAGGGCTTCCCGGTCCGCCGGGCGTTCGCCGGCGTGGAACTGGCCCGGCTCGACCCGTTCGTGCACATGGACCAGATGGGCGAGGTCGACTACGCGCCGGGTGAGCCGAAGGGCACCGCCTGGCATCCGCACCGCGGCTTCGAGACCGTGACCTACATCATCGACGGCGTCTTCCGGCACCAGGACTCCAACGGAGGCGGTGGCCTGATCACCAACGGCGACACCCAGTGGATGACCGCCGGCGGCGGGATCCTGCACATCGAGGAGCCGCCGGAGGAACTGGTGGTCAGCGGTGGCCTGTTCCACGGCTTCCAGCTCTGGGTGAACCTGCCAGCCAGGCTCAAGATGACCAGCCCGCGTTACCAGGACATCCGGGCCGGCCAGGTGGCCCTGCTGTCGTCGTCCGACGGCGGCGGGCTGATCCGGCTCATCGCCGGCGATCTCGCGGGTCACCAGGGCCCCGGAGTCACCCACACCCCCATCACTTTGCTGCACGTGACCCTGCAGCCAGGTGCGCAGCTCCAGTTGCCCTGGCGACCCGACTTCAACGCGCTTGTCTACGTGCTGGCCGGATCGGGCACCGTCGGGCCGGAGCAGCGCCCGGTGCGCACCGGCCAACTGGCCGCGTTCGGCCCCGGTGACGTGATCACCGTCGCGGCCGCCCGCACGCAGCAAGGCCCCGGCAGCGAACTGGACATCCTCGTCCTGGGCGGTGAGCCGATCAGGGAGCCCGTGGCCGCCTATGGCCCCTTCGTGATGAACACCAGGGACGAGCTGGTCAAGGCGTTCGAGGACTACCAGGCCGGCCGCCTCGGCAGCATCCCGGCCCAGCGCAGTCCCATCCCGCAGGAGCCGCACCCCGGCCACGACGTCCTCTGAGGCTGGCACCCGGGCGACGTTTCCCTGGAAACGCAGGGCGGGGGCGTTTCCGCGGAAACGTGGCGCGGGCGAGGCGTTCCCGCGGAAACGTGGCGCGGACGTTCCCGCGGAAACGCTTCGTAACGACACCTATTCCGCACCGGGCTCGTCCTGACAACACCAATCCCGCACCGGGCTCGTTGGCGACACCGCAAGCGGGTCAGGTCAGACGGCTTCCGCGGGAACATCTGGCCCGGCGACTCGCGGTCAGGACCCGAAACGCGTGTGCCCGCAGGCCGGAAATGCAGTGGACGGCCGGCGTCCGGGCGGCCTACCGTCTGAGCTGATCACATCCGAGCCGAGGAGTTGGGCCATGTCGATGGTCATGGTCTTCCGTGCCAGGGCGGCGGCCAGCAGCGCCGAACCCGGCCGGGGCCCACTTCCTGCGTGACGCCGCGCTGATCGCCCGGCTTGCCCGCGCCTCAGGTGCTGGCGATGGGCACCTCGTCCTCGACCTGGGCGCGGGGCACGGCGCCATCACGACGGCCCTGGCATCCAGTGGTGCCCGGGTGATCGCCATCGAGCGCGACCCGCGCTGCGCCGCCAGATTGCGCCGTCGCGTCGCGGGCCAGCCCCGGGTCACCGTGGTCGAGGCCGACCTGCGGGAGGTCCCGCTGCCACGACGGGATTTCCTGGTCGTGGCCAGCGTCCCCTTCTCGATCACCACCGCCCTGATGCGGCGGCTGGCCGGGGACCCGTCGGTGCCGCTGGCCGGGGCCGAGCTGATCACGGCCTGGGGCGTGGCGAGATGGCTGACCGCGCCGGTGCCGCGGGACGCCGAGACCGCCTGGTGGACGAGCCGCTACCAGATGCGCATCGCCGGCCGGGTTCCCCGCCGCGAGCTTCGCCCCGCGGCCACGGGTCAGCGCCGCGCACCTGTCCATCCGGCCGCGCCCCCTCGTGGCCTCGGCCGAGGGCCAGCGCCTGCTGCGGCGGCTGCTGCGGGCCGCCTACCGGTGGCCGGACGCGCCGGTGCATCACACGGTGCGTGACGTGGTGCGCGAGCCTGCCGCGCGCCGCCGCCCGCTCGGCGCGCGCGGCCGTCCGCCCAGCGCGGGCGGCCGCATCCGCGGAGTGCTGCCCCGGGTGGGCGTGTCCCCGGACGCCTGCGCCGCCCGGCTCACCGCTGACCAGTGGCACCGGCTCGCGATGCTACTGGCCGGCGGCTGAGCCGAGCGCGGGCCCGCGCCAGGCCGCTCACTCGGCGCGCAGCGCCGATGCCGTCGATACCTTCGCCGCCCAGCCCGCCGGCAGGAGCGCACCGAGCACCGCGATCACCAGTCCGGACAGACCAAGCAGCGCTAGTTCGTCCAGGCGGTAGACGTGCAGGAAGCTGGCCGGCACATTGGTGCCCGCCGACCGGGCCATGACCGGCAGGACGTACCTGTGCAGCGCGATCCCGGCCGGAACCGCGAGGAGGCCGGCGGCCAGCCCGGTCCCGGCGACCCAGCAGACTACCGTGACGATGATCTGCCGGGGCGTCATGCCCAACGCTTTGAACACGCCGATGTCGTGCACCCGCTCCCGGGTGCTCAACACGACTGTGTTCAGGACGCCAAGACCAGCGACGAGAGCCAGCATGAGGGTGAGGAGGCCGATCATCCCGACCAGGGTCAGGAAGAACGGGTCGTTCGTGTTCACGCTCACATCGAAGCCGGGCCCGAGCCTGCCGCCGATCGCGTTCGCGTAGGCCCGGGCGTTGGTGCCCGGCCGGAGCGCCACGTCATACCACTGCGGGGCCAGTCGGGGGATCGCCCGGGCCAGCGTCGGCCAGTCGGTGAGCATGGCCAGGCCGCGGTTCTCGGTGTCGAAGACCTCGCCGACGATTCGCACCGGGATCTGCGCACCGCCGACCGTGATCGTCACGGTGTCACCGACGGCCTTGCCCGTGACGGTGAGGAAGTACGTGGGAACCACTACCTCGCCCGAGCCCCGGTACCAGCGCCCGCTGATGAGGTCATAGCCGGTCCAGGTGGCGGGGCCACGGAAGGCGTGCACGGGAATCTGGTGGGCCAGCCCAGGCACGTTCGCCTCTTGCACCGCCTCGGCGACGTAGCGGAGCGTGCCGGGCTCGGCTCGCAGCGCCGCCTCAACCGCCCGCTGCTGGGCCGCTGGCGACTGCTGCGGCCCTGGCCCCGCATTGCCCACGGGCCCGCCCACGGGCCCGCCCTTGGGCCCGCCCTTGGGCCCGCCAATGTGCGCGAAACCTCCGGACAGCGCGATCTGAACCGGCTCGGACGCCGAGTGCGAGATCGCGGCGGCCACCATGCTCAGCGAACTGCTCAGGCCGACGGCGAACGTTACGGTCCCGGCGCCGCACATGATCGCCACCAACGTGACGGCGGTACGCGCCGGCCGCGCGAACGGAGCGGCCAGGCCGATGGTTACCGGGCGGGGCAGCCTGAGCCTGCCCAGCAGCCGGTGCGCTGCGTAGCCGCGGCCGCGGCGGGGAGCGCGCCCCGTGGCGATCGCCTGGATCGCGCTGAGCCGTCCTGCCCGCAGCGCGGGAAGCAGCGCCGCGATCCCCACCAGGACGCACACGGCGGCCGGCACCAACACGCTGACCCACGTGGGCACCGTGAGCACGCCGACACCGTAGACGTTCGCTGTCTTGCTGAGCAACGGCACGGACAGCAGGTTCCCGATTCCCACGCCAGCCAGGCAGCCGATTACGGCCGAGAACACGACCTGGCCCACGTAGGCCGCTACCACCTGCGCCGGGGTGAACCCGATGCTCTTCAGGATGCCGATCCGGCGGTAACCCGCGACCACCGCCCCGCTTACCACGTTGGAAACGATGAGCACCGACATGACAAGCCCGATAATTCCGAACGCCACCACGAACGGAACGATCGGCGCCAGCGACTCGCTCGCCTGAAGCCTGATGGGGAGATAGGACTGCCCTCCGGTGACAGCGCCCGCGGGGAGCGCCGCGCGGACCTCGGCCAGGTCGGCACGGACCTGCGCCGCGGTTCCGGCGGCGGCGAAGCGGTAGAGCACCTGGGCCGAGGGCGGCGTCCCAGGCACGGTCGGGGCCGCGATCTCGGCTGGCATGACCCAGCCGCCAGCCGAATCGGTGATCGACTTGGCGATGCCGACGACGGTGAGCCGTGGCGTCCCCGGAACTCCGGTCACCGTGATCTGCTGACCAAGCTGGAGGGTGGGGCCGTCCAGGTCGCGGGAGGCAACCACTTCCCCCGGGTTTTTCACCCAGCGGCCCGAGTCCAGGGTAATGTCGTCGACCGGCCCGCCGGGGGATGCCCGCCCGGCGAGAGTGATCGACGGCATGACGACCTGCCCGGGGACGCCGGGGAGGCTGACCTGGCCGCTGATGACCACCTCGGCGAAGGGCCCCGACACAGCGGTCACGCCGGGCAGCCGCCTGGTGGCGGCGATCTGCGCTGGGGTGGCCTTGGCCGGGTCGACGGCCGTGGCGACGTGGGCACCGCGCTGAGCCGCGAACGCATGGTCGAACGGAGCGCTGGAGTCCACCAGGAGGCCCAGAGCAAGAGTGCAGGCGGCGGTGGAGATGAGCACGACGAGGCCGATGACGACGGTCTGCACCCGCCGCCGGGACAGGCCGCCGCGCACGGCCCGCGCCACCGGGCCCGGCCTCATCGCGGCACCCCGGCCCCGCGGATGTCGCTGACGAGGCGGCCGTCAACCAGCTGGATGGCACGGCTCGCGCAGCGCGCCGCCAGGTCGGGGTTGTGCGTCACCAGCAGCATGCTCTGGCCCGAGCGGACGAGATCGATGAGCAGTTCGCAGATCTCCTCCCCGGTCCCGGTGTCCAGCGCCCCGGTCGGCTCATCGGCGAGCAGCAGGTCGGGCTGGTTCACCAGGGCCCGGGCTATCGCGACCCGCTGCCGCTCGCCACCGGACAGCCGGGCCGGATAGGCGTCGCGGTGCCGCTCGATCCGCAGCGCCTCAAGCAACTGCCCGACGCGGGCCCGCGCCCTGGCCCGGGGCATCCCCGCGAGCTGCGCGGGCAGCAGCACGTTGTCGGCGACGGTCAGGTCGTCGAGCAGGTTAAAGAACTGGAAGATCATGCCGATCCGGCGGCTGCGGAACCGGGCCAGGCCGGTCTCGCTGAGGGTGTCGATGCGCTCCCCGGCGACGGTGACCGTGCCGGCGGATGGCCGGTCCAGGCCGGCGACCAGGTTGAGCAGGGTCGACTTCCCGCTGCCCGAGGGGCCCATCACCGCGACCGACTCACCCGCGGCGAGGCTGAGGTTGACCCGGTCGACCGCGGCCGGCTCGTCGTTGTCGTAGCGTTTGCTGACGTCGCTGAGCTGCATGAGTGCGTTCACGGTGCCAGGGTGGCCGGGCGGCCGTGACCTGGTCATCGCCTGGTGGATGCATGTGGGTACCGCGTGCGGATGACGGCCCCGGCAGGTCATCCCGCTGGTGCAGGCGAGTACACCGCTGGAGGGACGGCCGTGCGGCCCGTTACGGGTCACAATGGGCAGGTGAACGGCGAGTGGCGGACCGCGGCGCGGGGCTGGCTGGGCGCGGCCCTGGCGCTCGCCCGAACCGCGGAGCCGCGCTCCGCGGAGCCGAAGCGGGTGGCGGCCGCTGATGTCGCGCTGGCCGTCGGCTTTCTCGTGTTCTCCCTGATCGAGGTCGCCCGGCTGGGCATCCCGGGCGGCACCGCATACCGGGTGATCCCGGTACTGCCGGGGGGCGTGGGGTTCGATCCTCGGGTCAGGGTGAGCCTGGCGCCGACGGCCTGGGCCGGCTGGCCGGCCGCGGCGGCGGCGGTCTCGACGTCTCTGCCACTGGCCGGCCGCAGGCTGCTCCCGCTCACAACGTTCTGGGTGCTGCTCGCCGCCATGGCCGCGACCAGCCACTATTCGACACTGGCCACCTTCGTCGCGGTCGTTTTCGCCGCGTACAACGCGGTGGTGCGCAGCCGGTTCCGTGGCCCGGCCCTGCTCAGCCTGGCGATCGCGGCGGTCGCCGTCATGGCGATCTTCCCGAACTCCTCGCCGCCCATCCCCGCGCGGGCCACGCCGATCGCGATCTTCATCCCGATCGCGATCGTCGGCAACGCGGTGCACATCTGGCGGTGCCGGGCAGGCGATTCGCAGGACAGGCTGCGCCGCCTGGCGGCCGAGCATCAGGAGGCCACCCGGCGCGCGCTCGAGGTCGAGCGGTCGCGCATCGCGAGCGAACTGCACGACGTGGTGACGCATAACGTAAGCGTGATGGTGGTGCAGGCCGGCGCGGCCCGGCGGGTGCTCGACGACGCGCCCGATGATGCGCGCGAGGCGATGCTCGCCGTGGAGTCAAGCGGCCGGGCCGCCATGACGGAACTGCGCCATCTGCTCGGCCTGCTCGGCCCGCCCGGCGCCGCCGACAGCGCGCCCGCCACCATCGCCGGGACCACGCAGGCGCTGAGCCCGCAGCCCGGGCTCGGCCAGTTGCGCTCGCTCATGGATCCGGTCGCCGCGGCGGGACTGCCCGTCGAGCTGCATGTGTCCGGAAAGCAACGCGAGCTGCCGCCGGGCCTGGACCTGGCCGCCTTCCGCGTCGTCCAGGAGGCTCTGACCAACGTGATCAGGCATGCCGGCCAGGCACGGGCCGAGATCAGGCTCGACTACCGGCCCGATGAGCTGGTGGTCGAGATCGCCGACGATGGGACCGGCGGCAGCGCAGGCGGCCCGGGCGGCGGCGCAGGCAGCACCCCGGGGCGGGGCCTGCTCGGGCTGCGCGAGCGGGTGGAACTGTACGGCGGTGACCTCGACGCGGGCCTCCGGCCGGGCGGCGGCTGGCTGGTCAGGGCCCGGATCCCGGCATGAGCCAGGCCGCGGAGCCCGCCGCGCCGGACGCGCCGCCGCGCGTGGTCATCGCCGACGACCAGACCCTCGTGCGCAGCGGGTTCCGCATGATCCTCAACTCGGCGGGCATCACGGTCGCGGCGGAAGCGGCCGACGGCGCCGAGGCCGTCACCGAGGTCCTCAGGCACCGGCCCGACGTGGTGCTGATGGACATCCGGATGCCCGGCATGGACGGGCTGGAGGCCACCAGGCGGATCCTCGCGTCGCAGCCGGGGCGGGGCTGCCGGATCATCATCCTGACCACCTTCGACCTGGACCAGTACGTCTACGCGGCGCTCACCGCCGGCGCGAGCGGCTTCCTGCTCAAGGACGTAACGCCGGAACATCTGGTAGCCGCGGTACGCCTGGTGCGCACAGGCGACGCCCTCCTGGCGCCCTCCATCACCAGGCGGCTGGTGGAGAGATTCGCTCCGCACGGCCCGGGTCACCAGCCCGCGGATCAGGACCTCTCCGCGCTGACGCCGCGCGAGCGGGAGGTGCTCGGCCTGGTCGCCCGTGGGCTGAGCAATGCGGAGATCGCGGCGCATCTGACGCTCAGCGAGGCCACCGTCAAGACGCACGTGACCCGGATCCTCACCAAGCTCCGGCTCCGGGACCGGGTACAGGCGGTCGTCCTCGGCTATGAGACGGGCATCGTCTGCCCCGGCACGAGCCCGGCCCAGGCCGACACCCCCCAGCCGCGGCCGTAGCCGTCACGAGGCGCCGGGTGCGGGGCATCCACAGAGTTCTCTCAAACTGCTCCCATAGGACTCCAGGCATCCTCCCAGGCACATCAGAAACGCTTCTGACGAACTGCGCGGCAGGAGAACCCTATTTCTGACCCCCCAGGAGTGCCCGATGAAAGTTCGTCACGTGCTCGGGGCGGCCGCCTCGGTGGGGTTGGCCGTTGCGGCGACGTGTGTGGCGGCCGGCTGTCAGACGCAGACGATGGCGTCAAGCCAGCCCGGCGCGAACTCCAGTGGCCTCCACAAGATCAAGCATGTAGTGATCATCATGCAGGAGAACAGGTCGTTCGACTCCTACTTCGCCACCTACCCCGGCGCCGACGGCATCCCGATGCAGAACGGCACGCCGACGGTCTGCGTGCCCGACCCGCGCACCCAGACCTGCGTCAAGCCCTACGCGGACCACGCGGACAGCAACACCGGCGGGCCGCACCAGGCGTCCAACGGCGCCGCGGACACCCACAACGGCGCGATGGACGGCTTCATCGGCCAGGCGCAGGTCACCAAGACAACCCGCAAGCACCCCGCATGCCAGCCGACCGGGCCCTGCCCGACCGACGTCATGGGCTACCACACCGGCCCCGACATCCCCAACTACTGGGCCTACGCGCGCAACTTCGTGCTTCAGGACCACATGTACGAGTCGGTGCACTCGTGGAGCCTGCCGTTCCACCTGTACATGGCCTCGGGCTGGTCGGCGGACTGCACCAGTGTCAACAACCCGATGAGCTGCACGAGCAACGACCAGCCGACGAACAGGAGCGCGTCCAACCCGACCCCGTTCGCCTGGACCAGCCTGACCTATCTGCTCAGTAAGCAGCACGTGAGCTGGGGGTGGTACCTCGACCACGGCGCCCAGCCGGCGGGGAAGAAGACGGGGAAGAAGAGCCGCACCGCCCGGACGGGCGTGCCGAGCATCTGGAATGTGCTGCCCGGGTTCACCGACCTCCACCAGGGCCCGCAGTCGGGCGGGGTCGACCTCCTGAGCAGGTTCTACGCCCAGGCCAGCGCCGGCACGCTGCCCGCGGTCTCCTGGGTGCTGCCGCGCAGTAGCGACAGCGAGCACCCGCCCGCCCTGGTCAGCACCGGCCAGGCCTACGTAACCAGGATCATCAATGCGGTGATGCGCAGCAAGGACTGGAACTCCACAGCGATCTTCCTCGCCTGGGACGACTGGGGTGGCTTCTACGACCACGTGAATCCGCCGACTGTCGACGCCGAGGGCTACGGCATCCGGGTCTCCGCCATGGTGATCAGCCCCTATGCCCGGCGCGGCTACATCGACCACCAGACCCTGTCGCCGGACGCTTACCTCAGGTTCATCGAGGATGACTTCCTGCACGGCGCGCGGCTCAACCCGGCCACCGACGGCCGCCCCGACTCGCGGCCCGTCGTGCGGGAGGCCGCCCCCGGTCTCGGCAACCTGGCGGCTGAATTCGACTTCCGGCAGCGCCCACAGCCACCGCTGATCCTGAACCCGTGCCCGGCGAATACGACCCTCACCCCGCATCCCGGTGCGACGTGCAGCGGGCTTCCGCCCGGCCGTGCCGCTGCCGCCACCGCCGGTGCTCTCGGCAACGACTGACGTCAGCGAAAGGTGCACCGGAATCAGGCACCTCGCGCCATAGGCCCGGTCACCGCCCAGCGGCCTCGGGCGGTGCGCGCCAGCATGCCGATCAGCCGGGCGCCGATGAAGCCGGCCAGCCCGGCCCACACCCCGCCGATGCCCCAATGCCAGTGCAGCGCCGCGAGCGTGATGGGGACGAAAACCCCCACGGCGGCGACCAGCGTCACGGTTCGCAGGAAGCCTGCATCGCCGGCCCCGATGAGCACGCCGTCCAGGGCGAAGACAACGCCGGCGACGGGCTGCAGGCCGACGAAGTATGGCCACAGCAGGTGGGCCTGGTGCTGCACCGCAGCGGAGGAGGTGAATGCGACGGGGATCAGCCACCAGCCGGCCGCCAGCATGACGCTGAAGGCCCGTGGCGCGGGTCAGCTGGTGACGTCGGCGCTGGTGAAGCGGGCCCAGGCGATCGCGCCGAAGATGACGATGTACACCCCGAAGGACAGCAGCCCGTGCAGCAGGTCGCCGGTGGCGACCGGGGAGCGGAGCAGCGCGTCGAACGACAGCCACCAGTGCGTGGGCAGGTACGCGTGGACCGCCGCGAACTGCGGCACGTTGTCGGTCACCTCGCTGGCCACCGCCAGGATCATGATCGCCGCGATCGCGCCGATCGCGTGCTCGGTCAGCGTCGAGACCGCCAGCCCGATCGCGCCCAGCGCGGCCATCGCCGCGGCCACGTACAGCGTCACGAACAGCAGTCTCAGCAGTCCGTCAGCCAGTGGCACAGTCGTCCCGGACAGCAGGGTCACCGGCCCTACGGGGAACAGCGCCACTCCGAGGATCAAGGACACCCCCGAGACCAGCACGCACGAGGCCAGGCCGAAGATCACCACCGCGGCGTACTTGACCGACAGCAGCCTGGTCCGCCCGGCGGGCACCGTGAGCAGGTACCGCAGCGTGCCGTAGCCCGCTTCCCCAGCGATCGAGTCGCCGGCCACCACCGCCACAACCAGCGGCAGCACCAGCGTGAGCATGATGGTGAGCGCAATGAACGACAGGAAGACCCCGTTCCCGGCGAGCTGATCCACGAACGACGCATTCGGCCCGCCGCCGCCGCCGCGCGGCGCGGCCGCCCACAGCGCGAACCCGAGGGCGACCGGGAGCACGATCAGCACCGCAAGCAAGGCGAGATTGCGCAGCCGCCGGAAGACCAGGCGGAGTTCCGACCCGAGCAACCGGCACCATGACCGGAAGGCGCCAGGGTGCCGCGCCACCGGCCGTTGCGCGCCCCTGTCCGGGGCGGCCGTGAGTTCAGCCGTCGACATCGAATCCCTCCCCCGTGAGCTCGACGAACAGCTCCTCCAGGTTGGGTTTGAGGGTGTTCAGGCCGGCGACGGGAACGCCTGCGTAGACGAGTTCGCGGCAGATCCGTTCGGGCGCCTGATCCGCGAGCTGAGCGCTTACCTCGCCTTCGGCGGTCCGGACGTCGGCCAGCCTGAGCTTGCCGAAGATCTCGGCCGCCCGCTCCACCTCCGTCGTGCGGACCTCGATCCGGGCGGCGCCACGGGCCCGCAGCTCGTCCAAGGTGCCCTGGAAGACCAGCCGGCCGGTGCGCATGACGCCGACGTGGCTGCAGATCTGCTCGACCTCCGCCAGCAGGTGGGAGGAGACCAGCACGGTGATGCCGCCGGTGGCGATCTCGCGGATGAGACCGCGCACCTCCCGGGTGCCTTGCGGGTCGAGGCCGTTGGTGGGCTCGTCCAAAATGATCAGCTCGCGCGGCTGGAGCAGGCTGGCGGCGATCGCGAGCCGCTGCTTCATGCCCAGCGAATAAGCGCGGTAGTGCTTCTTCTTCGCGGCGAGCAGGCCGACCCGCTCCAGCGCGGCGGTGATCCGCTTCCCCGCAGTGCCCGGGTCGGCGGTCCGGTCGGCGGCGTCGATCCTGGCCAGGTTGGCCGGCCCGGACAACTGGGGATAGAAGGCCGGGCCCTCGACCAACGAACCGACCTTCGGCAGCACGTGCGCCGATCCGTTCGGCATGGGAGTGCCGAGCAGCTGGTGGCTGCCCCGGGTGGGGTAGACCAGGCCGAGCAGCATCCGGATGGTGGTGGTCTTGCCGGACCCGTTCGGCCCCAGGAACCCGTAGACCGAGCCCCGCGGAACCACCATGGCGAGGTCGTCCACGGCGAGCTGGCCGCCCCGGAACCGCTTGGTCAGCCCGGTGGTGGTGATCGCCGGGGCGATGCCGGTCACCTCGCTGGCCGCCTCAGCGGTGACCTCGCCGGCCGCACTCACTTGACCTGGGCTGCGGCACTGTAGAGGACCGCGGGAGTGACCGAGCCGACCAGGACCTTCCCACTGTCTGTGATCAGGATGGAGACGAGGCTGGTGCGCAGCAGCTTGCCGCTGCCCCACGTGCCGTGCACCGGGGTGGCCGCCTTGAGCAGCGCGCCGAGGATGGCGGCGCTGTCAACGCTGCCGGACCCGGCCCCCGGGCTGCCACCCACGTTCTGCGCGGCCTGCCCCGCTGCGCTCGCGGCGTTACCAGAGCCGGAGATCCCGGACAGCGCATCGGCCGGGAGCACGGCCACCGACAGCCAGTCCTGGCCCAGCACCTTCGGCGCGCTCTGCTGCGGGTTCGCCTGGTGGGCCGGGGAGGAGCCGGTCGAGCCGGTGGTGGTGACCTTGGCGCCAGGGGGCGGGGTGAAATCGAAGTTCGCCGCGGCCGGCTTGACGAAGTCGACCGAGGTGTAGCCGACCTGGAAGGCTGGCGTGGTCGCGCCCCGGGCGAACACCTGCACCCGCAGCGGCACGTCCGTGTGCTGCCCGTCGAGCGCGATGGTTACCTTGCCGATCAGCGAACTGCTGCTCTTGGGGGCCAGGACGAGCTCGTAGGCCGCCTGGCCCGCGACCGTGGCGGCCGGGTCCACGCTGACCGTGGTGCTCGGCCCGACTGCCGCGAGCACCTGCTGCGCAGCCTGCTGCGGGGTGAGCGGCGTTCCCGCAGGTGCCGGCGTTGCCTCCGGCGCTCCGTCGGCCTTGGCCGGCAGCAGCATCCGGGTCACCGTGTTCCCCTGGCTCTGCCAGATCCAGACGGTCGACCCGTTGCGGATCAGGTCCGTTTCGCTCATCGTCACCGGAACGGCCAGCCTGATGTGCTCCGGGTCGGCGTACCAGACCTTGAGCGTGTGCGAGCCGGCCAGCAGCGAGGTGATGGATGTGGGGCTGCCGGTGCTCGGGAGGTCCGGGATGCCGAGCGACGCCGTCTCCACCACTGTGCCCGTCAGCGCGGGCGGCACGCCGGTGTGCCCGGCGGCCGCCGCGAGCAGTTGCGCTGGGGTGCGTGCGGGCAGCTCAGGGGACGCCTGGGCTATAGTGATCATGGACCCGGCGGTGATGGCCGCGGTGACGGCCAGCACACCGCCCGGCACCGCCCATCGTGCCCGTCGGGAGAGCCTCAGCATCGGATTCATCGCACCTCACTGTGCCAGTTCCATTTGGGCCAGTTCGATCTGAGCCAGTCCCAATTCAGTGCCAGTCCAATTCAGCGCCAATCCGATCGGCCCAGTCAGGCTGACCGGGCCGGTCAGCGTCCCGCCCTGGCTTTCCAGCGGGTACTGGCCATGATGCCGCATGGCTCCTGTGCTCATCCTGTGAGCCAAACTGGGTGGGGAGACGATTCACCGGGGATGAGGGGAGTCATAGCCGTGCGGGTGCTCGTGGTGGAGGACGAACGGAGGCTGGCCGCCGCTGTGCGGCGGGGGCTGTCGGCGGAGGGCTTCGCCGTTGATATCGCCTATGACGGGGAGGATGGGCTCCACCTGGCCCGCGAGGGCGGCTACGACGCGGTGGTCCTCGACCTGATGCTGCCGAAGATCTCCGGCTACCGGGTGTGCCAGCAGCTGCGGGCCGAGAAGAACTGGGTGCCCATCTTGATACTGTCCGCCAAGGACGGCGAATACGACCAGGCCGACGGGCTGGACCTCGGCGCGGACGACTACCTCACCAAGCCATTCTCCTATGTCGTGCTGGCCGCCAGGCTCCGCGCCCTGCTCCGCCGCGGGGCAGTCCCCCGGCCTGCCGAACTGCAGGCCGGTGACCTGTCGCTGGACCCTGCGAGCAAGCGCGTGCACCGCGGCGAAACCGAGATCGTGCTGACCGCGCGCGAGTTCGCCCTGCTGGAGTACCTGATCCGGCGGGCCGGCCAGGTGGTGTCCAAGTCCCAGCTGCTCGAGCACGTGTGGGACGCCTACGACAGCGTCGACCTCAACGTGGTCGAGGTGTACGCGGGCTACCTCCGGCGCAAGGTCGACACCCCGTTCGGCCGCCGGGCACTCCAGACGGTGCGCGGCGCCGGATACCGCCTGGCCGCCGACGGCGGCTGAGAGCCAGGCACCTGGTGGCTGCCCGCCGCTGCTACGACCGAGAGCGCGGGGTCCAGCCAAACCCCAGCTGCCCGGACACGAAGCGCATGCTCAGCTCGAAGGCCCGGCCCGCGTCCACCGACGGGTCATCGAGCGCGATCTGGATGGCGAGCCCGTGCAGCAGCGCGCACAGTGAGTCGACGAAATCACCGACGTTCACCTGGCCGAACTCCCCGGCCTCCTGGCCGGCCAGGACCAGCGAGCAGATCGTCTCCCGCCAGCGCTCGTCGGACTTCTGCCGGACGCTGGCGACCTCGGCGTGCCGGACGGCCTGGGCCCACAGGTCAAGCCAGAGCACCCATGAGGTCGGCGGCTCCGCGTCCGCTTCCGGCAGGCAGCTCATGGCGACAAGCTCTTCGAGCTGCCCGGCTGCCGTCGGGATCGTCGCCACGCGGCGCTTCCCGGCCGCGTACCACGTGTCCTCGGAGAACCTGATCGCCTCCGTGAGCAACTGATCCTTGGTCTTGAAGTAGTAGATGACCAGCGCCGGGCTGGTTCCCGCGCGCTCCGCGACGTCCGCGATCCGGGTCTCAGGGAAGCCCCGGTCCTGGATCACCTGCAGCGCGGCGCGCAGCATTTGCTCGCGACGCTGGTCGGCCGTGCCGACGTCCCCAGCCTGCTCCCTCATGCGCACATCCTCGCGGACCGCAGTGACCTGAGCACCTGCCTCGGCCGATCTGACGCCCGGACTGAATCGTCCTCGCGTCCGGGCTCACGGCGCCGGACATCGGATCTGCCCGGTCTACTCGATCTGGCGCGCGCCCTTGTGGCCAAGGTATCAGCTTTCTAGACTGAACATTCAGTCAAACCCATCGGAAACGGGCCCCTATGACATGGAACACGACCACGGGCTGATTGGCGGGAACATCTTCCACGGCGAGCTGTCGCTTGAGCAGCTGTTCCATATGCGCCCCGCGCCCGGCTACGCCGACTACCGGACCCCCATCGCCGGCCTGTACTACGCGAGTTCGGCCACTCACGCGGGCGGCGGGGTGTGCGGCATCCCCGGCTGGCAGGCGGCCAGGGCAGCGATCGCCGATGCCAAGTCGGCGCGCCGGTCCGGTCAGCTTCGCCGCCTCAGCCGGAGGTCACAATCCAAGGCATCGCCCCCGAACGAAAGCCTCGCCGTACTCCCTCGCCCCGCCGCGCGGCCCCACCGCCGCCCGGCGGTGTAACGGCGAGGCCGTGAAACGCGCTTCACCACCGTGTGAGATCACCTTGGGGAGGGGCAGGATGGCAGCTTACATGGCAGATGTCGGCCGGGCCGAAGCCCGGTGGCTGGCTGACGCGGCGCGCGGGCCGCTCAGCGTGGCGGGGTTTTACGGGCCGGGCGTCAGCGGCCTGATCACAGATCTCGGGGACGGGTATGTGCTGCTCGACGAGAACGCTCTGGCCGCGCTGCGCGGACTGCCCCCGGACCGGGATGGCCACGTGTCCGACCAGGGCGGCTCAGTCCTGTGCATCGGCGCGGCCAGGCACCGCGTGCTCGCCGAGCCGCCCAGCACCGATCCGGCCCAGTAGCGGAGCCCCTCACCACGGCGTGTTCGGAACCGAGGTCAGCAAACACATTTGAGGTAGTTCAAAGGTTCGCCTACCATGGGGCCATGACGACCACCGAGGTCCCTTTCTCCCAGCTCGTCCAGCACCCGCGGGCCACTGTGGCCAAGCTTGAGGCAAACCCCCGCCGCCGTTTGCGGCTCGAGCGCCGTGACGGTGGGGACCTGATCCTCCAAGCCGCCGAAAGGGCGGAGGCGGACGCCGCCGCTGTCATTATCACCACCCGCCTGTTCGCCGCGCTGTTGAGCAACGCCGAGGCCCACAGTGTGCTGCTCGCCGCTTTCCCGGCCGTGTTTCCGTGGGTGCGGTTCCTGCCGCCGGACGATGTTCGCGAGTTTGTGAACGAGTTCACTGGAACGGCCCAGGCATGCGCCGAATTGGGAAACATGGCACCTCTTAAGCCGGTCATCGATGCGTGGCGCGCTACAGCCGAGATATACGTAGACCCAGAATTGCATGAGGCACTCAGTACACCGCTTGACGGCACGGACTACGGCCCCGTCCCGGAAGCCTCCGCAGGTTGAGCCCTAAGCGCAAGGACCGCGTCGCGCCCCCAGCCGTTGCGGACGAATGGGATGTTCGGTTTGGCGAGACCGCGGCTGCGAAAGGCTGGGACGACCTGTGCCAGCGAGCCACGGGTAACACCCGGATCGCATACGAGCAGATGCGTTCCGAACCCCGTCCGTTAGAAGATAGCCGACACATGAGGCTCCGCGGCAGCCTCAGCACCAGGACTTTCGACGGCCGGGACCTTGAGCAGTGGCAGATCGAGGTAACCGGCGGAGCCCGGATCTGGTACCTCGTCGACGACGACAAGCACACGGTGTGGGTGGTGCACGCGGCAGCGGGTCACCCGAAGGCTACCGAATAGCAGGCCGAACGTAATCGCACGTCAGCGCGGCATGTACTTAAACCAGGACGTAGAGCTTGCGGATCGTCTCGTGGATCTGCCAGGTGCCGGCCCAGCCGCGCGGGAACACCGCGCTGTCGCCCGGGCCGACATCCCGCGGCTCTCCCCCGTCTGGGGTGACGGTCATCCGGCCGGACAGGATGTGCACCGCCTCGTGGGTCGCCAGCTTCCAGTAGGACGGTCCGGCGGTGCACTCCCAGACCCCGACCTCCTGCTCGCCGTCGGCCCACAGCGTGATCCCCGACGTCTGCATCGGATCGCCGGTCGCCTCGGCGAGCGGGCCCCAGTCCTCCAGTTCGCCGGCATGCGCGGCAGCAGCCAGGAACGCAGCGGGTGGGGTTGCACCGGTCACGTCTGTGCCTTTCCTTATGAGGTGGTCAGCCCGCCCGGCACCTGGTCGGGCGCCATCTCCGGGAAGGCCCGTGCTGTCTCAGGGAAAGGCAGGGCGATCGGGTCGGGGGTCAGCCGGCTGCGACCGTGGTCGTCGAACCGGCCGAGGCCGAGATGGGAGGCGTCCAGCACGTCGGAGCGGCCACCCAGCGCCATGTCGGCCGCGACCCTGGCGACCGCCGGGCCCCACATCATGCCGGCCCCACCCGCACATGCGACGGTGACGCCGGGCACCGGGCCCGCGGGGCCGAGCGCGGGCCCGATGATCGGCAGGTGGTCGGGGGTGTAGTCGATGGTGGCCGCCCAGAGCCTGCGCAGCCCGAGCCCGGCCACGACTGGCACCAGCCGGTGCAGCCGCGTGCGCATCAGGGCGAGATAGTCCTCGTCGATGCGGCCCGCCTCACCGGGCGGTTCCTCGGGGTTGCTCATCCCGAACAGGAGCCCGCCCTCCTCGGGGCGCCAGTACAGCCCGGCCTGCACGTCGAAGACCATCGGCACCCGGGAGGGATGCAGATCCGGGTGCGGCTCGGTCACGGCGACCTGGTGCCGGGACCCCCCCACCGGGATGCGCAGCCCAGCCAGCCGCCCCACCTCGGCGAGCTTCGGGCCGCCGGTCAGCACAACCTGCCCGGCGGCGATCGGCCCCGCGCTCGTCTCGACCCCCGTGACCTGGCCGCCGGCCCGCAGCAGGCCGCGGAACGCGACGTGCTCGCGCACCTCGACCCCGCTGACCGCGAGGGCCACGGCGTAGGCCGTGACATTGCGCGGCGGGGTGATATATCCGTCGTCCGCGCAGAACGTGCCACCGAGGGTCAGCCCCGGTGCCAGGGTCGGGTTGAGCAAGTCAACCTCGGCCGGCCCCAGCCAGCGCACCGGCACGCCCAGCCCCGTCTGCATGGCCATCCGCACCCGTGCGGCGGCGACCTCGGCTTCGGTGAAGCACGGCAGCAGATAACCCTGGGCCACGAAACCCGAGTCGATGCCGAGCTCGGCGCGCTGGCTCAAATAGAAGTCGCGCGACCACCGGCCCAGGCGCACCGCCTCGGGGGTGCCGCCCTGGGTTCGGACGACCCCGGCCGCCCGGCTGCTCGCCCCCTGGCCGAGGATGCCCGCCTCAAGCAGAACGACGCGCAGGCCGGCCCGGCGCAGGAAGTAGGCGCACCAGGCACCCACCGTGCCGCCGCCCACGACCACGACGTCGGCGGTAGCCGCGGGGCCAGCGGAGGGCTTGGGCACGAGCCCGATTCTGGCCTAGACTGAACAGTCAGTCAAGACGCTGGACAATCGCTGGCAGCACCAGATCCGGGCTGTACAGCTCGGAGATGGCCGGGGCGGGCCGCCGACCGGGCCGTGCAGGTCTTTGGTGGCCGAGGTTACATGCGAGAAAACGTTGCCGAACGTTTCTATCGCGAACTGCGCGTGAACGGATCAGGAGCTAGTGCAGGCCCGCGTAAGTTTTTGAGGGGTTCGCGCGCCGGGTTTCATAGTGGTCACGCGGCTGCGGGGAGGGCGCTGGACGTGGCGGGCCCGGCGGCCACGCAATCGTCGTGGCGGGCAAGATAGGCGGCGTG
>DASWFT010000009.1:0-5899 GCA_036394075.1 Streptosporangiaceae bacterium
AAATCCCCCGCTGCCTCGGCGTCGTCGCGGTAGGCGTCCGGCAGCAGCCTGGCCAGCACCGGATCTTCGGGCAGGGCGGTCGACTCGCTCAGGCCCAAGAGCGCGGCAAACTCCTCCGGGCTGTCCCAGTGGCCGCTCAACGGATCGTCCCCGGACCTGGCCCCCGGGCCGCCAGGCGGAATGTCCCCGCCGGGCCGCTCACCGCCGGGCGGATTGTCACTGCCGGGCCGGTGGCCGCCCGGCGGAATGTCACTGCCACCGGCGGCCAGGTCATCACCGAACAGGTCAACTCCCGGCTGGGCGCTGTCCGGCTGGGCGCTGCCCGGCTGGCCAGCGTCCGGCAGGTCACCGCCGACTAGTTCGGCCACCTGGCTTACCAACGTCCGGATGATCCCGGCCTGCGGCGCGTCGAACCGGGCCGTCACGCCCCGCCGTGTCGCACGGAAACCTGCCACGGCTCCCTCCGCCTCCGCCGCGCCAAGGGAATCCTCAGACTCCCCGAACTCGGGGTAGTCCGCACTGCCCTCCGGGCCGGTGCCGCTCACGAATCGTGGCTCACCGTGGCCCACAAACCGTAACCATGCAAGACCTGCGCATCACGCTCCATGGTCTCCCGGGTACCCGAGGAGACCACCGCCCGGCCCTTGTGGTGCACATCGAGCATGAGCTTATTGGCCTTGCGCTTGGTGTACCCGAACACGGTCTGGAACACGTAGGTCACGTACGACATGAGGTTCACCGGGTCGTTCCACACGATCGTGACCCATGGGGTGTCCGGGGCCACTTCCTCTTTGATCTCCGGCCGCTCGACCTCAGCGGGTGCCACACTCACCGGTCATCACCTCCTCGTGTGTCGTCTCCCCCCAGTCTCCCAGCACGGCGGCGCGCGCTTGCACCCTCCAGTACATCAGGCCCCGTCAAAATCGCCGCCCGCGAGGTACAGAAGACGCGACGACTTTTGGAGCGGTACACGCATCACGATCAGGTCAGACAGCCACGTCAACCAGGGGCCACTACCCTGGCCGGCCCGATCGGACGACGCAGCCACGGCGCTTATCGGAGGAGCCTCTCCGGGCCAGGCCACAACTCGCTTGGCTCGAAGTACTCGCCCTCGTCCTCGACCTCAGCAACAACGCCCGCAGCACTTGCCGCCCCTTCTCCGAAACCGTGTTCGGCGCACCACGGACCGCGGCAGGCCACCCGACTGTAGGGCGCGGCGTACTCATCAAGCCCGGTGTCCCGCGCGTCCGGAAACGCGGCCAGCCCATAGGAGGTGAACCGCCGCTGCGCAGGGTCACCAGGGTCGAAGGGAGCGACCATCAGCCACCTCCAGGTGGTACCAGTGTCAAGCACACACCGGCATCTTGCGGTCGATAACGAAAGCAGAAACCTGCGGTCTGCGTCCCTCGCGGTCCTGGGGTGGACAGATGCGGGCACCGTATGCTCGGACGAAGGACTCGCAGGCAACGGGAGGTTTGGGTGACGGGCTACCGTCCCATGACGCTGGCCGATCTGGCCAGCCGCCTGGCGCGGACAGCCGACGGCAAGGTGCGGTGGAAGCTCGTGTGGGAGTTCCTGGAGGAATACCGGTGGGAGCCGGAAGACGTCCAGCCGTCGCTGCTGCGTGACGAGCCATCCCCCATCGGTGATGAGCGATGGGACACGCTGCTGGCAGCGCTGGCCGAGCATCTCGCCGCGCAGCACGACCTGGCCCCACCGGATTGGGCGGAACTGCGTGTGCTGCGGCGCCCGTGGTTCCCGGCGGAACTGGAAATCCAGCGGGCCGACGCCCTGGTCTGGGCGCCGGCGGCCTTCCGCAAGCATGGCGTCTACCTGTCCGCCCGGGACCTGGAGGCGGCGTGAGTGAGGCTGATGATGTCCTCCTCGGCCGGGCGGACCTAGAGCAGGCCTTCACCGCCCTGGGTGAGCGCCTGGCCCGCAGGGGCGTCGTCGCCGATGTGTTCGTCGTGGGCGGCACGGCCATGGCCCTGGCCTACGACGCCTCCCGCGTCACCCGCGATGTCGATGCCAGGTTCCTGCCCCACGGAATCGTCCTGGAGGAGGCCAGACGGGTCGCCGACGATCTCGGGCTGCCTCCCTGGTGGCTGAATGAGCAGGCCAGCGTCTACATCTCCCATCCTTTACTAAAACGGTATGTATTACAGTCGCTGTTTTCCGATCTGTGGTCGCGCTGCCGCTCTGCGCGGTGTGCTGCTCACCCGTTTGCGGTTACATTGCGTTACCTCCTTCCTGGCCGTGCCGGGTTAGCCGACCGCGGCCAGCAGCCGGGCGCTGTGGTGGTGCCATCGGGCGGTGGCCTGGTGGCGCCTTCGGCGGGTGGACCAGCGCAGGGCGAAGGCGAGCCGGGCGCGGGTGATCAGCCTGGCGGCGGCCTGCGCGGCCAGGCGGGTCAGCCGCGCGGTCTCGGCGACCGACAGCCTGATGGGGCCGAGGCGGGGCGGGCACGGCTGGCCGCCGCGGACGGGCACCGGAGCGTCGCCGAGGGGGATCTGCAGGTCGGCGTCGTTAACGTCATCGCCGGCGTCAGGGGCCGCGCAGTCGCCAGCGGCGGGGGCGGCGCCTGCGGGGGCGAGGCCGGTGCCGCCGCACAGGGCGTTGCGGATGGCGGCCTGGTGGAGCTGGGCGAGGGCGGCCAGGGCGGTGTGCCGGCAGATCCCGTCCCGGGTCCGCACCTGGGACTGGTCCCAGCCGAGGGCGTCTTTTGCCGGTCTTGAACGTTTCCTCGGCCGTTATGTAGGCGCGTGATCGTGTCTCATTGTCTCAAGTTGTGTGATCACATCGACGGGTCTCAGACCTTCATGTCGCTGCCATCTTTTCCAAGCCCAGCCTGAAGTCATGCCGCACGTGGCAATGAGACAGTGATCGTTTTGTCCGCCGAAGCACCGGGTGAGACACCTCGACAGATCGCATAACTGCCGGCCAGCGGCGCCCGGCGATGGTGATGAAGTACGTCATGGTCGCCGGCCTGCCCTCGGGTGCCCAGCACAGGTAGAAGGTGAGCTGGTCCGGGCGGGAGAGCAGCCTGCGGATCAGCAGGAACTGCCGCGGGCGGCCGGTGGCGGTCAGGGCCCAGTCGCTGATCCGGGGCCCTTGGACCCGGTGCCGCACGAGCGCCGCTCGAAGACGGCGTCCGCGGCGGCCTGATCCGCGCGGATCACGGTGCCGGCCGCGGTCGTCACCTGGTAGTCGCACGGGATGATCAGCACGTACGCCAGGCCGGCCTTCGCGCACGCCTTGCGCAGGTCACCGCTGCGGCCATAAACCTCGTCGGCGGCTACCCAGGCCAGCGGCAGGCCCGCCGCCAGGCGTTCCACCTGATCGATCGAGCTGCGGCTTGGTGGCGAACTTCAGGTCATCAGGGATGCCGGCCGCCCGGCGGCGCGGCAGGTCATCTTGCCACCGCTCCGGCATGTACACGTCGAAGTCGGCCCAGGCGTGCCCGCCGGCGGTGACGTAGACGGAGAACACGGTGGTGGTCACGCAGTTCTCCACTTTCCCGGTGCACCCGGCATGCTGGGGAGCCACGCACGCCGTGGCGTCCCCCTTCTTCACGTGCGCGGTCTCGTCGATCGCGATCCCGGGACCGATCAGGTCGCCTTCGGGGTCCGGCAGCCAGGCGGCGGCCAGGCCCGGCAGCTCCGCGCGCAGGTCCGTCCAGTCCCACGCGTAGGACCGCAGCAGGGCCTGCATCCGGCCCCAGCCCTCATGCCCGGCCGCCTCCGCCAGGCTCCAGCAGTTCGCCCGCACCCCCGGGGACAGCGCCGACACGTACCCGGCAGCGACCTCCACGCTGCGGCGCTGCGCCATCACGCTGCCCAGGACCGCTTTGAGCTGGGCATCCACTCGCGCGGCGCACGCCGCGACATCTCTTATGCTGGCCGATGCGGCCGTGGCGTTCTCGTCTAGTTCCACAAGCCAGGTAACGCGTCACGGCCGCATCAAGTTACACGCGTGTCGTTTCCCGTCCCAGGCCTGCACGCTCCCGAAAACCCGTCACTTACGGTCACATCCGCCCGGAACGGCCCGCACCGGCGCCGAGTCTGCTGACCACGCACAGTTTCGTATTCAATACCTAACGTGAAACAGCGACTGTAATATCAGGGACTGGAAGTGGGCGAACTGAGCCTGGGACTTCAGACGGGTTTCGCTATGACGACGAACTCGTTCTCCTTGCGAGTCGCCAGCCGGTAGAAGCCGCGTATTCCGCCGAGACCTTCCATCAGTGAAAAGATGGGAAGGAAAATGATCAAGCACACGAGTTCGAGCGGTCGCCGCCGCCCGCCCCCGCCGGAAGACGCGACGTTCGCCTTGTAGCCTTCCCAGTACTGCCACACAGCGAAAGCCATATTCATCGTCCAGATGACAAGCACGTATGGCGACACGGGCGACAGGCTGAAAACCTGCAGTATAAGTTCGACCAGCAGAAGGAAGACCACGTTTTGCAGCGGCCCTATCACCCAGTTGGAAACGCAGTAGCCGAGGAACAGCCGCTTGCGTAACGGGATGGTTTTGTTGAGCGCGAGGCCGAGCAGTCCCCATGCCCAGCGCTCGCGCTGCTTAATGAAGTCACGGACCGACGCTGGCGATGCTCCGTAACAACGTCCTTCGAACCAGTCGCTCCGGCCGGGATAGCGCTGGCAAAATATCAGGGCTAGCTGGGCATCCTCGGTAATGGCCTTCGGCCCGAAATCCCAGCCTATCTGCGCCTCGATGGTAGAGCGGATGACAAGCAGTTCGCCGTGCAGTCCGGAGATCGGCGTGCCGCCGCCCGTCAATGCCGCGAACCGGGAAAGGTCATCGGCAGGACGGATGGAGTCGGCCATCCAGGTGAGCCAGTTAGTCGCGTTTTCCCGCGGATAGGTGAGAACCCCTTGCGCGAGGTGCTTCGGCCACTCAGACCTGCGCTGCTCGTTGATGAACTTGACTATCGAAATCGCCGTGTCGGGGCCGACAGCGGTGTCATCGTCCATGTGCAGGACCCAGATATCGTCCCGGACATCGCCCTCCATAATCCGCAGCTCGTGCGAGTAGTGATTCGCACGGGCCTTGAATCTGGTACCCGCGCGGGTCTGGTAGTGCCTCGGGACTACGACTAGGCGGACAAAAGGACTGCGCTCGGCGAGTGCCACAATCTTGGACATCGCCGCGCACCCCTCTTCGGCTATCACGTCTATGCGCAGGTACGGAAAATAGGCGGGAAGATGTGTAATGTAAGAAACAACCGATCTCTCAAGCGCCGGATAAGTGTCATGCCTACCGATTGTGGGCACCACCACGAGCAGCTTGTCCCGCAAGCTAACCCGCACATTGTCCGCGACCTGGCGGGTTTCATTCATCTTGCGCCGCGCCACGAACATACCGCGGGCTCCGACAATGGTACTCACCACGGGCAGTGACCATATAAATGTGAGGAGCCACCCGAGTATACTGGTGTGCCAGTCAAAGATGTACAGAGATATGCAGAGTGATATCGCGAACGCAACAAAGAACGGGAGGGGTGACGGGCGCTTGGGGAGTACTCTCTGGGCAGTCCTTACGCGCCGTTGCCTGACATCAACTCGCTTATCGACTTCGAGCGGGATCATTCTTCCTCAGCGGGTGCAGGGGCTTACTCTCTGCGGACGGTTATCCGATTGAGAGGTGTGCCATTTGACGACGGCTTACGGGTGGTACTCGATCTGCCGGGGCCCGATCCCGGCCCGCCCTTGGGGTTCCGGGCACAAATGACGGTCGCCACGCGGGCTGACCACCCGCCGCGCGCTCCGCGCCGTAGCGGCCCTCCGCCATCGCAGGCCGCGGCATGCGCCGAGGTCGCCCCTCCGCTGGGTGGCGGGGAACGCCGAAGTGCTTCCTGGCATGTCCCGGATTCCACGGGAGC
>DASWFT010000010.1:0-9260 GCA_036394075.1 Streptosporangiaceae bacterium
ACATCATCACGATGGTCGCGGCGGCCACGGCGGCCAGCGCCCGCGCCCGGTGCCCGGGCCTGGTCAGCACCGCGGTCAGCGCCAGGCCTACGGCCAGGGTCGTGATGACGTGACCCGAGGGGAAGGATCCGATGTCGGCGGTCACCAGGGTCTGTCATGGCGGGTGCAGGGGTCCTTCCTGCCGGAGAGCCGGCTCAGGGTCATCCTCTGCCCATCCCGCGCCGCCTCAATCCGGCGCACGCCGGGCTGCAGGCGGGGCCATCCGGCCGAACGGATGCGCAACCGGGCGGCAGCTATGTATATTCCGGCACCTGACCAGAGCACCGACCGCACCTGGACCGCCAGCTCGCTACGCATTGCGACTCCCGACGGCACGCCGTTTGCATCTGGCCGTGGACGGCGAGGTAACCGACGCGGAGCCGAGTCGGCCTGATCGTCTTCGGGATTTACTCGTTCTGCGAATCGCGCTGGCGCAACGTCTGAGACGGGCTGGCCGGGTCGGCTCAGCGCGGCGCCCCGCCGACGCGGGCCGCGCGCTGGAGGATGCCGTCGGTGTTGGCGCGCCCGTGAGGCGGGCCAGCCTCCGTGGAGAACATGGCCCACACGACTTTGCCCATGCCGCTCGCGGTGGTGTAGCCCCACTTGTCGCTGAATGCCTCGATGACGTGTAGCCCGCGACCGCTCTCGGCGAGGCAACCGGGATCACTGGGCACCGGAGCCTTTTCGCTTGGGTCGGCGACCGCGCACAGCACGCAGGGGCCACACTGCACGAGGCCGAGCCGGGTCGGCCACCGTGGCTGGGGGTCGGCGGAATGTGACGGCGCGTGGCGCAGCGCATTGGTCAGCAGTTCGGACACCACCACCACGATGTCCTCGCGGCGTTCTGCCACACCCCACCGGCGCAACGTGGACACGGTGAAGTCCCTGGACGTCCCGACCGATCTCGCGTCGGTGCTCGGCGTGCGCGTGGCGACCCGGGCCTGAGGCGGGACGCCGGAGTCCGCCGCCAGCAGCCAATTCCCGCTGGCCAGAGCGGCCATCTCCACGGCTGCCATCAGCCAACGCCAGCCCACGCCGCTGCCTGCACTGCTCACCAGGCGCAATGGGTCTGCTGTCATCGCCTTCCGAAACGGTCTCGTCGCGACACCCAAAATGGGCAAATGGGGCCTACAGCCCCATCGTGCCGCATGCACATGCCCGCTGCAAGGGACTCCTGCACGTTCCTTCGCACGTGCATCGGATCTGTTAGGCTATTTGTGCAAACGGTTGCTGGCAACCGGTTGCGTGCGCCGTCGTCGTCACGCGCGCCTGCCATGCCCGTTCCCTCGTAGCCCCCCGCGGAGGAAAGAACGATGCTGGTCAAGAACGGCGTCCCGGCCGATCAGCTGACGGCGCGCTGGCGGAAGAGCCGGGTCAGCAATCCCAGCGGAAGCTGTGTCGAGGTTGCCGAACTGCCGGGCGACGCTATCGCTGTCCGCAACTCCCGCCACCCGTCCGGCCCGGCCCTGATCTACAGCCGCGCCGAAGTCGCGGCGTTCCTTGCCGGGGCTAAGAACGGCGAATTCGATGATCTCTATCAGGGTGGCAGCCTCGCGTTACCGCATGTCCCAGGAAAGGCGTCACGACAGTGCGCTGATGCGGTGATATCGTGCTGTCTGTGCTCCGCTGGTGTGATGCGCTGCGCGGTGCTGGTCGGCTGCCGTGCACGCGGCGGTGGCGCGGTGGTCCCTGTTGAGGTGCAGCTCGGGAGCGGGCACGGAGCGCTGATCCAACGGTCTGGGAGCTCGGATGAGTGCGGTTCAGCCAAGCAGTGAGTTGCCTGCCCGTATCTCCAGCGGCGCGCGGGCCGGCGCAACCGTCTTGCGGATGATGCTCGGCGCACAGTTGCGGCGCTTCCGCGAAACCGCCGACATCACGCCCGACCGGGCGGGGTATGAGATCCGGGCATCCCGGTCCAAGATCAGCCGCATGGAGCACGGCCGGGTGGGCTTCAAGGACCGGGACGTGGCTGATCTGCTCACCCTGTACGGAGTCACCGACGAAGATGTGCGGGCCGGGTTGCTGTCGCTGGCCCAGCAGGCCAACGCCCAGGGCTGGTGGGCTCAGTACGGCGACATCCTCCCTGACTGGTTCGAGGCCTACCTGGGGCTGGAGGCAGCCGCCTCGCTGATCCGGACTTTTGAGCTCCAGTTCGTGCACGGCCTGTTCCAGACCGATGCCTACGCCCGTGCCGTCACCATGCTCGGCCATGGCGCCGCGCCCGCCGAGGAGATCGACCGCCGGGTGAGCCTTCGGATGGAGCGCCAAGCCCTGCTCACAAGCCCGGATCCGCCCCGCCTGTGGTCCGTCGTCGACGAAGCGGCTCTGCGGCGGCCGCTGGGCGGCCAGAAGGTGATGCGCGCCCAGTTGACCCACCTCCTGGAGATAGCGGAACTGCCGAATGTCACCCTTCAGGTCATGCCGTTCCGCCGCGGTGGTCACGCCGGAGCGGGTGGCTCGTTCACCGTGCTGCGCTTCGGCGAGCCAGACCTGCCCGATGTGGTGTACATCGAGCAGCTCACCAGCGCTCTCTACCTAGAAAGACGCACGCACGTCGATCACTACATGGAGGTCATGAATCACCTCAGCGCCGAGGCCGTGACCCCCACTGGTACCGCGCGGTACATCGGGCAGATCGTCCGGGACACCTAGCCCCGCGCAGGCCGCTAGCACCAGATCGAATTGTCGGCAGCACTCGGGAAGGCGCACTAGTGACCAGCGAAGGCGCACCAGCCTGGGCTGGTGCGTGTGCAGGAATGGCGGCCCGGTTCTGAGATCGAGGCGAAGAGCCCGGCGGCGCTGTGGGGCGGCGTAGGACGTAAGCAGTAGAAGACGCCGTCGGCTGCCACCACCACCACCACCGACGCTTCACGGGGGGCTGGCGGTCCGGCGGTCCTGGGTGTGCGAGGCTGTAGGGGTATCCGTCCAAGAGCAGGAGGGTCTGCATGGCTGCCGCCGCGCCGGAACCTGACGGTTCCGAGGACGAACTGAAACGCAAGTTCCGCGAGGCGCTGGAACGCAAGCGCGCGAAGCAGGCGGAATCGAGTACGGGGCGTGGGGGGAAGAATGCCGGGAAGGTCCACGGCGTCCACGGCCCGGCCGGGAGCCGGCGTTCGTTCCGGCGCAAGAGCGGCGGCTGAGCCGCGGGTTCAGCGGGCCTGCCAGAGGCGCGCGACGCACGCTGTGCTGCCGCACGACTGCGCCCCGCCCAGCCGGGGTGCGCCGCACGCGCACAGCGGCGGCAGCACTGGATGCGCCCGTGGCGAATTCCAGGGCACCAGCTCGCTGACTGCCTCGCCTGGCTGATCAGTCAGCGTGTCCATCGTGCGGACGCGGACGATCCGGCCATCGCGGCTGGCCAGCCATTCGCGCGGTTCGTCCTGTGCGGCCACGTCCGGCCTGGTGGTGGGAGAGATCTTGATCTGATTCTAAGCGCTGGCCGGCGATCGCGTCCGGTCGGCAGGTCCAAGGCTCCGGGATGTCCAAACGTCAGGCAGCATGAAGGGGTGACTTGGGCACCGGATGACGTTCGCGGGGCCGCGCTCGGCGCACTATCGGATCCTCCGGATCCTCGGGACGTGACGGCCGAATCGCTCGGGGTGCTCGCGGATCTCGTGGCGCACGGTCAGGTGGTGCTCCTGAGCGGGGCTGGGCTGTCGACGGAATCGGGCATCCCTGACTACCGGGGCCCCAGCGGGCTGGCCCGCCGGGCGGAGCCGATGACCTACCAGGCTTTCGCAGGCAGCGCCGCGAGCCGCCAGCGGTACTGGGCGCGTAGCTACGTTGGGTGGCGCCACATCGCTCGCGCGATCCCGAACGCGGGGCATCACGCGGTCGCGGAGCTCGAGCGACGCGGGCTGCTCGCGGGGATCATCACCCAGAACGTCGATGGCCTGCACCAGGCGGCGGGCGCCCGTCGCGTGATCGAGTTGCACGGCAGCGTGCACCGCGTCATCTGTCTCGGCTGCGGCGGCCGAATATCCCGCGAGGAACTCGGCCAGCGGCTGCGGGAGGCGAACCCCGGCTGGGACGCATCCGTGACCGAGATCAACCCTGACGGCGACGCCGCCCTCGCCGACGAGCAGGTGGCACGTTTCCACGTCGTCGACTGCGAGAGCTGCGGTGGCCGGCTGAAGCCTGACGTGGTGTTCTTCGGTGAGAACGTGCCGCCGCATCGTGTGGATGAGTGCTACGCGCTGGCCGAGTGCGCCAGAGCGCTGATCGTTCTCGGATCCTCGCTGACCGTGATGTCCGGCTACCGGTTCGTGCGGCACGCGGCGAAGCGCGCCATCCCCGTCGTGATCATTAATCAGGGGCCAACGCGGGGCGATGGCCATGCCCTGGCGACCCTCGATGCGCCGCTCGGCCGGACGCTCACCGCGCTCGTGTCGCGCCTCGACGCCTCTCGCACTGGTTCCTAGTAGTGATCACCAGCCGGCGGTGACCATCGCCGGCGCGGGAGCGCCGCCGATGCCGGCCCTGGTGCCTTTCTGGAATCCGCCGAACAGTAGCGACGCGACAACCAAACCGATGATCAGCAGCAGGACCCACATCAGGCAACCAGTGAGCCTGGACCTCCGCCGTCTTGGCCCCGGCCCTCCGCCGCCTCGGCCCAACAGCCATCTCAGGAAGCCTCTGCGCATGTCTCCTCCCGACCGCGGCACACCGCCGCCCGGCGGAGCGCGTCTGTGATCGCTGCCGCTACCCGCCATTCTTCGGGATTCACCGTCATAGGTAGATGAATTGTTCGACGTCGGCTGGGTAGAGGGGGTGGCGCCGTGCCCTTGTGCGGCAACGAAGCCAGAGGCGCAGACAGTGACGCATGCCGGAAGGGAGGCATCGATGGCGCGCAAAGAGCGCGGTCATGGCTTGGTCGGTCGCCTGACGGGACTGGCGGGGCTGATGGCTGCCCTCGTCGCCGTCGTGGTGCTCGTTCTCGTGTTTTCCGCGGTGCACCTGCTCCCGCAGATGCGGAATCCGTTCGGGGAGACCACCACCGTCCGCAGCCAGCCAGTGCTGCTCAAATCGATATCGGAGCTGAGCCGCTATGAGGCGGCCAGCGGCTCATTCCAGGTGGTGGTGGACCTGAGCCAGAAGGCAGCGTTCCTGCCATCCTTCGTGGAGGGCACCCAGACGCTGTTCATCGGGCAGGGCACGGAGATCGCGTTTGTCGATTTCTCTCAGCTGAAGAGCAAGGCGATCCAGGTGTCGCCGGATCGCACGGCGGTGACGATCACGCTGCCGCGGGCCCAGCTTGAGCCGGCCGTGCTCAACGTCAGGCAGTCCTACGTCTACGCGCAGCAGCAAGGGCTGCTGAACCGGATCGGGAACTTCTTCTCCGGCAACCCGAATAGCCAGCAGGAGGTCTACATCGTGGCGCAGCAGAAGATCGAGACGGCCGCCCGGCAGAGCCCGCTCCTGGGAGAAGCTCAGAAGAACACCAGCAGCATGCTCACCGGAATGATGCAGTCGCTGGGATTCCGGCAGATCACCGTCACCTACAATTCCGCCGCCGGCGGCCAGGGTCAGTGAAGTGGCTGCCGGCTGGAGTGCCCGATGCGGTCCGGATAGCGGTATATAGCACTCACGGCAGGCGCCACGTAGCCGGAAACTAGCACAGTGGGCAGAATGCCAGCGGCGTACCTGCTCGGGGCGGCCATGAGGCGGTCAGCCGGCCCAGTCCCGTGGCTGGATCTAGGCGCACCCGGGATGATGTAGCTCATGGCTGAGAATGAGTCGCTGGCCGCGCTGGCCGGTGAGCTGACTGTCGAGCAGAAAGCCGCCCTGTGCCTCGGGTCGGACTTCTGGCACACCGCTCCGGTCGATGCCGCAGGCATCGAGTCGATCATGGTGTCCGACGGGCCGCACGGGCTGCGCAAGCAACCTGGGCGCGGCGATGACGTCGGCTTGGCCGGCAGCGTGCCGGCCACCTGCTTCCCGACGGCGTCGGCGCTGGGTTCCTCGTGGGATCCGGAACTGGCCCGTGAGGTGGGCGCGGCGCTGGGCGTCGAGGCCCGTGCCCAGGACATCGCAGTCGTCCTGGGCCCAGGGATCAACATCAAGCGATCGCCGCTGTGCGGCCGCAACTTCGAGTACCTCTCCGAAGATCCGCACCTGGCCGGCCTGCTCGCGGCGGCGATGGTCGGGGGACTGCAGTCGCAGCAGGTTGGCGCGTCGGTCAAGCACTTCGCGGCCAACAACCAGGAAACCGACCGGATGCGCGTCAGCGCCGATGTGGACGAGCGCACGCTGCGCGAGATCTACCTCCCGGCGTTCGAGCGGGTGGTCACGACGGCGGGGCCATGGACCGTGATGTGTGCCTACAACAAGGTCAACGGTGAATACGCGTCGCAGAACCGCTGGCTGCTGACCGATGTGCTGCGCGGCGAATGGGGCTTCGACGGGCTGGTCGTGTCGGACTGGGGAGCGGTGCACGACCGGGTCGCCGCCCTGGCGGCCGGGTTGGACCTGGAAATGCCTCCCAACCTCGGGGTTAGCGATCACGCGATCGTCGAGGCGGTTTCCAGCGGCCGCCTTGACATGGCGGTTCTCGATCAGGCGGTGGCGAGAATGCTGCGGCTGGTGGAGCGGGCGCGGCATCGTCAGCCGGCCGCCATGCCCATCGACGCCCACCACAGGCTGGCCCGCCGCGCCGCCGCTGGCAGCATGGTGCTGCTCAAGAACGACGGCTCCGTGCTGCCATTGGCGGATGCGCCCGGCCTGACCGTGGCTGCGATCGGCGAGTTCGCCCGTACCCCCCGCTTCCAGGGCATGGGTAGCTCTCAGGTCAGCCCGACCCGGGTCGACGTGCCACTCGACGAACTGAATGCGGCGCTGCCGGAGGCGACCATCCGGTTCGCGGCCGGGTTCGGCACCGACGACGACAGTGCCGACGCCGAACTCGCCGCCGAAGCGCTGCGCACCGCGGCCGGCGCCGACATCATCATCGCGTTCCTGGGCCTGCCACCGGCCGACGAGTCCGAGGGCCTGGATCGCAGGCATATCGATCTGCCTGACGCCCAGACCGACCTGCTGGCCAAGCTGTCCGACACCGCCGGCGGCGCGCCGATCGCGGTCGTCTTGTTCAACGGGTCCGCCGTCCGGACCAGCACCTGGGACCACGCGGCGTCGGCCGTGCTCGAATGCTGGCTGGGCGGGCAGGCTACTGGCTCGGCCCTGGCCGACGTGCTGACCGGCGCCGTCAATCCGTCCGGCCGGCTCGCCGAGACGATCCCGCTCCGGCTGCAGGACTGCCCGTCGTTCCTGAACTTCCCCGGGGAGGAGGGCCATGTCCGTTACGGCGAAGGGGTGTTCGTCGGCTACCGCGGATTCGACGCGGCCAACATGGCGGTGGCCTACCCCTTCGGCCACGGCCTGTCCTACACCACGTTCGACTACCGCGACCTGCAGGTGACGCAGGCGGGCTCGGCTGACGCGGGCGATCTTAGCGTGGCCGTGACCTGCACCGTCACGAACGTCGGCGCCCGGAGCGGCTGTGAGGTGGTGCAACTGTACGTCGCCGATGCCGCCGCCTCGGTCGCCCGACCGCCGCGGGAGCTGAAGGCATTCACCAAGGTTGACCTGGCACCGGAAGCGCAGCAGCGGATCACGCTCACCCTCACCTCCCGCGACTTTTCCTACTGGTCCACAACGCACCGACGGTGGGTCCTGGAGCCTGGCGACTTCCAGATCGCGGTCGGCGCGTCCTCCCGTGACATCCGCTGCACCCAGACCATCGTCATTGACGGCCAGATGCCGGCTCTGCCCTTGACCGGCATGTCGACGCTGGAGGAATGGCTGGCCGACCCGGCCGGCGGGCAGGCACTGCGTGAGGCGATCGGCGTGCATCCCGACGGCCGCCCGGCGGGCATCCTCGGCCACGAGGAGCTCATCAGGATGATCGGCAACATCCCGCTGTCCACGCTGGCGGCGTTCGCCGGCCTGGGAATCACCCACGAGCTGATCGACCGGCTCACTCGCACCGAGAGCTGACTCCTGCGGGCCGCTTTCCGCGGAACGCTGGGTCAGCAGACCCGGACGGTGACGAGGCACGCGTCGTCGCCAGTATCGGATGGCGCGTGGCTGAGCAGGTAGTCGGCATAGTGCGTGATGCTGCTGACCGGCCGGCTGGCCAGGCGGAGCAGCGAGTCCATGCTGTCGTCGATGGATTCGTGCCGGCGTTCGATCAGCCCGTCGGTGAACAGCAGCAGCGCGTCGCCCGGCCGCAGCGCCGTCGTCACTTCCTCGTAGCAGGCGTCCGGGTCGGCCCCGAGCATGACCCCCTCCGGGAGGCTGAGTTCCCGGGCCACGTTGTCGCGCACCAGAACGGGTGGCAGGTGACCGGCCCGTGCCCAGCGCAGCGTCCGGCTGGCGGGATCGTAGAGCCCGCAGACGGCCGTGCCTATGATGCCGTCGGTGAGCTGGCATGCGACATCATTCAGCCAGCCGAGCAGCGCGGCGGGCCCCGCCCCCGTGATCGCCAGGCCGCGCAGGCAGTTCCGCAGCGCGACCATGCCGGTCACCGCGTCTATCCCGTGCCCGGCGATGTCCCCGACCGCCAGGAGTACTTCCTGGCCCGGGAGCGCGACGGTGTCGTACCAGTCGCCGCTCACCAGGTTCCCGGGCCCGGCAGGCCGGTACCGCGCGGAAACCTCGAGCCCGGCCACGTCAACCGGATGCGCTGACCGTGGCGTGATGGCCTGCTGGAGGCGCAGGGCCAGGCGGTGTTCCTCCGCGGCCCGCTCCTCGGTGTCGGCCAGCTGGTCACGCGTCGCCGCGAACGCCACCCGGGTGTGGTAGTCAGCGGACACGTCCTGGTAGGCGCCGCGCACGGCGACCAGGGTTCCCGCCGGATCGGTGACGGGCTCGGCGAAGACACGCATCTGCCGCACACTCTGGTCGTCAGAGCGGATGATCCGGAACACCGCCGCGGCCGCCTTCTTCTCCGTCAGCAGGGCGCCGCGGAACCGCTCGACTCCGATGACGTCGTCGGCGGGCACGCGGGTGTGCAGATCCGCGACCGGGACCGGGACGCCAGGCGGCTGCCCGAACAGCGCGAACGTCGGCTCGGTCCAGTGCACATCCCCGGTGAGCAGGTTCTCCTCCCAGCCGCCGATATGACCGAGCCGCTGGGCGTGCTGGAGCAGCGCCGCGAGGCGCTCGACCTCGTCCGCCCGCCGCCAGGCGATCACGACGCCGTCGAAGAACCGGACGATGCGGAC
>DASWFT010000011.1:0-3739 GCA_036394075.1 Streptosporangiaceae bacterium
ACGAACTGGCAACCTATAAACTCAGATTCGAGCAGCTCACCACCGCGGCACTCGACCCCGGAGAAACCCGCGCCCACCTCAAGCAGCAGATTGAGTGAACCAACCATGGACCTGTCCACAGCCCACTGGCGCAAAAGCAGCAAGTCGTCGGGTGGCGGGAACCAGTGCGTGGAAGTCGCAGTCATCCCTGGTGCGGTAGCGATCCGGGACAGCAAGAACCCGCAGGGCCCTGTGCACGTCATCAGCCCCGAAGACTTCCGCGACCTGGTCACCCGCATCAAGCGCGGCGACCTCGACTTCTGACCTCAGCGCGCGTTGCAGCGCGCCAGCCCAAGTCACGGCCGACTGGCGTGTGCCTTCCCACCATCGCCCAGGTTCTGGCCCGGCTGGCGTCTCTAGCACACGGCTAGTCTTACCCACAGTCTGGGTACGGGTCAATACCCAGGCTCGCGTGATCGCGGCGGCTGCGCGGCTTGATCGCGCTACGGGGGCTTACGCAGATGGGCCATCAGCGCGCGGATCAGCACACCAGCCTCGTCATCGAAGGCCGCTGCTTCCCGGAGAATACGGAACGCCTGCCGGTAGCGGTCGACCGAATCCGGGTCGCTGATCGACAGCCCGGTGGTCAGTGTCTCGACGCGGACGAGTGGGCTGCCGTCGCTCCGGTCGTCCAGGAGGGCGAATCCGTGGATATGCCAGGCCGCCACCTCGGCCGCCTGGGGGATAATCCCTATGGTGACGCTGGGCAGTGTCGCCACGCTCGCGACACGGTCGAGCTGGGCCAGCATCAGCTGGGGTGGCCCCAGCCTCCACCGCAGCGCCGCCTCGGCGATCACGAATTCCAGGTGCCTGGCGTCGTCGTAGAGGATGGCCTGGCGATCGAGCCGGGCGGTGACGGCTGCGGCTACGTCCGGCCTGCCGCCGGGGTAGCCGGATGCTACGAGGGCGCGGGCGTAACCGGCGGTCTGCAGGAGCCCCGGCACGATCGTGGGCTGGAAGTTGAGGATGGTCGCTGAGGTGGCCTCCAGCTCGCGCACATCCTGCTGAAGCTGCGGTAGCCCTCGGCGAGTGGCCTTGCTCCATGAGATGGTCTCCACGGCAGCGGCTTCGGCCAGCGTGCGCAGCTCGCGAGCCTGCTGTGCGGATGCGCCGGTCACGCGCGCCCAGCCGTCGATGTCCGCGAGCGAGGGCGTGGCCTGGCCCAGCTCGATCCGGGAGACCGTCGACTGGCTGAGCCCTGCCTGCCCAGCGAGCTGCTGCCCGGTCAGGCCTGCATCCAGGCGAAGCCCCCGCAGCGCCAGGCCAAGGCGGCGGAGCGGCTGGGGAACGTGACCTGATGTCATCCAGCGGCTGGCAGGGCCATGAACTCGGTGAGCGGCAGGGAGTGAGCCAGGGCGAGGTCCCGCTGGTCGCGGGCCCGCCTGACGTCGCCGGCGTCGTCGCTGTAGTCCCGGGCGAGAATCTGGCCGCCCGGTGAGTACCGGAACCACACGACCGCAGCGTGGCCGGTCTCCGCGTCGAACAGCCAGAAATCGGTGCCGAGTTCCTCGAGGCCGGGATGGACTGCCCGGCGGGTGATCCGCACGTCCTCACCGGCAGCGATGTTTTCCGGGTACACGGCCAGCTCGTACCGGATGTAGTCAGACAGCGGCAGATCGACAACGTGTACCCGGTGGACCCGCCTGCCCGCAGCGACGGCGTCGCGCACCAGGCGCATCGAGTCGGTCTTGCCCGGCCGGGGCGGCAGCGGGCGTCCCTCGCGGAACGCCCGCCGCCGGGGTTCGTCCTCGGCCAGCGCGTAGTACTGCAGGGTCTCCAGCCTGAACGCTGACTCCCGGAACGTCCCGAACAGTTCAGCCGGTGTCATTCGCCAAGTATCCGCCGCGCGGCCCGCAGGAACGCCTGCCGCGGGACGGCGCACAGCACCTCACCGGGCGCCGGCATGCTCTGGGCAAGCGCACCCGAATCAGTCACCGACCGGCCCTGCACGTAGATGGGGCCATCGTCGGCGTCCGTGTCATCAAGGATCTTGGGACAGTCGTTAACGCCATCGGTGTTGTCATCGATCCCGATCGTTACCAGCTTCACGTGATCTCCCAGTCATGGACGGCCGCCTCACCGACATCCTGAGCATTACCCAGGCACGGGTCAAGACCCATAATCCGGGTCGGGTCAGGGGAAGCGCCTCTCGGTGATGGCGGTGGTGAAGGCTTGCCGCCCGGCGCCCCATCGCCCGTGTCCGCTCTCCACGGCAGGGTTGCCGCACAGGCGGTACGCTGCGGCCGGCCAGGGGGCCTCGTTGCCGCTCATGCTGGTGGCTCTGTTAACTCAAACCAGGTAACGGTTCCGGCCTCGTCGCAGCAGTAGCTCCACCGGGTGGACAGCATGTCGACCAGTTGAAGGCCGCGCCCGCCTTCGTCCAGCCCCGCCGGCTCGGGCGGGGCCGGGCGCAGGGCGGGCACGGTTGCACTCCCCTCGTCGATGACCTCGGCTCGGATGCCGTCCGGGGTGGCGATCAGGGTGACGGTGATGGTCCCGCCGTCTCGGCGCGAGTTGCTGTGCTGCACCGCGTTCGTCACTAGTTCGCAGATCAGCAGGACCACAGTGTCCGCGCAGGCGCAGTCCACGCCGAGTTTCTGGGCGGCGAACACGCGGGCCTCCGCCACGTGCTCAGGCCGCCCTGGAATGGTCAGGCTGCCCAGCAGCGTGGCGCCGGTCATCATGTCATCCCTCCTCGGCTTGCCGGGTCAGGGGGGTGGTGACAGGTGCGGGGCTGTCACCAGTACGACATACGTGATGCGGTAGTTACTGTACCTAGCATGCATCAAAGATCAAGCATCCACGGTTAGATTCTCTAAAACAACGGCATGCTATCGTTGCCTCGCACCAGAGCAGGGAGGCAGGAGATGGCCGATGGATGACATCCGCGCAGACGGCTACAGCCCCACCATCCGCAAGCGCGCGCTCAGCCGGAAACTGGTCGAGCTGCGCAAGTCCTGCGGCCTCACCACCACGCAAGTCCAGCTGCAGCTCACCTGGAGCGCCAGCAAGCTCAACTACATCGAGAAAGCGAAGTGGATCGAGCCGAACAGCGACGCCGTCGCCGACCTGTGCGAGCTGTACGGCGTCGAGGGCCGCGAGCGCGACGCACTGATCGCACTGGCCCGCGAGGGGCGGCAACGCGGCTGGTGGAGCAAGTTCAGCGATGTCTTCAGCAACGAGCTACCCGGGTTCGAAGCCGGGGCCTCGGTGATCCGCACCTTCGAGACCACCTTCATACCCGGCCTGCTCCAGGTCCCCGGCTACATCGAGCTAGTCACCCGCGCCGCCGGCATCAGCGACCCGGCCGGCACCAGGCGCCACGTCGACGCCCGCGTGGCACGCCAGAAGATCCTCACCCGTGACCCCAGCCCTTGCCACCTGCACGCCATCATCGACGAGAACGCCATCCTGCGGATCACCGACCCCCAGATCCGCCGCGACCAGCTCAGCCACCTGGCCGAGATCACCGGCCGCCCGAACGTGGACCTCCAGCTCCTGCCGGTCACCGCAGGGATCTACCCCGGAGCAGGCGGCGTCTTCACCTACCTCGAATTCACCGACCCCAGCGAACGCGACGTCGTCTACCTCGAAACCACCATCGACGACCGGATGCTCGAAGAAACAGACGAACTGGCAACCTATAAACTCAGATTCGAGCAGCTCACCACCGCGGCACTCGACCCCGGAGAAACCCGCG
>DASWFT010000012.1:0-8443 GCA_036394075.1 Streptosporangiaceae bacterium
CCGTAGGTGACCACCAGCTGCGGGTAGACCACCGTCTCCCCGTTGTAGTAGAACCCCGACCGCTCATACTCCGGCCCCCCGATGCCCTTCGCCCCCTCGTTGGCGGCCTTCAGCACGAACCCGTCGTTCGCCGCCCCCGACGCCCAGTTCTGCACGATGTTCCGGACCGCGAACGAATCCCACCGGTCACCTTCCAGCCCCTGACCCGGCGGCGCTGAGGCATCGGTCACCTGCGCGAACTTGGTGAACCGCACCCCGTCCGCCTCCACCCGCACAGTGGAAGACGCCGGGCCGTCGCCCACCACCACCGACCCCGCCGTCCCGGCCGCGAACGGCTCACTGCCTAGCGTGGTCCATACCCCCCCGGTGCCGGACTGCTGATTCACCGTGAACGTCTTCGACCCGCCCTGGTAATGCACCGTCACCGGCGCGGCCGTCGACGCAGAAGAAGACGCGACATAGTGGTCATCGACGCGGTAGGTGCCCGGCTCGGTCAGCTGCGGCACGAACGTGAACGTGTCCCCCGCCGTCGTGTCCTGGTCATACCGGTAACTCGACCCGTTCGCCGCCGCCGTCGACGGCTGCGACGGCCACGCCCCCTTCGCCGACGTCCCCGCACCGGTGGAAGTCACCACCACCTGGTTCACGCCCTCGGCGCCCAGCGCGATATTCGAGTTCCACGTCACCGTCGCCGGGTTCCACGCCGTCAGCGACTGGTACGCCTGCACCGTCTGGGCCGGCTGGGTCGAGGCGGTCGAGGAGGTAAACGAGTTATCCCAGTACAGGTTCAGGTCCGCCGAGTCGATCTGCGACCCGGCCGGGATCGCCCCCAGCGGGAACTGGATCAGCCCCCGGTCCACCCCCGTCGACGTGGTCCCCACCGGCAGCGGCCAGCTCATGGACGAGTTGAAATTCGTCGTCGGCGCATCCGAGGAGATCATCACGTTATGCGCGCAGCCGGCCGGGTAATCCGGGTTGTACCTCTGGCACGGGACCGGCGCGATCGTGATCGTCGGGTCCACCGTCACCGGCCACACCCGCCCCCCAGCCGAAAGCCACCCCCGGCTGGGCACCAGCGCATCAGTCAGCACCCGCGAGGACCCGTCCCACCACGCGCGCTGCGCGACCGGCGACCACGGATGCCCCGCCGGCGACGACCTGTCGGTACGCGCATCCATCATGAACGGCGCCGGGGACACCAGCACCAGCACACCACCGGCATACCAGCCCGTCGCCCCGCCCGGCACCGCCCGCGGCACCAGGCCGCCTCCCGCCGTCACCGTGAACCGCAGGCCAGCAACATCCGCCGACGCCGACGCCAGCACAATCCGCTCCTTCAGGCCCGCCGGCGACACCGCGTACTCCAGCGTCACCCCAGGAAGAATCCCCGGATACGACACCGTGCTCCCCGACACCCGCGGCGCCACCCGCCGCGCCCCCGCCAGGCCCGTCTGCAGCCACCCGCCCCCCGGCAACTCAAACCGCACCAGCCGGGCCGGGTCACTGCTGAACAACGACCCGAACACATTCGTGGTGTTCTCAACCAGCCACCCCGCACGCGGCGACCTTGTGACAGTGGTACTGACCGGCTCCCACCGCCCGGCAGCGTCCCGGTAATTCACCGGCCCCGCAGAGATCACCGCCTGCCGCCGCCCGTCCGACAACAGGAACGCCCGCGAGAACTCCGACCGCATCGAAGTCAGCTCCCGCACCCGCCGCACCGGCGGCGCCACCGCCTGCCGCACGACGTTAGGCCGTGACGGCAGCGCAGACTCCGTCCCCGGCACCACCCTCGAGGCCGGACCATGCGCACCCGAGGAGAACCAGCCACGCGGATCCCACCACGGCAGGCCCAGCGACTGCGACCCTTGCGAACCCGGCGCCAGAATCCCCGCATTCCCGGACCCGCCGGACGGCCCAGGCCGCGAGCCCGGCACCACCGCGATCAACGTCATCGAGACAGCGACCGCGAAAGCCGCCGCAACCGCGGTCCACCGCAGCGCACGCTTCGACAGCTTTGACCTGACCCGCCCGGGCCACAACTTCATGACAGTCTCCCGCACTAGCGCCCGGAAACGGGCATTGGCTAAATCAGCGAACAACGAAAGGAATAACTAATGGCTGTGGGTTAGAACGAAAGGCAGCAAGCCGTCACAGCCGGGCCGGACAGAAACCGCGAACTCTGGCATGCGCAGCCGTAGCGGGCAGCCACCCAGTTCAGAAGCACGTGACTCTGGCGGGACTCCGCGATCAGCCCCGGGCTAAGCACAGGTGATCACATAGGCGCCTCCGGCATTCACGCACGGCAGGCGGCCATTCCGGCGGCCAGCAGCCGTGAGAATTTTCAGCAGACGCCCATAACGTTCTCAGGCCACGTGAAGGCTGTCAAGATCCAATCCTGCGGGAACCAGGAGTTTAAGTATGATCATTGACCAAATCCGTTTAAATGCGTCGCCTAGCAGGGGAAAGCGCCGCAGCAACCTCAGTGCCCAGCGACGGGGTGGCAGGACCGTCAGCTGCGCGATCAAGGTCGACGGGCAGACCATCGCCACGGGCAGCGCCGGCGGCGGGCACAACATCCCGGGGCGAGATCAGCCAAGATCCCGTGCCGGGGGCGGGTCAACATCAACAGCGCAGTACGCAAACACCTGTGCAGGCTATGACAGGTGGTGCAAGATGAGGCTCGTGGGTGATCGATCATCATGGCCGCCGGGTTCGGCTGGGTCGGCGGGAACTTCAGCACGTCGACCGACACCCTGCCGGTGAAGGCGGCGATCACGCTGCGCCACCTGATCTTCCCGCTCGCGCTGGCCCTAACGTGGCACGGAAGCCAGGATGGTTTCCATCTGTTCTCCCGGCGGCTCCGCAAGCCTCGATGGCCACATCGGCGACGCTCTCCGGTTTGTCGAACGTTTGCGGAACATGACGGTTCACCCAGGCGCATATGTCCGCGAAACGCTACGTCCAGACCTCGACGACGAACAGCACATGCGGCAAACCTATAAGCTGATCGACGGGATAATCGCAATCGTCTTCGAGCATCTAACTGCGCAGCTGAACACGCTCGGCAACGCTTAAGCAAGGAGCAATCTGACGACAACCCTACGAGGCGCACGGCGCTCCCGGAAGATTATTCAGAACACCCCTTTCCACGAGCATCACCGCAGGTCACGGGCTTGTGGTTGAGGACTTTAAATAATCTTCCCGGTAGCTGCGGACTCCGGGACTGTCGGGCAGGTTCAGTCAAAGGTCTGCGGCGTAGCCGACGCCGAAGGCGCCGTAATGGGTCCTGCCGCCCCGGATAATGACGGAGCGGGAGCTAGGCCCATGTTCTGGTGTCGCCGAATGAAACTTCGGCGGCGCGGCGGCCCGGAGGATTTTTGGTTTTCGCGCCAGCCGGCCGGCTGTCTGGCCCGCCGGAGCGGGAGCGCAGGTGAGGCCGCCGAGTCGGCGGCCCGACCTGCCCCTTGGCGCCGCCTTGAAGACGTAAAGAAGGTCCTCACAGCAGGCTGGCCATCACTTGTCCGACTCCGACTGATCGTTGACACGGCGCGTTCAACCGGTGCTCGCAACCTCGGCGAGTCGACGACGATTCGTTGATTCGACCGGGGAGAGTGCGCATGGTGACTCATCTGACGGTAGAGCAGCGGCAGCTGGCGCTGCGGCTGAAGGCCCGTGCCTTGTCGCTGCGGGAGATCGGGCGCGAGGTCGGCTGCTCGCACGAGCTGGTCCGGATCATCGCGCGGGGCGGCCCGGGCCGGCCGCAGCGGCAGGTGGATGCCTGGGTGCCCGGGCCTGGCTGGCTGGGGCTGGCGGACCGGGAGGAGATCAGCCTCGGCCTGCATGGGCGGTGAGGCGTTCTGTGCCATCGCGGCCCGGCTGGGGAAGGCCACCTCCACGGTGTCGCGGGAGGTGGCCGGCAACGGCGGCCGCGCCGGGTACCGGGCGTGGCGGGCTCATCAGCGGGCGCGGCAGCGGGCCCGCCGGCCCAAGACCCCGAAGCTGGCCTGCTCCCGGCTCGCCGCGCAGGTTACTGAGTGGCTGGAGGCCTGGTGGTCGCCGCAGGAGATCTCGGCCCGGTTGCGGATCGAGTTCGCAGGCGATCCCATGATGTGGGTGAGCCACGAGACGATCTACCAGGCGCTATTCGTCCAGGGCCGTGGTGAGCTGCGCCGCGAGCTGGCCCGCTGCCTGCGCACCGGCCGCGCGAAACGCCGGTCCCGGCACCGCCCGCAGAACACCGGCCGGATCCGCGACATGGTCATGATCAGCGAGCGTCCCGCCGAGGCCGCCGACCGGGCCGTGCCCGGCCACTGGGAAGGCGACCTGATCATCGGAGAGAACGGTCGGTCAGCGGTCGGGACACTGGTGGAACGAGCCACCCGCTACGTCCTGCTGCTGCACCTGCCCGACGGCCGCGGCGCCGCCAGCGTCGATCAGGCCATGAGGACCGCGATCGCCGGCCTGCCCGGCGAGCTGTTCCGCACCATCACCTGGGATCAGGGCAAGGAGATGGCCTACCACGCCCAGTTCACCATCGCCACCGGCGTCCAGGTCTACTTCTGCGACCCGCACAAGCCCTGGCACCGCGGCTCGAACGAGAACACCAACGGCCTGCTCCGCCAGTACATGCCCAAGAGCACCGACCTATCGGCGCACACCACTGAAGAACTGGCCAGATTCGCCCGCAGCCTTAACAACCGGCCCCGCAAGACCCTCGGATATGAAACCATCCGAGAAGCTCGCCGAGCTTCTTGCGCACACCGGTTGAACCCGCCAAGCGGGCGTTCCATGTGCCTGCGCACCAGCTGCGCGGCCGCGGCCCGGTCGCCACGGGCCAGCGCCCATTCGATGGTTTTCGCAGTTGACCATGCCCAGCCACGAGACCGGCAGGCCCCACGCCGCCAGGGACGGGGCCTGGAACAGGTCCAGCACCGGCAGCACCCGCTGCCGGAACGCGGCGGCGAACTCGCCCAGGCCCATCACCGGGGGCATCGGGAAACGGCGTCGGCAGCCCCGAGCACTCGATTTCGTCAAGCGCCGGTTCCACGTTGATCAGCAGCGTGCCGTTGACGATGCCGCGCCGCACCGGGAGCGCCGGGCCAGCGAGAACCGAGCGTTCCGGGCGGGCAGTCCGCCAGGCTTCGAGATCCTGGTCAACGACCGTGACCCAGGTGAACGCCCAGGTTGCCACGCCCCTGCGGTTCCACTTCGAGGGATGCAGCCTGAGCCTGCGCACCTGCCGCCTGGCCCGGACCTCGGCCTCCTGCCGGCTCTTCACCCAGCGCCAGCCCAGGTCGGCGGCAAGCCACTGGCCGCTGCGGTCCAGGATCACTCCCGGCGAGTCGGCGGCGTCGAACCGGGGAGCAGCCACAAGTGACAGGTTCGCGCAGCCCGGCAGGGCTGCCACGATGAGCCGGTGGCTGTCTTGTTTGATTACCTTCTCCGCGGCTTCCGACACCGCGGCAGCTGATGTCATCGGGTGGCCGGGCGGCCCGGCCGAGCAGCCTGGGCTCGACATGTGTCCAGTGACCGGGGGGACCCGCTGGTCCAGCTGGGAACGCTCGAGGCGCTGCTGACCGGCCGTGACTATGGGCAGATCGTCGCGGGCCAGCGGGCTGGGACGGTGCTCGCCGAGCGTGACGGCGGCCAGCGCCTGGTCGTCGCCATGACCGACGAGCTACAGCGTCCGCTCGCCCGCTCCGCTGACGCGGAGCTCCCGCTTGCCGCCGCCGCCGTGCCGTGGGCGCAGACAGAGGAGTTCTGGGGGCAGGCGGACCCGCAGGTTCTGGCCGGCTGACTCGGCCAGCTGGCCGTGCTGGCCCGCCGCGCCCTGGCCAAGAACCAACGCCTGTATTGCTGGGTCTGCCTGTAACCACCCGTCTGCCCGAGGCTCCCGTCCCCTTGTCACGCGGCTGCAGACCGCCTGGCGGGCGCGAGCCGCCGTTTGGCGCCGCCGGGTGGATGCAGGCGATCTTGGTCCTGGCGGGCCCGAACCGGGCCCGCCGTAATAGGTGGTGGCTGGCCGCGGGCGGGCCGAGCGATGAGACGACGCTGCCGTGCCACCGGTTCAGGAACACCGCTACCATGCACCTTGGGCCGGGCGCCCGCGCTGCGGCAGCCGGGCAGGAAGGTCACAGACGTGAGCATGATCGGCGCTTACGCACGGATCACCGCGGCCCAGCTGAGCCAGGCTCTGCAGGACCCGCGATGGGCCGCAGACCATCTCGCTGAGCTGGCCGAGAACACCTACCCCGCGCAGGATTCGGCAGCCACCGACCGTTTCGTCGATGTCGACAAGGCCTGGAACGGGATCTGGTTCCTGCTGAACGCCGCCGGATCGCCCATCGACGTCGTGGCCGGCGGCGCACCGGTCAGCGACGAGGACCTCGGCTACGGGCCAGCCCGCTACCTGACCCCGGGCGAGGTCGCGGCGGCGGCCAGCTACCTGCAGGCCATGCCATGGCAGCAGCTGGCCAGCCACTTCGACCCGGCACAGATGACCGCCGACGGCATCTACCCAGCGATCTGGGACAACGATCACGCCCTCGACTACCTGCGCAGCAACTATGCCGTCTTGGTCCAGTTCTTCGGCGCCGCCGCAGCCGCCGGAGACGCGGTCATCTTGTGGCTCACCTGAGCGTCCCGCCCGCGCGACGCACCACCGTGACCTTTACCCCAACCAGGAGCCATCCCGGCGCAGAGGGCACGTCACGAAACCGCGGCTGGCCAGCTCGTGCAGCCCAGCCAGCTAACGCGATGACCGCAACCAGCCGCCAGCCAATGCCGCCGCAGAGAGGGCAGGACAGGAGCCCGATAGAGCCGTCCAGAGTCGGTGCGCGCCAGGAGCCGCCGTCCGCCAGTCACCGACGGTAGCTTGCGTTAAGCAGCGCTTGACAAGCGATATCCGCCGATCTGCGCGGCGATTTGGTCTCCGGAGCCGCGGTCGCCACCGCGCCCGAACGGGTTGATATGTGCCGGCGGTTACTGGGCTCGCAGGAACACGATGAGGGGCGATCGCGGTCTCAGCGTCAGAGGTCTTTGAGTCCCATTGCCGTGCTAGCCGCCGACCCCGGGTCATGCGCATTGCCAGGTGAACGACGTGGGTGCGAGGTGGCTGTTCGTCATGTCTTCCCGCCGGGAGAGCCAGCCCAGGGAACCGCAGTCGCCCCACATCATTGTTGGCGGGATGGTTGAGGAACGCACGCAGGTCCGCCCCGGGGTCTTTGAAGACGGCGTGCAGATCCGCGTGCTCGAATTGCGGGAAGCTCACCACCGGCTCAGCGGTGAGTTCCACCCGCTGATAGGGGTTGATGCCGGCTGGGCATGCCCGTGCGATGTCGCCTCGCCGGGCCCGACGTGCAGCACGCGTGCGCCGGCCAGCGTTGCCGGTTCCCAGAATCCGACCGTCGTCTGGTGGCTGTCGTACTGCCCATCGAAATAGAAGAACAGCAGCGTCCCCGCGTGCGGCAGGCTGATGTCCAGCGGCACCCGGCCAGCGCGGCGCAGTCGATGGCAGCGATGAACGACAGCGGCCCGTGGTTCTCCCACACCGGCCACTCAGCCCAGTCAGGCAGCCCGGGCTCGCCGCCCAGGACGGCAGCCACCCGGGCGCCAGGGCCCGTGTAACGAAGAGCAGCCGCTGGCCACACCAGCCGCAGCCACCGGGCTGCGATATCGGCCGGCAGGTGCCGGCCGGCGATCTCGCCGACCAGGTCGCGGTCAACAATCACCTGATCATGCCTCCCACCCGTGCACGCGCCGCGGGCACAATCGCGAGTCCAGCAGTCAGCCGTGACGTGCTGGCCCGGTCATGAGGTGAGTAACTCACCCACCACTGACAATCGAGGACCTGGGCCCCGGCGGCTGATCGCGCGAGATCATCATTGAGGGGAAGACTTCCGTGATGCTTCCATCCCGGGCAGGCTGACGGGGCGGATACGGCTGTGTGCCCGGCATTAGCCGGGCTGCGATCCGGCGGTGGGCTTGCGGATGCCGGTCACGAAGGCTATCTCCCGGCGTTGCTGGTCGCTGAGCTCGGGGGTGGCGAGCAGTGCGGCGATTCCAGCGGCCTGGCTGGCGCTGGGCTTGCCGTAGCTGGTCGCGGCCCCATGCTGCAGCCAGGCCAGCAGGTCCGTGCGGGCGGCCTCCGCGAGATCGGGATCCTGGCCGCTGATGGCGGTCAGCGTGGATGCGGTCCCAGGTGCCCGAGTGCTGCCGGATCGACAGGGCGACCCGTCGCGAGCGAGGGGTGCCGGCAGTGTCGAGGCTGGCCAGGACGCTGGCTGGCTGGGCGTGGCCGCGCACGTGGCGCAGGGCAGCTGCCGCGACCTTCCCAGCGCTGTCCAGTAGCAGAGGAACCAGGTGCTCAAGGATGCCGTCAGTACTTGCGTGACGCCCGACTGCTTGCGCGGCCGCACGCCGAACACGGGGGCTCTGATGA
>DASWFT010000013.1:0-2320 GCA_036394075.1 Streptosporangiaceae bacterium
CAGCCGCCACTCGGGGACGTGGCCATCCTGGTGCGGATCAAGCATCCCGTGCTCGGCGATGAGCGACCGGGCGGCCTGGAGGTTGTCTGGGGTCTTCAGGCTCGTTACGGCCACGCCGGCCAGCGCCCGCCGGGCCAGGCCGGTCAGCGTGCCTGCGGGCGGCAGTTCGATGAGCGCCGTCGCGCCGAGGCCAGCCATGGAATTCATGCACAGGTTCCACCGGACGGGCTCGCTCACCTGGGCGACAATCCGCTCCAGCCAGTCGGCTCCCGACCGGACGGCTGCGCCGTCGCGGTTGGAGAGCAGGACCACGGCCGGGTCACTCGTGGTGACGCGCCCGGCCGCGGCGCGCAGGTCTTCCACCGCGGGTGCCATGTGCCAGGTATGGAATGCGCCGGCCACCGACAGCGGGATCAGCCGGGCCCGCGCGGGCGGGTCGGCCGCGAAGGCGGCGAGTTGCGCCAGGGTGCCCGCCGCCACGACCTGCCCGCCGCCGTTGATGTTCGCGGGAGTAAGCCCGTGCTTCTCGATGGCATCGAGGACCTCTGCCTCGTCACCGCCGAGCACGGCGGTCATCCCGGTGGGCAGGAGCGCCGCGGCACGCGCCATGGCCTGGCCGCGGACCCGGACGAGGCGGATGGCGTCCTCCGGCGTCAGCACGCCGGCGACGGCCGCTGCGGTCAGTTCGCCGACGCTGTGGCCAGCCATGATGCCGGCCTGCCGGCGTGCCTGATCAAGCCCGCCGAAGAGTTCCTCGGCGGCCGCGATCCCGGCCGCGACCAGCAAGGGCTGGGCGACGGCGGTGTCCCTGATCTCCTCCGCGCTGGCCGTGGTGCCGTAGGCGATGAGGTCGCATCCGGCGAGGTCGGACCAGGCGGCGAGACGGTCGCGGAAGCCGGGCAGTTCCAGCCAGGGAGCGAGGAAGCCGGGGGCCTGGGCGCCCTGGCCAGGTGCGGCAATGACAAGCATGTTCTTACCCTGCACTGTAGAACTCCGCTAGACAGGCAGAATACCGCACGAAGTTTTGCGGCCAAGCTTTGGAGGATTCCTCCAAGCTATGTGCTCTTGTGAACCAGGCGTCCTAGGACAATGGCGACCCAGAGAGTGAATCCGTCCCGGCCGTCGGTGGGTGTCAGGCCGGTCAGCTCGCTGACGCGGCGCAGCCGGTAACGGACAGTGTTCGGATGGACGAAGAGGAATCTGGCGGTCGCCTCCAGCGAGGATCCTTGCTCCAGGTAGGTGATCACCGTATCGAGCAGTGCGGAGCCCCCGCGCTGGAGCGGCTCGTACACGTCCGTGACCAGTTCCGTGCGCGCTTCCGGGTCGCCGTCCAGGGCGCGCTCGGGGAGCAGGTCACCAGCCATGACGGGCCGGGGGGAGTCGGGCCAGCCGGCCGCGGCGCGCAGGCCCGACAGCGCCGCCGCCGCCGACCGGGTCGCGGACTGCAGGTCTCCCGTGGCCGGGCCGACCACGATAGGCCCGGCGCCGAACCGCCCGGCGAACAGGCGCGCGGCGGCGAGCGGGTCGTCACTGCCGCCCAGCACGACCACGAGCCGGCTGCCATGCACGCCGGCCAGCAGGTCGAGTCTGGACCGCCGGGCGATGGCCCGCATTTCGTCGATGTGTCCTTCTGGCTCACTGCCGTCGGCTGAGCCGACGATCACCGCGACCGGCGACGACGACCAGTTCAGGGCGGACGCCCAGGACTGCAGGCCCTCGCCGACCTCACCACGGACCAGCGAGTCGACGACGAGCGCCTCCAGCCGGGCGTCCCAGGCACCCCTGGCCTCCGCCGTCCGTGCGTAGACCTGGGCCGCGCCGAACGCGATCTCCCTGGTGTAGCGGAGCACCGCCTCGCGGAGCTCGGCCTCGCCGCCCGGCGCGGCCAGCTCGTTGACCCGCGCCTCGACCACGTCAATGGTGATGCGCACCATCTCGACCGCCTGCTGCAAGCTGACCGCGCGGGCCAGCTCGCGGGGCGCCGTGCCGAACACTTCGCCGGCCACCGACGGGCGGCCGCGCCCGGGGTGCTTGACCCAGTCCACGAAGGCAGCGATGCCGGCCTGGGCGACCAGCCCGATCCAGGACCGGTTCTCCGCCGACATCGCCCGGAACCACGCCAGCCGCTGGTCCATCGACGCCATGGCGGCGGTGCCCAGGGATCCCATGGCACGTTCCAGCCGCTGCACGGTCTCGTCGCGGACATGACCGCGCGCTTCCGCCGTGCCGCTTCCGCCCGCCTGGTCCGCTGCCGTTACTCCGCCCGCCTGGTCCGCTGCCGTTGCTCCGCCCGCCTGGTCCGCTGCTGCCGCTCCGCCCG
>DASWFT010000014.1:0-19683 GCA_036394075.1 Streptosporangiaceae bacterium
GCGGGGCTCGACGGTGCTGGTCATCGAGTCCCGCGGCACCCGGGCGGTTGACGTCAGCGAGTGGACGGACCCGCTCAATCCTTTTCCTGACAATGCCGTTTAAGGAGCCATGTCATGTTCGGTTACCGTGTCCCCGCACCCGACGAGGCCATGCTGATTTCCGGAGGAAGGTACGGCCGGAATGGCGCGCCATTCCGGGTCGTCACCGGCCACGGTGCCTTCATCCTCCCGTTTGTCCGGAAAGTCCGCTTCCTCACCCTGGCCATGCGCGAGTCAGAGGTCGCCGAGACCTGCGTCACGAAGCAGGGCATCTCGCTGAATGTCCGTTCAGTCATCGCGTTCAAGGTCGGCAACGACGAGGAGAGCATCGTCAACGCCGGCCAGCGCTTCCTGTCCGACCAGGACCAGATGTCCATGCTGACGGGGCGGATCTTCGCCGGCCACCTTCGCTCGATCATCGGCTCGATGACGGTCGAGGAGATTGTCACCGAACGGCAGAAGCTCGCGAGTGAGGTGCTCGACGGCTCGAAGGCGGAGATGGTCAAGATCGGCCTGACCGTCGACTCGCTGCAGATCCAGTCCATCGACGACATGAACTCCGGCTACATCGACGCGATGGCCGCCCCGCACAACGCCGCCATTCAGCGGCAGGCGCAGATAGCGCAGGCGCAGGCCAACCAGGCGGCCGCTCAGGCGCAGCAGGAATCGCAGCGCCAGCAGGCCGAGTACGCGAGGAAGACCGCCGTCGTGCAGGCGCAGTACAAGGCCGAGATCGACAAGGCGCAGGCCGAAGCGGCCCAGGCCGGGCCGCTGATGCAAGCGCAGACGCAGATAGGCGTCATCAACGCCCAGTCCGAACTGGCGCAGCGCCAGGCCGAACTTCGCCAGCGCCAGCTGGTCGCCGAGGTGGTCAGGCCGGCCGAGGCGGAGGCGGAGAAGGTGCGCATCTTGGCCAAGGCCGATGCGGAGCGGATGCGGATCCTCGCGGAGGCGGCGGCCTCGAATGATCGCGTGGCCCTCGACCGGATGCTCATCGACCAGCTCCCGCAGATCGTCAAGGAGGCGGCCAGCGGCCTGGCCGGGGCGAACGTCAACGTACTGAACGGGGCTGACGGGCTCAGTGAGATCGCTGCCGGGCTTGTCGGCCAGGGCCTGACCATTCTTGACTCGATCAAGAAGAACCTCGCCACGGGGCCGGAGGCGACGGCGGCGGCGATCGTGCGCCTGCCGGAGGGTCCGCAGGACGGCAAGTCCCGCGGCTAGGGACACGCCCTGCTGGGCGGCCATATAGCCGGGTATGCCAGGCTGTGCGGGTGCCGATCTTGGCTGGCGCCTGCCTGCTCGCCGCGCTCGCCTGGGTGTACCTGCTGGCCGGTCACGGCGGGTACTGGCGGACCGATCAGCGCCTGCCCGGGGGAGGCGCCGCCGGACGTGTGCGACCGGAGCAGTGGCCCGGCGTCGTCGCCGTCGTTCCGGCGCGGGACGAGGCGGCCGTCCTGCCGCTGACCCTGCCGTCGCTGCTGGCAACGGACTATCCAGGCCAGTTCTCGGTCGTGCTGGTGGACGACGGCAGCACCGACGGCACCGCTGCGGTCGCTGCCGCCCTCGGGCGGAACGCGGCCGCCGGCATGGCCTCGGGCTCGGCCACGCGGGAGTCGCCGCCCGGCGCCCCGGCCCGGCCCGGTCACGGGGAGCGGGTGCTGCGGGTGGCCCGGGGCGGCAGCCCGCCGGAAGGCTGGGCCGGCAAGGTCTGGGCCATGGAGCAGGGTCTGCGAGCCGCGGGAGACTGCGAGTACGTGCTGTTCACCGACGCGGACATCGGCTACGCGCCGGGCACGCTGACCGCCCTGGTGCGCGCGGCCGAGGCCGACGGCCGCGCCCTCGTCTCGCAGATGGCGCTGCTGCGCGCGGACACTGGGTGGGAGCGCGTCATCGTGCCCGCGTTCGTCTACTTCTTCGCCCAGCTCTACCCGTTCCGCCGGGTGAACCGGCCCGGCTCGCGCACCGCGGCCGCGGCAGGCGGGTGCATGCTGGTGCGCCGTGAGGTGCTCGCCGCCGCGGGAGGCCTGGAGCGCATCCGGGACGCTCGCATCGATGACGTCGCGCTCGGGCGGCTGCTGAAGCGGCCGCCTGCCCAGGCCCGCTGCTGGCTGGGGTTTACCAGTGAGGTGCGCAGCCGCCGGCCGTACCCGCGGCTGGCTGACCTGTGGGACATGGTCGCGCGCAGCGCGTACACCCAGCTGCGCTACTCGCCGGCGCTGCTCGCGGCGACCGTCGCCGGGCTGCTGTGGCTCTACCTGGTGCCGCCCGCCGGGGCTATCGCCGGCCTGATCGGGCTGGCCGCCGGCGGTGGAGCGGCCGCGGCGTGGTGTGCGGCGGCCGGCCTGGGCGGCTGGGCCCTCATGGCGGCGACCTACCTGCCGGTCCTGCGGCTGTACCGGCTATCTCCGCTGCGCGCGCCCGGCCTGCCGCTGATCGCCCTGCTGTACGCGGCGATGACCGTGGACTCCGCACGCCGTCACCGCCGGGGCCGCGGCGGCGAATGGAAAGGCCGCACGATCCCGGCTGGACCCAATCACGGCTGACGCGCCGCATCCGGGGCGCATTGACGCGCAGCGGATTCCCGGCCCGGCGGAGGGAAATCGCGGGCGCTCAGGAAGAGCGTTCTGTACCCCCACAGGCGGATAAATCGGGCTCGACGACGATCAATAACAGGGTGGCTTAGCCTCTCCTGACCCCCCCGTGACATGCTCTATGTTGCGGAGGGTTATTTTCTGACTACTCGTGGTAATGTCTTGGATGGACCAAGTGGGGCGGGGAGCAGCGTGAAGCGCAGACAGTACGGAAGCAAGCCCGGGACCGGTCCGACCAGCACCGCCTCAGCCACCGGAAGTACGTATCCGGCCCGGCAATCTAAAGGAAGGATCGAACCGATGCGCAGACGCATCACCCGGACGCTCTTGGCCGCTGCTGCGGCGGGCGTCACCGTCAGCACCCTCGGCTTCACCGCCGCCGGTGCCGCTAACGCAACCGTGACTGGCACAGCAGCACGCACAGTGATAGCCCCAAACCCGATCGCCAATACCTACGCAGCTGGGTATCAGCTGAGCGGGCGGAACTTCCGCTTCATCGCCGCGACGCTGACGATCCCGGACTGGACGTCCAACATCCTGTACCCGCAGGAGTACATCCAGCTCTCGAACGGCCCGCTGCCGGAAACCGGGATCCCCGGCAGCGACGAGTACGTCCGCGCGGGCATCGAGTCGTGCGTGGTGGCGCAAGCGAACGGCGCGATCTGCGCGCTCGGCACCTGGGTGTCGTTCATCGAGGCGTTCAACAACTCGCTGGGCGGCCCGTTCTTCGTCCACTTCTTCCCACTGTCCGGGGTGGCGCAGGGCGACGGCGTGTTCTTCAGCGTCTTCTTCGACCAGGGCGGCAACGAGCTGCACTTCGTGATCAGCCCGCCGTCCACGCCGTCGGAGTCCTTCAAGACTAACGCGCACGGCCCGATCTTCAATTACGCCGCGGCGCTGGATGACTTCACCAACAGCACGGGGGTGCCGGTCCCGATTCCGCCGTTCTTCGACCAGTACCGCATCAACCAGTTCCTGGGCGGTGCGGTGACCACGTACAGCGGCGCCAGGGGCTCCTTCGTGGGCCCGTGGCTGACCAGCATGGTCGAGGCGACCAGCAACGGCCTGCCGTTCCCATCAGGGCACGTGCGGGTCTCGCCAAGCCGGCTCTGGAGCGACGGCTTCATCTCCAACGGTCCTGCGCGTCCGTGGGACGCGTTCGGCGTGTGGGCACGCACCTGATCCAGCCCTAGCGAGGCAGATTGCCCGGACCGGGAAACCGGCCCGGGCAATCTGTTATGAGGACCTGGCCGATGTGCAGCCGCATCACCCGGGGGGCTGATTGCCACGGGCGGCGGCCGGCGTCGTGATCAGCGCGCCGGGCTGCGCGCCACCCGGGCCGCCAGCGCGGCCGCCGCAGTTCGGCCGCACACACTCCGGTATCAACCCGCCGTCAGGCGGAGGGCCGGCCTGCACCCCGCATGCCTGGCGCAGACGACGGCGCCTGCGTCACCGCGGCGGGTGCCTGCCTGGGGCATCAGACGAGCGGCCCGGATTTCCGGTTCGCCCAGGCCGTCATCACCGTCCGAGCACCCCCGCCGGCCCAGAACACGCGAGTGCGCAGTTCCTGCCAGGCACGAGTCCCATGTCCCGGCTGGGCACGGGCGGTACCGGCGGCGTCAGGAAGGCCCGTGGCGGGACGTGTCGGCTGGCATCCCCGCCGTTGAAACGGCGCGGCCGGGTCGGCTCACACAACGGAACCCCGGGGAAACGCCGATCGTCGTCGATCAGCGCTGCCCCCGGGGTTCCGCCGGGTCCTAGCGGCGGTTGCCGCGGCCGGCCGGCTGGCTGGGCCTCAGCCGGTGCAGCCCACGACCGACATCGCAGGCGCGCAGTTGTCGGGATGGTTATTGTCGACGACAGAAGTCGTCAGCGTGGCGTTCTCCTCGTTGAAGATCCCGCCGCCCGTGCTAGATGCCGTGTTGTCGGTGATCTGGCTATCTGTGATCGTCGCATCTTCGTTGTTGTAGAGCCCGCCGCCCTCTTCGGCCAGGTTCTTACTGAAGATGGTGCCGGTCAGCGTCATGGTGTTATCGTTGTCGATCCCGCCGCCCTCAAATTCGGCGGTGTTGCTAGTGAAGCTGCCGCCGTTCATTGTCAGGTCACCATCGTTGTAGAGTCCGCCGCCGTCTTCGGCCCCGTTCTGGCTGAAGGCGGTGCCGGTCACCGTAAGGGTTTCATCGGTGTAGATGCCGCCGCCGTCAAATGCGGCGTTGTTGCCGGTGAAGCTGCCGCCGGTCACTGTCAGGGTACTGTCGTTGTAGATTCCGCCGCCATATTCGGCCTGGTTCTGGCTGAAGTAGCTGTCGGTCACGGTTGGGGACCCGTTATCGACGTAGATGGCGCCGCCGGAGTCTGTGCTGGTGTTGTTGGTGAAGCCGCTGTCGGTCACCGTCATGGAGTCCCTAACGTAGATGGCGCCGCCGTCGGTGGCTCGGTTCGCGTTGAACGTGCTGTGGGTCACCGTCGCGGGATCCACGAACAAGTCAGAGATGGCGCCGCCAGATTCGGAAGTGTTGCCGACGAAGAGGACGCGGTTCACCGTGAGGCGGGTCTTGCTGTAAATTGCGCCGCCCTCGATAGTGGAGGTGTTGTTACTGAGGGTGCCGCCGTTCACCGTGACGGTGCCGGAATCGTTATAGATTGCGCCGCCATATCCTGAGTTATAGATCGGCGGACCGTCGCCCTTCACTGTGGAGTCCTTGCTGCCCGTCCCTGGTGAGCCGAGGTTGGCTCCGGAGTGACCGTTGCGGAGGTTCACGTAGTTGAGTACGAGGACGGCGCCTGAGGTCACCGTGAGGATGCTGAAGTCCGGGGTGCCAGGAATATAGCTGCGCTGGATGGTGGCCCCGTTACCCTGGATGGTGAGGTTCTTGGTGATGACGGGTAGGGCCGCGGTCAGCCGGTAGTTGCAGAAGGGCACCAGGCTCAGCGTCTGACCGGCTACTGCGCTGGTGATGTCGGCCGCCAGCATGCCCGTGATGCATGGCACCTGAACAGCGCCGGGCGCCGGAACGGCCAGTGCAGCCTGGGCGGAGCCCAGGCTGACAGCCACCGCCGCGCCCGCTGCCACGGTTCGCGCAGCAGTTTTCATGGAATTTACACGCATTTATCTCCCCCTATATGAGTCGACACCGCGTGACCGACTCCCGCTGCGCTGTACAGAAGATCCCCTGAAGTTAGCAGGCCGGGCAGCCGACGGTTCCCAACGGAAATTACCTAAAGCAGCCGTATCCCGGTTGGACAAGGTGGCGCACTTCGGTCACGTCAAGCACCTAGGCCGTACGATATCACACGGCAATCGAAATACGAATGAGATCGAAGTGTTGATACTTTGCAACCGGAATGTCCCATAAATAACGTGAGTGGTGTTTATGGCCATCGCTACATCTCAATGGCTCTCCGGACGGCATGCCTGACTGGTGTCACCACGCTGCTGCTTCTCGTGGCTATCGGTCGCGGCGCTATTTCCAGTGCATCAGCAGTCTTGCCAATGGGAAGACTGCATCGCCGAAATCGGCGCATTGGCCGTTAACCGGGCCTGCGTCTGGGGACCGCGCGGCTGGAATTGCGGCTTGACGCGGGGCGACCTCGATGCCCATGACCCGGCCCGGGATGGCACACACTAGCCTGGTCTGAGGTGCGAGCCGGGAGGTGCGGCTGATGGCCAGCGTCAGCGTCCGCTACATCGTCCACGATGTTGACCAGGCGATCACGTTCTACTGCCAGAATCTGGGGTTTCGCGAGGAGATGCATCCAGCGCCTTCCTTCGCGATGCTCTCCCGGGGCGATCTACGTCTGGTCCTCAGCGCGCCGGGTGGCGGCCCGGGTGGCGGTCAGGCCATGCCCGACGGCACGTTGCCGCAGCCTGGAGGCTGGAACCGGTTCGCGATCGAAGTTGCCGACCTCGCTGCCACCGTCGAGGTGCTGCGAAAGCAAGGCGCGCATTTCCGCAACGAGATCATCACCGGCGTGGGTGGTAAGCAGATCCTGGTCGATGACCCATCGGGCAATCCCGTTGAGCTGTTCGAGCCGATTTTGCCGGAGGCGTCTCTCTCACAGCCATCCTGAAGCCGTGCTCGCGACACACGCTGCGAACCGGCGACGGCCTCCAGACGCGGAGCACTGTGAAGTCTGCCCCGGCTCGATGCCGGGGCGGACTTGCCTTGGTTGGGTTGGGGATGCTAGGCGCTGCCCGATCCGGGCTCGACGACGCTGACGGTCAGGATCTGGACCGGCTTGGAGCAGGTCGGCGAGTTATAGCTGAGGTAGATCGGTGTGGTCTGGTTCGGCGGGTAGATCTGTAGGGAGCTCGCCGTGGTCATGCCGCATCTAGACGCTGGGTAGTTGCCTGCGTGCACGATCTGCAGCAGTGCGCTGGCGACCGCTCCCGGCGTCAGCGTGACGAGCACGCGCGCGGTCGCGTGGCTCTCGGCGGCCGCGAGGCCGATCTGGCTGACCGGCGTCCCGCCCGCGAGCGAAACACCGGGGTAGCCGTACAGGGTGCAGGTGACATTGGAGATATTCGTGAAGTCGATCACGGTATAGGTGCTGCCGGCGGTCCCCTGCGAGACCCCGATCTTCGCACTGAGCGAACGGGTCGGGCATGGCGCGGGACCGGCTGGCGCAGCGGCCGAGGCAGCCGGGCTGGGAGTCGCCGCGGCGGGGCTGGACTGCGCGGTGGCCGTGGCGCTGGCCGAAGCGGTCTTGGGCGTTGTGGCCGGCGCGGCGGACGGGCTGGCGGAGGTGCCGCAGGCGGTGACGAGCGCCGCCACGCAAGTAAGCGCCGCTCCGGCGATCGCGCGGCTGGCTGTACGTGGAGATGGAGTCATCGCGGGTGTCCTTACTGCCCAGGGGCGGCTCCGCGAGCCGTGTGACACATATGACGTCGGCCGGGCCGTCGTGGTTGGCTCCGGCCAGAACCGCAGTGTCACAGTTTCGCCACGGTAACAGGATGATCCCCTGCGGCTGCTAACGGTCCGCACCGCGGTGAGGTCCCGTACGTTCGATTCGCGGTAGGCGGGGCGAGACGATGAAGTAGAGCTGGACAACCGCCAGGGCGATCACGCTTGCCTGGGCGCTGATGAAGCAGACCAGTGCCGCGAGAGCATACAGGGTTTGCGCGAGCAGGATCCGGCGGCTGAATGTGGTGAGCCTGGCGTCAGCTTGCCCGTCTGGCCGGAACGTTCTGCGTCCGTACCGGGCGCTCCATTCAAGTGCCACGCCGAGCAGGAGAATGTTCAGCCAGTACGCGCCCACCGCAAGGCGGAGGTGGACGAAGTGAGCGAGCAGCGCCGCGGAGAAGGGGAGCAGCGACACGACGAAGAGGAACCCGAGGTGGATCCAGGTAAGGGTCCGGTCGCAGTGGCCGAGAATGCTCAGCAGGGTGTGCTGAGCGAGCCAGAACGTGCCAAGCATCGTGAAACTCAGCAGGTATGCCGCGAAGTTCGGGCCCAGCTTCAGGAGCACTTCCCATAGTCCGTGCTCGGAGTACGCCGATGCGGCGGTGCCGACAGGCACGCGCAGATCGAGGACGAGCAGGGTCATGGCGACGGCGAACACGCCGTCGGTCAGAGCGGTCAGGCGGTCCAGGCTCTGGCCCGTGAAGCGGTTGTACGGCTCGTTCATGCCCACATGATGGCGGCCTCTCCGCACATCTCGCCGGGCCTTGCTGGTGGCAGCCGCAAGCTGGACAATGGAGGGCTAGGAAGATGGGGACGTCCAGTCCGGCCCATGAGGATGCACTGATCGATTTATGACGACCTGCTCAGCCGGGAAGGCCAGCGTTCCGCCAGGCAGAGCGTCAGCATTCCCCGCCTGTGCCGGCGCCTGGCATCCGTTCCCGGACCGGCGGATCTGCTGCACGGCTCGGCCCCGTGCGGCGGGCCGGCCCAGCCGTCACCGGTACTGGCTGTGAGCGCGGCTTCGCAGCCGGGTTCCGGGCCGGTGCCACGCGCCCGGCGGCCTCGTAAAGGGGGCCGCCCGGCCCAGTTGCTTGCTCCGGAAGCCACGGTCAACTTCGCTTCCGAGCGCAACGCCTCGGGCATCGGTGATGTCCTCGCTGCCCTCGATGGTGAGCTGGTCGGCCTTGCGCCGGTGAAGAAGCGAATACAGGAGGTGGCGGCGCTGCTCCTGGTGAGCCGGGTGCGGCAAAATTTCGGCCTCCTGTCGACCCGGCCCAATCTGCATATGTGCTTCACTGGCGCCCCAGGCGTCGGCAAGACCACCGTGGGAATGCGGATGGCCGAGTTGCTGCATCGGCTCGGCTACCTCGACCGGGGACACCTCGTGGTCGCCATGCGTAACGATTTGGTCGGCGAGTACATCGGGCATACGGCGCCAAAGACGAAGAAGGTCCTCGACCGGGCGAAGGGTGGGGTGCTGTTCATCGACGAGGCGTACTACCTTCACCGGACTGACAGTGAGAAGGACTACGGCCAGGAGGCCGTCGAGATTCTGCTTCAGGTGATGGAGAACGAGCGCGACAACCTCGTGGTGATCCTGGCGGGCTATAAGAATCGTATGGACGCCTTCTTCGAGTCCAACCCTGGGATGAGCTCCCGGATCGCTCATCATCTCGACTTCGCCGACTACGAGCTGGATGAGCTGGACTCCATCGGGAAGCTGATGCTGCAGCAGGAGTCCTACTACCTCTCCGAGGATGCCGCGGCGACGTTTCGTGAGTACCTCAAGCGCCGAATGCGGCAACCGCGATTCGCCAACGGCCGCAGTGTCCGCAACGCGCTGGAGCGGGCCCGGCTTCGCCATGCGAACCGTCTTCTCGCTGACCCGGACCGTATCTGGAACCGGGATGATCTCATGCGCATTGAGCCCGTGGACATCCTCGCCAGTAGTGTCTTCTCGCGGCCGACCGGGTCTTCGGTCCGTCAGCCTGGTGATCCCCCCAGCGAACCGGGATCCGGACGATTACCTTTGTCCCGCAATTTGCCCGTGCCGCAACGCGCCGCTTGGCCTTGGAAGGCTGCGGGGGGCAACCTCCCTGACCAGTTGATGCGCAGCCCAGAGGTCGGACGGGGTTGGTCCGTGAGTTACCGCCTTTGACCCAGACGACTGCCCGATCGGGCACGCAACGGGCACGAGTCTGGCACCGCCCGTGGGCTGACCGTCGTTTACAAGATTGCTGCGCGGTTCTGGCATGCCGGCGCGCCCGGTCTGGTTTGCGTTGGACCTTGACGGCCAGATAGTGGGCGCAAGAGGATTGTGCGATCACTTTGATCCAAGGAGGTATCAGGTGACACATCCGAACGAGGATTTGGTGCGGGAAGGCTTCGCGGCTTTCGGGCGAGGCGACCTCGACGCACTGCAGAGCCAGTTCTACGCCGAGGACATCCGCTGGCACTTCCCCGGCAGGAGCCCTTTCGGCGGCGACTTCGAAGGCGTGGCTGAGGTGATCGGGTGGCTAGGCCGGAGCTTCGAGGCCTCGGATGGCACGATTCGCCTCGAGCTGCACGATGTCGTCGCCAATGATGAGCACGCCGTGGCGCTCTTTACGGCCCGCGCCGAGCGGGCGGGCAAGCATCTTGAGGACAACACCGTCCAGGTCTTCCATATCCATGACGGCAAGGCGACCGAGGTCTGGTTCTATCCAGCTGACCTCTATGCCACGGATGAGTTCTGGTCGTAACCGCCATTGGGCATGTAGTTAGGATGAGCCGACGGTTTACAGAGAGAGCCGGAGAATTCACCCCACTTAGCACGGATTTCCACGCAACCGGTTCGGCGCAAGGTCAAGTGAGCTCGTAGCGCAGGGTCCGGTTGCCCCATCAGGGATGTGGGTTGCGGGCGGCAGGCTGGCTTTGCGCAGGACGGGTGAGTAGGCGCGGTGTTCGAGGCGGACGGTGATCTGGTCGCTGGTGGTGATGATCTGTCCGGGGTTTCGAGAAACCGGCGCTGGATGACGTCGCGGGTTGCGGCGTGGCAGAAGCGAATTGCCTGGCGTCGGTTGATTCTGCTAGCGGAGCCCTAGGACGGTCGTGAGGGCTTCGTCGATGCCCCATTGCTGGTCTGGGCTGACCCGGCCCACCAGATCGCCAAGCCGTCCGGCGTCGATTGCGCCGATTTGCTCAACTAGAACACGGGTGGTCTTGCCCAGCAGTTCGATTTCCGGGCGGAATGATGCGGGCCTGGCGCTCAGCGAGGTGGGTGCAACCAGGACCACTGAACGCGGCAGCAACTCGTCAGCCTGCACTATCACCCCGTACCGCCGACCTCGTTGCTCGTGACCCGTGCCCCGCGGCGGGCGGAATTCGTGAATGTCACCCCGCAGCACGCATACTCTCCATAAAGTCTGCGACCTCAAGCATCTCGCGCCGGTCGTCATCGTCAGCCTCAAGCGCGGCCACCTCGACGGCTAGCGCAGCTCGGCGCCGGAGTCGGCCAGCACTGTCAATGATCGCTTTGCGGATCGCTTCGGATCTGCTCAGACCTGTCGACTCAAGCTGAGCCAGCGCTCGCAGAGCCTCGGGATCGAGACGGACGCTGATGGCTGATGACATGCTCCCAGTGTATCACGATCTGTCATACAGGAATGTTGTCACTAGACGCCCCCGCAGTGCTGTGACTTGGCCTGAACGGCCGTCCGTGGCACGAGTGTGGCACGGAGGCCATTTCAAATTCAGGTTTCCGTTGGCTGTCATGGCCCTCAGCAGGTCAAAGTCGGTCGAGCGGGCGAAGGGAATCGAACCCTCATGACCAGCTTGGAAGATCGGTAGCACGACCTGCCGCGTGACCTGCGGGGATGGCGGTCCTGGTCACTGGCTCGCGAGTCGCCGTCAGTCCCCGTCACTGACCGCTGTTCGCCGTGGCGTGTGGCACGTGTGTGGCACGCTAGGCCGTTGCGTTTAGGCCTGTCAGTCAGGGAACGGCGATGGGTGCCAGCCACTGGACCCCCATATCTCCTGACTTGACTAGACTAGACCATTACTCTAGATTAGTCGTATGTCGGAAAGTGTGAACGTCTACGAAGCCAAGACTCACTTGTCACAGTTGCTGGATCGCGCAGCTGCTGGCGAAGAGATCGTCATCGCGAGAGCAGGTCGCCCGGTCGCCCGCCTTGTGGCTCTGGCCGAGTCGTCAGGTCAGCGCATTCCAGGCGGCTGGCGCGGCAAGGTCAGCATGACCGCCGATTTTGACGAGCTGCCGCCTGAGATCGATGCCGCATTCCGCGGGGAGCGTCCGTGAGGCTCCTGTTGGACACGCACTCCTTGCTGTGGTGGCTAGCCGACGAAGGCCTGACCACTCAGGCACGAGACGCAATCGCCGATCCGGCTAACGTCGTCGTCGTGTCGGCTGCGAGTGCGTGGGAGATCTCTATAAAGAAGGCACTGGGTAAGCTTGCCGCACCGGATGACCTTGAGCAGCAGGTGCAGGCGGGTGGATTCCTGCCGCTGCCGATAAGCATCGCTCACGGCGTAGCGGCTGGGCAGCTCGCCCGCCATCATGAGGATCCTTTCGACCGGATGCTCATAGCCCAGGCGTATGCGGAGGGGTTGACAATCGTGACGCGCGACAAGCGCTTTAGCGAGTACGGGGTGGCGCTGCTGCCCGCCTGAGAGCGGCCTGGATGACGGCACTGTGGCTGCGCGACGCGCGTGGGTCCTGAACGGGACCGAATCAGAGCCGGTGTGGCATGTCTATGGCACGGACGGCGTCCATGTCGTTGACACAGCCGAGTCGCAGCCCGGAGAAATGGGCACTGACCTGCACTTTAGCGGCAAGAAGCCGGAGCGGGCGAAGGGAATCGAACCCTCATGACCAGCTTGGAAGGCTGCGACTAGACCCTGCCAGACCAGCGCTTATGCAGGTCATCGTCATGGCGCTGGTCCCATGAGTGACCGTGAATGCCCGTGTCTTACCGCTCGATCGGGCATGCAACGGGCACGCGCCTCTTCGTCCCGAACTAGCGGCAGTGCTGGGCGTTTGGCCGTCGTCCCAGCTAGCTCAGTGTGCTGCCGGTCGTGCTCGCTGGCGGCTGCAAGGGGACGTTGCTGTACTTCCGCGCTGTACCGTGTGCCGCATTAGCAGCTCGGGGCACGGTCGTCCGAATCGGTTCAGGCTGGGCCAACGTCCTTGATCGGTCCTGCGTGGACGACGCTGCACGGAGTTGAACTGCAACCCAAATTGCAACCCCATGTGCGCCCTCGGCGGCGCAGGAGTCGAAGCAGGTAGCGCTTCCTTTCAACCCGCCTGCGCCCTCGCTGGAGGCGTCCTGCTGGCACTGGGTTATGAGCACCAAGCCGCGCGTCCTCTTGGTCTCTGAGGTTCCTGCGCGTCTCGCGCGGCAGGCTCACGGCTCTGAAGGCGGTAGGTCGCCGGTACGCCTGGTGCCGCGTCAGGCGACGTTGCCTGGCATCGGGCGAGCCCAGGCACGCGGGCAACCTAGACGGCCAGGTAACGGAATGTTAAAGTCGGAAATTCAGGCTCGCGATGGCGCTGGCCTGACCGGCGCCACCGGCGTGGCGCATGGGGGGGCACGACGATGGTGCAACAAGCATCGATCCGGGACTCAAAACGGCGACCCCCGCAGACATTCCAGCAGTGCGCGGCGCCCCCGCGAGCGCGTAGTCCTCCCGTGCGCACGTTCTGCGATCTCACGAAGCGCTCACTTCATGATGCCCATACCCGCCCGCACGGGAGGTGAGCTTCAGCTTACCAAGCGTGGATGGGAGGGACGATCAAAACTCCGAGGGGGAGTTGAGCATGCGAAGAGTTAGACTCGTTATGGTCGTGCTGCCAATGCTGTTGGCGGCGTTCGTCCTGGCCGCTCCTGCGGCCTTCGCCGCCAGCCCGCACTTCAAAAAGGGCGGCGAGCCGGTGTGCACGTTCTCCGGCACGACGAGCATTCCGGTCGCCTGTACAGGCACCCTCGCCGGGCTCGGCAATCAGGACCTCAACCTGCATCTAGCTGTCAGCGGGTTCGCGCTCTACCAGTGCCAGAACGGGGGCGGCAACACCGCGGCCGGCCAGAACAAGGTCCTGGAAGGTCCGGCTACTTCCGACACCGCGATCCCAGCGAGCGCAATCAAGAACGGGAACCTGATGTTCACCACGAATCCCGCCACCTTGACCGCCGCAGCGACAGTCAGCGGGGCTACAGCTGGCTGTCCGAACCCTAACTGGTCCGGGGTTAATCCGGTCCTCACGCTAACGAGCATCACGCTCGATATCTTCCAGCCCGTGACGACCCAGATCTTCCACTGCACCGCGTCGAACCCGAACGGGCTGACCAGCCCCGTCACGCTTGCCTGCTAGGAGCTACCAGCAGAGGAGGCAAGGAGCCACAAGCAGAGGGGGCACGCGAGCGTGCCCCCTCTCGCACGGCTAGGCCGCTGGTATCAATTCCGTCGAGGTGCCGCCTGATGGCGGGTGTAGCGTCCTGCGCGCACCGGTCGAGAGATGCCGGTCTCGGTCGCGGCTGCCCATAGGTTCTGACCGGTCCTGGTCTGCTCCGTCTTCCTCGATAGGCGCCGGAACCTGGCGAGTGGACGTCGGGTCTAGGTTCGGCGAAGCCGATCGCGCAGCGACGCCCGCAGGGCGACCTTGACGCGGCGGCCGGGAGCGGGACAATGGTTCGCCGAGGAAGACGGCACCGTGCAGCACCGGTTGCGTGGCCGGTGAGCCTGGCTGATCAGCGGTGGCTGAGGGCGTGGGGGTCGGCGCGCGCCGGCCGGGCCTCCCCAAGGCTGAGGCCGGGCGCTAGTGCCGGCCCGCGGCGCCGCGCAGCGGCGCCGCCTTGAGTACGCCCGGCATGGGCGATCGCTTGGGGGTGAAAGTCCCCTGGAGGAAGAGGTGGTGCTAACTCCTAGCCGGAGGCAACTGCGTCGTCGTGAGGCGGGGTGGGAAGGAAGCCCGAGGCGAATCCCTGCACCGAGGGACACGAACCGCGTAGAAGGCGGGGCGATCTGGGTGAGCCTGCTCAAGAAGGTGAAGCCCGTCACCATCAACAGGGTCGTCACGTAAACGCGGCGGGCGCAGGGGGAAAGTGGTCGTTCTTATCCGGGGAGATCTGCCTGGGTGCCGGTTGTGCTGTCGTGTCGCCGCGCCGGCGGCCCGCATCGCGAGGTGAGGGCTGACCAGGCAGAAGTCAGCAGAGGTCGTAGTACCGGCACGGGAATACAAAAGCCGGGAAGGACCGAACGTCAGGTGAGGCGGAAGAGTCGGTGTTGCTCGTGCCGGTCGCATTGATCGCAGCCATCCCGCGCACGCGGGCCCGCTGCCGGGAGGAGACGGTGAGGTCCGTTGAGTCCAGCAGTGGAGCGTAGCGGCAGGTCGGCGCATTCCGAGGGAGCCGTTATCCCTGGCCTGGAGGTCTCGCTGTGGGAGAAGATGCTCTCGCCGGAGAATCTGGGCCAGGCGTTGAGGCGTGTCGAGGCCAACAGGGGCGCGCCCGGTGCAGACGGCATGACCACGGGGGAGCTTCGCCCGTGGCTGCACGAGCACTGGGTTTCGGTCCGGGAGGCCCTGGACACGGGCACGTACCAGCCGTCGCCGGTCCGCCGGGTAGTGATCCCCAAGCCCGGGGGCGGCGAGCGCTTGCTGGGCGTGCCAACCTGCCTGGACCGGCTGGTTCAGCAGGCCATCGCGCAGGTACTCACGCCAGTATTCGACCCGCATTTCTCGGAGTCGTCCTTCGGGTTCCGCCCCGGCCGGTCCGCCCATCAGGCGGTCAGAGTCGCCAGGCAGTGCATCGAGGACGGCCTCGAATGGGTCGCAGACATTGACCTGGACCGGTTCTTCGACCGCGTCCAGTTCGATGTGCTCATGGCGCGGGTGGCGCGCAAGGTGACCGACCGCAAGATCCTCAGGCTCATCCGGAGATACCTGGAAGCCGGGGTGATGATCGACGGGATCAGGCAGGCGACGGTTGAAGGGACGCCGCAGGGCTCCCCGCTGTCGCCAGTCCTCTCGAACATCATGCTGGACGACCTGGACCGGGAGCTAGGGAAACGCGGCCACAGGTTCGTGCGCTACGCCGACGACCTGCGGGTCTTCGTGCGCAGCAAACGGGCCGCCCAGAGGGTGCTCGACGGCGCCACCGACGTCGTCGAGCGGCGGCTCCGGCTGAAGGTGAACCGGGAGAAATCCTCAGTCAGGCACGCCGCTGACGCGACGCTGCTGGGATTCGGGTTCTCTCTCCACGGCCCGCAGCCCAGGATCCGGGTCGCCCCGAAGGCGATCACGCGGCTGAAGAACCAGCTGCGGATCCTGACGCGGCGGAACTGGAGCGTGCCGATGGAATACCGCATCGGCCGGCTCAACCGGTTCACCACCGGCTGGATGGCCTACTTCCGGCTCGCGGACACCGGGAACCTCGTCCGCGAGACGGACAGATGGCTCCGCCGACGCTTGCGGCAGATCCGCTGGAAGGAATGGAAGACCACCGCCGCCAGGCGGCACAACCTGCGAGTAAGAGGTATCTCCGAGAGCAACGTCCGCAAATGGGGCGGCAGCAGCAAGGGATACTGGCGAATCGCAGGCTCCCAGGTCCTTAGCGTGGCTCTGCCCAACGCCTACTGGGACAACCTCGGCCTGAAGACCATGACCGCTACCAGGCAGCGCTTCAATCAGACGGCTTGACGAACCGCCGGATGCGGGCCCGCATGTCCGGTGGTGTGGGAGGGGACGGGGCGACCCCGTCCCCTACCCGATTTTAAGAACGGCTCAATTCGGCAGTGCGTCGCCTTGGCAGTATCGCCTTGGCAGTACGGAGGGGATGGCTCACCCAACTTCTCGGTCGCGTGGGAGAGTGCGTTAGCGTCGGGCCGTGAGTGGTGCTATGAGCGGTGAGCCGGGCCGGTGGCGGACATTTTGGTGAGCGGGAGATCTACGACAGTCCGGAGCTGTGGCTTGGGCAGGTTGACGTGGAGTTGCCGGGTGGTGAGCGGATCTGGGAGCACGTCGTGCGGCTCCATCAGGTGGCGATGTTAGCGCTGGTGGATAAGCAGAGCCGGGTGCTGCTGGTGCGGCGGCACCGGTTCTTGGCAGGCAGGTCGGGGCGGGAGCTGCCGGGTGGCTTAGTCGATGAAGGGGAAGACCCGGGCGAGGCAGCGCTTCGCGAGATGGAGGACACGGCTGGGTACCGGCCGGGCCGGGTTGAGCACCTGATCACGTTCCGGCCGATGGCTGAGACCGTGGACTGTGAGCATGTGGTGTACGTCGGCCGAGATCCTGAGCGTGTTGGTGATCCGGCCGAAGCCAGCGAGGTTGCCCGGCTGGAGTGGGTTCCGCTCGGGCCGGTTTCAGGGCTGATCGCGGCGGGAGAGATCTGGAATGCCGGGACTCTCGTGGGTCTGCTGCGGCTGCTGACGATGGACGGTCCGGCCGTCTCGCGCTGAGAGCCCGTGCCACGATGGCTGCATGCGGCTGCTTGTGCTGGGTGGGACCAGGTTCGTCGGCTGGGCTGTCGTCACTGAAGCGGTCGGGCGGGGATGGGAGGTCACGACCTTCAACCGGGGGAAGTCGGGTGCCGATGCCGCCGGTTTACGGACGCTGCGCGGTGACCGGACCCGGATGGATGACGTTGCCCGGCTGGTGGATGCCGGTCCCTGGGATGCGGTCGTGGATACGTCGGGCTATGTGCCGCGCGAGACGCTTGCGGTGTGCGAGCGCCTCGAACCGGTCGCGGGTCGCTATGTCTTCATGTCCACGGTGAGTGTCTACCGTGGCTGGCCGGTCGAGCCGCTGTCGGAGGGCTCGGAGGTGCTGTACTGCCCGCCTGACGCTGGGCCTGAGTACGGCGAGGATGTCGAGGATGGGCCGACAAGGTATGGCTACCAGAAGTCTGGGTGCGAGCTGGCGGTCACGCAGACGTTCGGCGCTGGCCGGTCCACGATCCTTCGGCCTGGTGTGGTGCTTGGCCCGCGGGAGTATGTCGGGCGGTTGCCGTGGTGGCTGAGAAGAGTCGCCTCGGGTGGCCGGGTTCTGGCCCCGGGATCGCCGGACCGGTCGATTCAGCCGGTGGACGTGCGGGATCTGGCGGCCTTCGCGCTGAGTGCGGGTGAGCGGAGCGTCCCGGGCGCGTATAACGTGGCGGCTCCGATCGGCGGGGCGACCTTCGGGGGGATGCTCCGGGCCTGCGCCGAGGTCACCGGATCGGACGCGGAATTCGTGTGGGTGGACGACGCAGAGCTTCTTGCGCTGGGGGTTCGGCAGTGGTCGGAGATGCCTTTGTGGCGGACCTTTCCGGGTGTCTGGCAAGTGGACCCTGGTGCCGCGTTGGCGGCGGGCCTGTCGTGCCGCCCGCTGGCTGCGACGGTGGCGGACACGTGGTCGTGGCTGCAAGGCGGTGGCGGTGCGGTTCTGGACGACGAGCGTGTGAGCGAGATCGGCATTTCCCGCGAGCGTGAACAGCAGATTCTCGCCAGCGTTGGCTAGCTCTGGCCGGTGGTCAGCCGCTTGGGTGCCTGGTCTGTGGCGAGCCAGTGACCGATCTCGTCGGCGAGTTGGCGCGCTTGGTGGTTCTTGGCCCAGGCCGGGGACAGCAACGTTGTTCGGGTGCGGGCGAGCCTGCCGACCAGGGATACGTTCCGGAGTGACGCGGGCTGCGCGAGCAGTGGCTTGATGGCCTCCGTGCCGGAGTCCGGGTCGTTGTTCAGGAAGCAGGCGGTGGCCATGTCGATCCGCGCGCCGTTGACCTGCGACAGTGGGCGGCGCGGGCCTGGCATGGCGGTCAGCGCATCCAAGGGCCGACTGCGCTGCCTCGAACGCTTCGGGGCCATGACCAAGATCTAACGGGGCTTCGCCCCAGCCCGGCAAGCCGTGCCCGTTTGGCTGATGTGGGTGACGGGGGCTCCGGCCGGTGCCTGACGGTGACACGCTGGGTCCCGTTATTTGGCCGCGCGTTGGCGGCAGGTGGCCTTCTGGGGCCGTGGCCCGACCGGAGCCTTGTCATGACGCTACCCCGCAGTGCTGGCGACGTCCTGTCTGATCATGTGGTGTTCGAGCTGGAGTCGATCGACCGGATGTACCTGAATCTGTATGTGCCGCAGTTGCAGCGGGTGGAGGGGGTGCTGGGGTTCATCCACGGCCACCTGGGGCGGCCGATCGCCTCGACCTCGGTGATCGCCCCGATGAGCCGGGACTTCACAGCGCGGCTGGCGGGCTTCGCTGATGCCCATGGGATTCCCCGGGTCGATTTCGCCCGGGGGCAGCGCAAGGACGATGTGATGCACGAGCACCTGGCGGCGTTCGAGGCGGCCGGGCGGCGGGAGGGGGTGCTGTTCATCGGGCGGGCGCAGGAGAAGAACACGGTGTTCCGGACTGAGAAGCGCCGCGCCGCCGACGGCCGGTCCTACCCGTGGATTGTCAGGACGACCGCGGTAGTGAACCAGTTCTATGTGCACTGCGTGGATGAGGATTTCGGAGCGTTCTTCATCAAGTTCTCCTCTTACTTCCCCTATGGCGGCAAGCTGCTGATCAACGGGCATCATTACGCCCAGGCCCAGGCCGCCAGGGCCGGGATCGGGTTCACCGCGCTCGACAACGGGTTCGCCGCCTGCGACGACGTCGCGGGGCTGCAGGCGATCTGCGGCTCGCTGACCGAGGACAAGATCGAGGCGCTGGCCCGCAAGTGGCTGGCCATCTTGCCCAGCCCGTACTCGCCGGCGGACCAGGCCGCCGGGTACCGCTACGACATCTCCGTGCTGCAGGCCGAGTTCTCTCTCACCCAGGTGCTAGATCGCCCGCTGTCCGGCCGGATCTTCTTCGACCAGGTCATCCATGACAATCTCGGCATCGGCCGCCCGGACCAGGTCGGCCTGATCTTCGGCCGCCGCGTCGTCCGCAAGGGCCCGTACGCCACCCCGGGCCGGTTCCGCACCCGGGTCATCACCGACGGGGTCACCCCGAGCCTGCACGTCGACTACAAGAACTCCAAGATCAAGCAGTACCACAATTGCGACATGAGGTCGCACGCGGCGAGTGTTGCGACACGATGTCGCACGTGGTGAGTGTGCTGGTCAAGGAGGTCTGGCTGATGCCGGAGACATAGCAACAGGTGGTGTTCGACCTGTCCCCGCCGTGACGTGCGTGG
>DASWFT010000015.1:0-34841 GCA_036394075.1 Streptosporangiaceae bacterium
CACCGCTGGCGGCGCCGGGCGTGGTGACGACCGGGATCCTGGTCTTCCTGTTCTGCTGGAACGAATTCCTGTTCGCGATCTCGTTCACCTCGACAATCACCTCACGGACGGCGCCGGCCGCGCTGGCGTTCTTCAGCGGCAGCTCGCAGTTCACGACGCCGACCGGGCCGATCGCGGCAGCGGCCGTCGTCATCACCATTCCGATCATCATCTTCGTGCTGTTCTTCCAGCGCAGGATCGTCGCCGGGCTGACATCGGGCGCGGTCAAGGGGTAAGGAGCAATCAGTGGCCGACATCGTCTTGGACCAGGTCACCAAGCGTTTCCCAGATGGAGCGCTAGCGGTCGACCACATCAGCCTGGACATCGCGGACGGTGAGTTCGTCATCCTGGTCGGGCCGTCGGGCTGCGGCAAGTCGACGACCCTCAACATGATCGCGGGCCTGGAGGACATCACCGAAGGTGAGCTGCGCATCGGCGGCCAGGTGGTCAACCAGAAGGCGCCCAAGGACCGCGACATCGCGATGGTGTTCCAGAGCTATGCGCTCTACCCGCACATGACGGTCCGGGAGAACATGGGCTTCGCGCTGAAGCTGGCGAAGACCCCGCAGGCGACCATCGACGAGAAAGTCAACGAGGCCGCCCGGATCCTGGACCTGACCCAGCACTTGGACCGCAAGCCGGCCAACCTGTCCGGCGGCCAGCGGCAGCGGGTCGCGATGGGCCGGGCGATCGTCCGTGACCCGTCCGCGTTCCTGATGGACGAACCACTGTCCAACCTCGACGCGAAACTGCGTGTCCAGATGCGCACCGAGGTGTCCCGGATCCAGCGGAGGCTGGGCACGACCATGGTCTATGTCACGCACGACCAGACCGAGGCGATGACGCTCGGCGACCGGGTCGCGGTGATGCGCAACGGCACGATCCAGCAGGTAGGGTCGCCGCAGGAACTCTACGAACGACCCGACAACCTCTTCGTCGCCGGATTCATCGGCTCGCCCGCGATGAACTTCATCCCCGCCACGGTCGAGGACAGCGCACTGCGCACGCCACTGGGCGACATCCCGCTCAGCGGCCGGCTGCGGCAGGCGCTTGAGCGGGCCCGCGCGCCGCGTCAGCTGATCGTGGGCATCCGCCCGGAGAACTTCGAAGACGCCTCACTGGTCGCCGCGGACGCCCGGCCGCAAGGCATCACGTTGCGCGCGGAAATCGACGTCGTGGAGTCGATGGGCTCCGACGTCTATGTCTACTTCACGAGAGAACTCGAGCAGGGCGTGGACGCCGCCGAGCTTCAGGAACTCGCCCGGGACTCGGGACGCGCAGACACCGGCGCGAGCGGGGACACGGTGGTGGCCCGGCTCGACGCGGCCACCCGCCTGCGGGAAGGCGAGGACGCCGAACTCTGGGTCGATGTCCGGGCGATCCACGTGTTCGACCCGTCCACCGGCAAGAATCTGGCCCTGGAGGACGGCCAGGACACCACGGCGCCTGCGGCTGCGCCCTCATCAGTGGAGGACAGCCCGGAGGCGATGCCAGCGCCTGGCGAGGCGAGTCCGGCGGCGAGTCCGGCCGATTCCCGGGACCGGCCGGTTCAGTAACCTGCCGACCCGGGGTAACCCCAGGCACCCGGGGTAAACCTGGGCAGCCGGGTCAGCGTGGCGGCCTTGCTCACGAGCCGTCGGCTGCGGCTTCCCGTCTGTGGTGCCGGCGCGGCGGGTGGAACTGCTGCCGGAGCCGGTCGATCACCTCGTCGTTCCACTCGTGGGTGCGCATGAGGCGGTAGCGTTCGCGCGCGACGCCCACGTAGGCCTCGGCGTCGGTGGCCGTGCCGACCAGGTCGGCCGCGTGCAGCATGCGCACAACCGGCGTGAACTCGTCGTTGAACCATCGGCGAGCGACTTCGCTGCGGTCGTTGAACGTGTGCTCGTGCTGCATCAGCCGGAAGCCCCAGGCCTCCACGGCCTCGCCGAGTTCCGCGTATGACCAGGGATCACTGAACGTGATCTTGGCGTACGCCTGCGGGGGCAGCGGCACCCTGGAGCGGAACATCCGCTCATAGCTCTTCAGCAGCAGGTCGCCGCGGTGCCGGATGCCTCGTGCGGGCACGACGGTCAGGATCTCGGTCACGTAGGCGTCAATCGTGGTCTGGCCGGTGGCCAGCGCGATCGACACACGGTGATGACCGTCCTTGACGAAATGCAGGTCGCCGATCCGGTACACGTCGATGGGCGGGATCGGCTCCCCGCGCCGCTGCGCCAAAGCCAGCCGTTCCCATCGTTCGCGGACCCGGCTCGACGTGGGCCGGAAGCGGCGGTCGAAGTCGCGGCGGGAGTCCACGGTGCCGACCACTGTGTCCAGCCTGATGGTCTGCAGGCCGAGTGACCGCTCTCCCTTCATGCCCAGCGCGGCGACGACCTCGTCGAACGGCAGGATGAGGCTGACGTCGTCCGGCTCGCGGCGGAGCCGCTGGGCGAGCCGGGCCAGTATCTGGCGTCGGCGGAGGCGCTGGAAGTCGTCCTCGACGTCGGCGCGCGGGAAGCCGGTTTCAGCTGGCATGGCGGCCTGCGGGGAGATGCCGGACGCGTCCGCCCGGTTCGATATCCAGCAGATGCCGGCCGGTGACGTTACGTACAATTGTCCGCCCGAGAGGCCGGTCCGGGCTGGTCACCTCGGCGGGGCGCACGTGACCGTGGAGCAGCAGCGCGGGCTGCAGCCGTGCGACGAGTCCGTTCAATGCCGTGAATCCTTGGTGCGGCGGGTCATCCCCGTCACCGACACCACGCGGCGGGGCGTGGGTGAGCAGCACGTCGACGCCGCGGCCGTCGCGGATCTTGCTCAGGCCAGCCCGGCGGGCCAGCGTCCGGGCGCGCCGGGCCTGCTGCCGGTCGGTGTACTGGTTCGGCCCCTCGTGGTAACGGCGGCAGCCACCGAGGCCGGCCACGCGCAGCCCGGCCACGTCCACGACCTGCATTTCCGCGTTGAGCGCGCCATCCGGCCACGGAAGCCGTTCCGGGAGGCCCGCCCGCATGGTCAGGCCCGCGCGTGAGATCCGGTACCCGGACAGGTCCGGGTCGTGGTTGCCAGCGACGAAAACCAGGGGGACATCGAGCGCGTTCATGAGATAACCCAGGTAGTCGAACGGCAGGTCCCCGCAGGCGAGGATCAGCTGTGCCGCGCGCACTGGGCCGACGTCCGCGCACAGCGCGTCATCCACCTCGTCGGATACGGCCAGCACGCACACCACACCCCGATGGTACGCCGCAGCGTTCTGTCGAGAGGTGGGCCCGCACGGCGGGCAGAGCTTGCCCGCAACAGTGGGCGGAGGTTGCCCGCTCGGCGGGCAGAGGAGGCCAGGATGGCGGGCTGCGTCCGGGCGGTCAGCTACGCGTCAGTGCGAAGCTGTCTCCCTGACGTCCAGGCCGCGCTCCCGCAACGCCGCTTCCACCCGGTAGATCTCGGCTAGGGGAACCCGGTCGGCCGGCCCGCGGGGGGCCGCGCCTTGCGAGCCGACCGGCGGACTGACCTCGAGCCGCTCACAGGCCGTGATCAGGCAATCGACGTAGGCGGCCCGCAGCGCGCGAAGGCGCAGCCCCTTGTGCGGCACATCGGGCCGGGTCTCCAGGTCCTCCACCTGGGCCCGGAGCCGGCGCAGCCGGGCGGCAAGCCGCTCGATCGGCTCGACGACGAGCGGGCGTGACTGTGACCGCCGCTGCCCCGCCCAGCGGAGCACGCGGACCGCGCCGATCGCCCCGAATCCCAGCGCCGTGGGAAGTACGACCACGACGATAAACTCAGCGGCTAGGCCCACAGCTTTAGTCTCCGCCGGTTGACCACGGACATCAAGGTTACCCGGGGCCCAAGGTCGGCAGAACCCATCGGCTGCCGAGTGTAGACCGCCCCTCGGTGGCGGCATGGCCGGTGCCCGGATAGGTTCGCAACCGGCAGGTTCGACGACGGGCATATGGAGAGCGATGGACGCGAAGCGCAGTGCCGCCCGCTGGTGGCACGGTGCCACCCTGTACCAGGTCTACATCCGCTCCTGGCTCGACACGAACGGGGACGGCTACGGCGACCTGCCGGGAGTCATGGCCAAGCTCGACTACCTCGCATGGCTGGACGTCGACGGCATCTGGCTCTCCCCGACGATGCCGTCGCCTGACGACGACTGGGGCTACGACGTCTCGGACTATCTCGGGGTCCATCCCGAACTGGGCACACTCGACGACCTCGACCGGCTCGTCGCCGAAGCCGCCAAGCGGAACATGAAGGTGCTGCTCGACCTGGTGCCCAACCACACGAGTACCGCTCACCCGTGGTTCGTCGAAGCGGTCAGCGGCCGGGATTCCGCGCACCGCAGCTATTACGTGTGGGCCGACCCGGCTCCCGGCGGCGGGCCGCCGACCAACTGGCTGGATGCCACCGGGCACTCGGCCTGGGCGTTCGACGAGGCCAGCGGGCAGTACTACCTGCACAACTTCCTGGCCAGCCAGGCCGACCTGAACTGGTGGGAGCCCGCCGTCCACGAGGAGTTCCGCGAGATCCTGCGATTCTGGTTCGACCGGGGGATCGCCGGATTCCGCATTGACGTCGCCCAGGGCCTCTACAAGGACGCGGAACTGCGCGACGACCCGCCCTCAGCGACCCCGGACCGCCTGCACAGCCGCTTCGGGCTCGAGCAGCTGTACAGCGCCAACCGGCCCGAGTCGCACAGCGTGTTCCGGGACTGGCGCAAGATCACGGAGAGCTACTCGCCGCAGCGGCTGCTGCTGGGTGAGACATGGGTGAGCGAACCGGACAGGATGGCCGCGTTCCACGGTCAGGGCGACGAACTCCAGCTCACCTTCAACTTCCCGTTCATCTTCGCCGACTTCACCGCGCCGGCGCTGGCCGGGATCGTCGCGGAAACCCTGGCCGCGCTGCCGGCCGGCGAGTGCCCGGTCTGGACCGCCTCCAACCACGACATCAGCCGTTTCCCGTCCCGCTGGGGTGGCGGCGACGAGCGCAAGGCCCGGCTTGCCCTGCTGGTGCTGGCCACGCTGCCCGGCACGTTCGTCCTCTACTACGGCGACGAGATCGCGATGACCGATGTCGATGTGCCCCCCGCGCTGCGGCGGGACCGGATCACCTCGAGCGGCCTCGGTGGCGACGGCCGCGACCGGGCCAGAACCCCCATGCACTGGGACGCCTCACCGACGGCCGGCTTCACCGCGGAGGGCGTGCCGCCCTGGCTGCCCTACGGGGACAATGCCTCCCGCAACGTCGCCGCCCAGCGCGATGACCCGGCGTCGGTGCTGCGGCTCTGCCGTGACCTGATCGCCTTGCGCGCCCGGGCGTTCGGCGGCCGGATCGCCAGCTACCGCGAGCTGCCCGGGCCGCCGGGTCTGTGGACCTACCGGGTGGATGACCTGCTGATCGCGGCCAATTTCACCGGCGAGCCGGTCACGCTCGACGTGCCCATCGGCTCGGCCCTGCTGTCCACCGCCGGTGCCACGACGGACGGCGTTCTTGATCGCGGGACTCTCGCCCCTTGGACGGGGGTCATCGCCCGCCACCAACCGAAGGACGCGGACTGACGCAGCGCGCCGTCACCGCAGCGGCTGCGCCCGATCGGTCAGCGCGGCCTGGTCGGACAGCGCGATGGCGAACTGCCCCAGCGTGCTGGGGTGAAAGGGCGCCGGTCCCTCCAGTCCCTGAACGTAGGGCTGCGGCGTGCACATCTGGTGCCCGGCGAAGTCGGGCTGGATGGAGCCGAACCCGAAATCGGTGGCCCCCGTAGCCAGGACCGTGTTCAGCGTGTTCAGCCGCGAGGTCAGGGTGCGGAGCTTCGCGGCGGTGAGCCCGGCCTGGCTCAGGCAGCTCACGTTCGGGCCGAAGGGGTCGTAGTAACGGTTGACGAGCACACGGGGATGCCCTGGGAGCGTTGCGAGCTGGCTGAGCAGCTCAAGATAATTTTTACTAAACGAAGCGAGCTGCTGCTGAAAGTAGGCCGCTGACGCGCGGTCATCACAGCGAGGCGCGGCAGCGCAGTAGCGCACCATCGCCGACCAGGCCAGATCGTCAGCGCCGATGCTCACGATGACGACCGACGCGTCGTGTGCGCCCGCCGCGCCGGCGATCTGCGCCGGAACGGTCCCGCCGCCGCGGTCCTGCGGGCCCAGCACGCCATTGGCGATGGTCGCGCTGTTGCAGGCCAGGTTCAGCACATCCCAGCCATTGGCCCTGGCCAGGTCCTCCGCGTAGGAGTCCGTGCTGCGCCCGCAGGCGAGGTCGGAACGCGAGGCGTTGCGGACCGGCGGGAGCCCGGCCCCCGCCGCCGTGGAGTCGCCGATGACCACTACCCGAACCCCGGGCCGTACCGGCGCTGCCCGGGCCGGGTCCGCGACCGGCGGCTCGCTGCCCACGAGCTGGCTGAGGGAGTGCACCTGGCGCAGCGAACCGGGAGCCTTGTAGGCGGTGACCATGATGGCGCCCACGTTGATCGCCTCGGTCACGACCAGGCTCGCCGTGAGCAGCTTGATGGTCGTCCGGTGCGGAAGTCGGCGCCAGCCGGCCACGGCGCCGACAAGGAGCAGTGTCCCCAGGCCGGTGATCACCGTCTCCCAGGCGAAATACTGGATCCAGCCGTCGGCGAGGCGGTTGCCCAGGACGTGCGCGGCGCCTGCTGGCCGGGCCCCCTGCACGAAGTTGGTCAGCTCGCTGTTGATCGTGATCTGGGCCAGCTGGAGCCTGGGCCGGACGGGACCCAGGAAGCGCAGGTTCGTGGGGAGACTCTGGCCGAAGAGGTCGATCTCACCTGGGCCGGACCAGCTCAAGGTCGGCGCGGTGGCGCCCACCTTGATGACCTGACCCGCGACCGTGACCGTCTGCAGCGGTGTCACCCGCAGCGCGACCGCAATCGCCGCCACGGCCGCCACCAGCAGCACGCCGAGCCATACCAGCCACTGCGGCGCCCATCGCGAACTGCGCGCCTTCATCCAGGTCAACGTCATGATCCGCCGGGACAGCTGCGCATGCGAGGTCCCCGGACCGGGCCGGACCCAGTCCACAAGCTCGCGCGCACGCTAGAGGCTATGGTCATAGACCTCCGCAGACGTACCCGAAAGCTACGTGTCCAAGCAAGAGCGCTCGCGGATCGGACATTGCCTGCAGAGGCGGCGGAGGTAGCCGGTCCGGGCTTCCTAGGCCCAGGACTGCAGGCGAACACAGGGGTCACATGCGGACACTAGCTCCGCGGCGACGCTACTTGGAACATGGCGCCGTCGGCCGGCTTGATGCGGTCCGTTGGCTTCTGGAACAGCGCCGCCGAGGGATACTCGGCGACGGCTTCGCAGAACCCGTAGAACTCGAACCCCTGCCGGTGGTAGTACGCGTGCAGTGCCACATTGGTCGTCCACACGTCAACCCTGACCCAGCGGGCAGCGTGACGCTGCAAGGCGCGGAACCCGGCCCAGTCGAGAAGCCCGGCGCCCAGGTTTTTGCCTGCATAGTCCCTGCTCACCACGAGACGGCAGACGTACACGGCCGGCTCCCGCCGCGTTTCGGCCGGCCAGATCGGATTGCCCTGCGAGTCGGCGGTGATCGTCGCGGCGGGCAAGCTGCCGTCCCACGCGATCCACGTCTTCCCCGCGCGAAGATCCCTCAGGATCCGATGGCTGCGATCTTCCTCGCTCGGCCAGGGCTGGGACCATTGATCGGTGTTCTTGGTCCGTAACCACTCGGCAGCAGCGTCGATCATGCTGATAATGACGTCCAAGTCGCGCTCGCTCGCACGGCGCAGCACAACCGCAAAGTCTCCCATGGTTCCATGTTCTGCCCAGAATGGCAGAATCTGGTACCCGACGGTGCGGGGTCCGTCGGCGGCCCGGGCGCTTCGGGGACTCTGCTGCCATCGGCAGAGTGCCGGGCGATGGCAATGGTCCTCCGTGCACGACGTTGATCGCGCAGAGTCAAACTTCTTGTATCAATGATCTCTTCCGGACACTCCATGCTCAGACGACGTGTTATTTTTCGATGCCGCTGTCGGCGCTGTCGCAGCGTGGACAGCCTTCACAGCGCCGGCAGCGCGCCAAACTGGGACGGGCCCGCTGGCGGGCAAGTCCCCTCCTCAGCCCGAAGGCGCGTTGCCATTCAGCGGGGATCGTAGTGCTCGTAGCGGTACTGCGCTGACGGGCGACCGTGACGCTTGGCCATCACACCTCCCCGGTTCTTTCGTAACGGAGTGCCGCAGGCTAATAACCGCGGCCCAGGGCTGGCGCCCTGGTCTGGGCCCGTGTCCGGTATTGGCCCACGGAAGTCTCTGTGATCATTTTTCAAGCAGTTAAATCCCCGGCGGTTCCCACCACCGGGTAAAGAATCACCTGGTTACCCGCTTGGTGCCACGGCGGCGTCGTCAGGTGTCGCGGCGGCCGGGTTGTCGGCCGTCGCGGGGTCAGCGACATCAAGGGGGACATCCCCCACGTTGACAGCGAACTGATTCCGGTCCGTGGGGTACACGCTGACCGTGAGACGGAACGGCCTTTGCTTCTCATCGAAGGCAACGCGCAAGATCTCGAACACTGCAACGCGCCCGTCGTCCGGAAGCTTGAAGAAAACCGTCTCTGTCTCATTCGGAGGGCGCACCGTGATCACATCGCGGTAACCGGCTTGCTTGATGCCGAGCTCGTCCCTCAGGTAGGCCACAGTGCCTTGTGTGATGTCTGTGGCCTGAATCAGACGGAGCGCACCTTGAGTAACGAGACTCATGGGATAGAAGGAGGTCTGAAGTGACCAGGGCGTACCGTCGATGAACCGCTGATAATGCCGGCTGACGATCGGCTCCTCTAGCTTGATCTTCAGCGCGGTCGCAGCCACACCATCAGCTTGCTGCATTTCGACGCGGGGCTCGCTGGTCTTCGGCTTCCTGGCTGTCGCCTCGACTTCTTCCGTGTAGATCGGGCCCTCATCGCTGCCGCCGGTCTCCGGATCCTTGGACAAGGTGGTGACGAATGGGTCGATCTTCTGTACCACAAACGTGCCCTGACCAGGTCGGGTCTCAACCAGGCTGCGGCTGATTAGCCACTTGATGGCGTCGCGGACGGTGTTGCGTGAGGCGTTGTACTTCTCCCGGAGTTCCAGCTCGGTCCGCAGCTGCTGTCCGGGAGCTAGCCCGCCCTCCTCGATCTGACGGCGCAGATCATCGGCGATCTGCTTGTACACGGGGTCAGCCATGACACCTCCCAGAGATCCCAACCACTCTGATGACAGGGACAGCTGGGCTCAAAAGGATCATCCCTGCCATAGGAGTCATCAGAATATTTGGCATGATCCCGTTTAGTACCCGGTCGGGGCAGGTATAACCCGATTGAGGCGGAAAGGTTGGGATCACTGGGATGGCAGGACGCATACGGGCAAGTCTAGCAGTCAGACTCGCTGGGTGCATCCAAACGAACCACCTAGTTCCTAACATCCTCATCGCCCCGGCCACCCATACCGGGGGGACGAGACCGAAACGGGGTCGGCGGAACAACCACCGCCGGTCGGAAAGTAAGGGGGACCACATGACCGCCATCGCCATCGCCGCACTTATCGTCTTCATCGCCGGGATCGCCGCAGGGATCATCGTGGTGGTTAGCGTCGGTATCCGCAGGGAAGAGCGGGATCTTGCCAGCCGCAGGCAAGAGCTGGATTTTCCGCTGACCCTCCAGGCCCCGGACGGGGTGACCCAGGGCGCCCGCCTGGTAGCTGGCCTGAACTTCCTCAACGTGGACGCAGGCGCAGACGCCGCTAGCCGCGAGACGATGCTGGTCTAGCCGCCGGCGGTAAGGCCGGGCCTGGCCCGGCACCCCCTAGCCGCTGCGCGGCACCATTGCCGGGGCATGGTGCGGCGCAGCCAGGTTAGCCAGGACCTTCCGCCAGCACATGCCCTAGGCTCGGCAGCGTGCAAGGCACCAACCCGGCCATCTCATTTCCTTGCCCGGGCATGGTGCGGCGCGGCCAGGCCAGCGAGGACTTTCCCGCAGCACACGCCCTAAGCTCAGCAGCGTGCAGGACACCAACCCCGCCTCATTCCCGTGGCCGCCGGCCAGCGCCACCGGTGTCGGCTCCATGCCGGGCACCGATCCAGCCGAGGCCATCCGGATCATCCTCGGCGAGCTGCCGGACCTGCCGCACCTTCCCGAACTCCCCGACCGCGGCCCAGGCGCCGACCTGACCGGACGGACAGCGGCGCTGCTGATCGAGCTGCCCGTGGAGATGACCACCAGTGGGTGGCGGTTCGCCGACCGGCCTGGCCGCGACATGCGCCGCGCCCAGACCCTGCTGGCCCATGACCTGGACGCATTGGAAGAAGCCGCCGACGGGTATCAGGGCCCCCTGAAGATCCAGGTCTGCGGGCCATGGACGCTGGCGGCCACCATCGAGCTGGCCCGCAGCCAGAACGCCGCTCTCGCCGACCGGGGCGCGGTCGCCGACCTGGCCGAGTCGCTCGCTGAGGGGATAGCCGCCCACGTCGCCGAGGTTCACGGGCGCGTCCCAGGCGCGCAGCTGCTGCTCCAGCTGGACGAGCCGGCCCTGCCGACGGTGATCGAGGGCGGTGTGCCGACCGCCAGCGGTTTCGGCCGCCTGCCCGCGATCGACGCGCCCGACATCGAAACGGGGCTCCGCACCGTGCTGCAGGCCGGGCAGGTGCCCACCCTGGTGCACTGCTGCGGATTGTCGGTGCCCTTCGGCATGATGAAAGCCGCGGGGGCGGACGCGGTGAGTTTCGATCTCAGCCAGCTCCGGCGCGGGGAGGAGGAGACGCTGGCGGAGTTGGTCGAGGCAGGCCTCGGAGTCTTTGTCGGCGCGGTCCCGGCAACGCCTGGGGCTTCTGTAGCGCGTTCCGGCGACAACCACACGCCCGAACGCTCCAGCACCGAACGCTCCACCCCCGGGCGCTCCAGCGCCGAGCGCTCCACCCCCGAACGCTCCAACGAACGGACTAGTACCGGGCAGTTGCCGTCCCGCGAGGCGGTGGCTGGCCGGGTGATCGAACTCTGGCGGCGGATGGGCTGGCCGGCCGCGCGGGGAGCCGGGGGCTCGTCCGGCATCGCGGCCCAGGTCGTGATCACCCCGGCCTGCGGGCTGGCCGGCGCGCCGCCCGGTTACGCGCGCGCCGCGCTCGCCTGCTGCCGCGAAGCAGGCAGGCTGTTGCCTGAGCTGATTGAGGAGGCGGCGGGGTGACCGAGCAGGACAACACCGCGCGGGGCGAAGGCACGCAGGACCGGGCCATGCGGAACGACCTGAAGCAGGACGGCGCCAGCCCGGGGCCGGCCGTTGTGGAGCAGGCCCCGGCCGAACTGGCCGCGGTGGAACCAGCCACAGTGGAACCAGCCACAGCGGAACCAGCCACAGCGGAACCAGCCACAGCGGAACCAGCCACAGTGGAACCAGCCACGGTGGCGGCGCGGCACCGTCATGCGCAGCTGAGCGTGGAACTCACCGAGCACAACCACCGTTACTACGTGCTCGACGCGCCGCTTGTGTCGGACGCTGAGTATGACGCCCTGATGCGCGAGCTCCGTGAGCTGGAGGACCGTTACCCGGAGCTGCGCACGCCGGACTCGCCGTCGCAGAAGGTAGGCGGCGCGGTCTCCACCGAGTTCACCTCGGTCCAGCACCTGGAGCGGCTGCTCAGCCTGGACAACGCCTTCTCGGCGGAGGAACTCGACGCGTGGGGCGCGCGGGTGACCAGGCTCGGCGGAACCGGTCCTTACCTGTGCGAGCTGAAGATCGACGGCCTCGCGATCGCGCTCGTCTACCGGGATGGCGCGCTGGTCCGTGGCGCCACCCGCGGCGACGGCGTCACCGGGGAGGATGTCACGCCAAACATCCGCACGATCAAGTCCATCCCGCTCCGCCTTACCGGGCCGGACGTGCCCGAGACGCTGGAAGTCCGCGGCGAGGTGTTCCTGCCGGTCGCCGCGTTCCGCGAACTGAACGAGAAGCTGACCGAGGCGGGCCGCCCGCCGTTCGCCAACCCGCGCAACGCGGCCGCGGGGTCACTGCGGCAAAAGGACCCGCGGGTCACCGCCACCCGGCCGCTTGACCTGATCCTGCACGGCGTGGGCGCCACCTCGGCCGAGGATCCCGGCACCCACTCGGGCTGGTATGAGCGGCTCCGCGGCTGGGGCCTGCCGGTCAGCGACCTGTTCCAGGTCACCGAAGAGCTGAACGGCGTTCGGGAGTACATCGAGCATTACCGCGAGCACCGGCACGACCCGCCCTACGAGATCGACGGCGTAGTTGTCAAGATCGACCGGCTCGACCTGCAGCGTGCGCTGGGCGCGACCAGCCGGGCGCCCCGCTGGGCGATCGCCTACAAGTACCCTCCCGAGGAGGTCACCACGCGCCTCCTCCGGATCGAGGTGAACGTCGGGCGGACCGGGCGTGTCACCCCCTTCGCGGTGATGGAGCCGGTGCTGGTGAGCGGGTCCACGGTGGAGAACGCCACTCTGCACAACGCCGATGAGCTGGCGCGCAAAGGCGTGCTGATCGGCGACATGGTCGTGCTGCGCAAGGCCGGTGACGTGATCCCCGAGGTTGTGGGACCGGTGGTGGATCTGCGCAGCGGAGCTGAGCGTGCCTTCGAGTTCCCCACGCACTGCCCGACCTGCGGCACCGCCCTGACCCGTGAGGAAGGCGGGGTGGACTGGCGCTGCCCGAACGCCAGGTCCTGTCCGGCGCAACTGCGCGAGCGGCTTTTCCACCTGGCCGGCCGGGGCGCTCTAGATATCGAGGTGCTCGGCTACGAGGCGGTCGTCGCCCTGCTCGACTCGGGGTTGCTCACCGACGAGGGCGACCTGTTCTCGCTGACCGCCGAGAAGCTCGCCACATGTCCCTTCTTCGTCAACAAGCAGGGCACCCTCACGGTCAACGCGGGCAAGCTGCTGCGCAACCTGGAGGAGGCGCGTGACCGGCCGCTCTGGCGGATCCTCGTCGCGCTGTCGATCAGGCACGTCGGGCCCACTGCCGCCCGCGCGCTTGCGACCGGGTTCGGCTCGGTCGACGCGATCGCTTCAAGCTCGGCCGAGCGGCTGGCGGCCGTTGACGGGGTAGGCCCGACGATCGCTGCATCGGTGATCGAGTGGTTCACCGTGGACTGGCACGTGGCGATCGTGGAGAAATGGCGGGCCGCGGGTGTGCGGCTGGCCTCTGGCAGCGGGGAAGGTGCTGGCGGAGAGGGCGAGCCCGGCGGGCTTGGCCCGCTGGCCGGCGTCAACGTGGTGATCACTGGCACGCTCCAGGATCTCAGCCGAGACGAGGCAGCCGAGGCCATCCAGGCGCTCGGCGGCAAGGTGACCTCCTCGGTGTCGAAGAAGACGAGCTTCGTCATAGCGGGGGACAAGCCGGGATCCAAGTACGACAAGGCGCTTTCCCTGGGTGTGCCGGTGCTGGACGATGCCGGGCTCGGCGTCCTGCTGAGCGACGGCTCCGCCGCTGCGGCCAAGTCGGCGGAGCGCCCGGACCCCGATCCGGACGGCGGCATCTAAGGCCAGGGCCGGCGGAGCGCCGGCCCCGACCTGGACGGCGGCACCTGAGACCAAGCTGGCGGAACGCCCGGCCCACGGCAGCGGCCGGGAGGCAGCATGAGCGAGCCGCCGGGCGCGGTGCCGCCTGGACTGAGGAGCGTGAGCGAGCCGCCGCGGCGCGGTGCCGCCTGGACTGAGGAGCGAGGTACGAGCGACGAGGGAAGGCGGCGCCTCACGGCGCCCCGCAGGCGAGCGGGAGACAGAGCATGATCCGGCAATTTCTCGCCCGGATTGATCAAGGGCCTGACCTGCACCTATTTCGTTAAGGATCGAAGCCTTGTAACGCATAGTGTGCGATCGGTTTCGCGAAGTACGGTTTCGCCGTACCCTGCAACTGGAGCAAACGCGTATTCCATCGGCTGCCCCCAGCGCGAGGACGCCATGAAGGACCCGAACGACACGAGGGACGTCGGTCCGCGGATCGGCTCTCCGCTATGGATCTACCTCACGGCTGTCACGGTGGCAGGTCTCGGGGTTCTCGCGGTGGCCGCACCAAGCCTGTCCGTTCCCGCGCTGCGCGAACTGGCCGTCCATCCGCTGTTCTGGGTCATTGCCGCGCTCGCGCTGCTCGGGGAACTCAAGCCAATTGTCACACCGGGGAAGTCTGATCCTGATTCGGGCGTGACTTCGCTCACGTTCTGCTTCGCCGCGCTCCTGTATTGGGGTTTTCCCACGGCGGCGCTGCTCCGCTGCGCCACCATGCTGCTCGCCGTGCTGACCGGCAAGCAGGCCCCCTTCCGCGCGGCCTTCAACGCCGCCCAGTTCACGCTCAGCCTGGGTGCCGCGGCAGCGGTGCTTGAGGCGGCGGACCTGCATCCGGGGCCGCTGGCGCCCTGGGTGCCTACCGGGCGGGAAATCGGTGCGGTGGGGCTCGCCGCGCTCGCCTACTTCGCCTGCAACTTCCTGCTGGTCGGCGTGGCCGTGGCCGTGCACGGACGTGTGCCGATCCTGGCGACGCTCCGCCAGGCCCTGCCCTACCAGGCATTCGTCAACCTGGTGCTGCTGTCCGCCGCGCCGCTCGTCGTGGTGGTCATGGACCGGTCGGCGCTGCTCGTCCTGCTGTTCCTGCTGCCGCTCGCCGCCGTCTACGCGAACGCCGCCATGTCGCTCCAGCGTGAGTATCAGGCGCTGCATGACGAGCTGACCGGGCTGCCCAACCGCACCCTGCTGACCCGCAGGACCACGGAGACGTTGGCCGGGGTGGCGAGGTCAGGCGGCATGTCTGGATTCCTGCTGCTGGACCTGGACCGGTTCAAGGAGGTCAATGACACGCTCGGGCACTCCGTGGGCGACGGGCTGCTCCGGGTCGTCGCGCACCGGCTGACCCGCAGCGTGCGGCCGGGGGATGTCGTCGCCCGGCTGGGCGGCGACGAGTTCGCGGTGCTCCTGCCCTCGGTCCGGACGGTGACCGCCGCCCGGGAGGTGGCCAGCCGGCTGCGGGCCGCCCTGGCCGAGCCGATCCGGCTGGAAGGCATGTCGTTCGAGATCGAGTCCAGTGTCGGCATCGCCCTCTACCCCCGCGACGCCGCCACGGTGGACGGGCTCATGCAGCGCGCCGATGTGGCGATGTACCTGGCCAAGGAGCGCCGCAGCGGTGTGGAAGCCTACGTGGCGCGCTCCGACCGCCACTCGCCCGCCCGGCTCTCCCTGCTGGGGGACCTGCGCCGCGGGATCGACCATGGCGAGTTCGAGCTGCATTACCAGCCGAAGGTCTTCCTGGCGGACGGGCGGACGGCCGGGATGGAGGCGCTAGTCCGGTGGCGGCATCCCCGCCGCGGGCTGCTCGCGCCTGAGGCGTTCATCCCGCTGGTCGCGCAGTCGTTCCTGATGCGGGATCTCACCACCCACGTGCTGGACTCGGCGCTCAACCAGGCGCGGCTGTGGCGGCAGGGCGGCTTGCCCGTTCAGGTCTCGGTCAATGTGTCCGCGCGTGACCTGCTCGACCGCCGCCTCGCGGGCACGATAGAGCGCGGGCTCGCCTCCTGCGGGCTGCCGCCCGAGGCGCTGCTGCTCGAGGTCAGCGAACGCGCGCTGACCAGCGATGCCGCCGGCACCGGGGCAGCGGTCGCCGCTCTCGTGCCGGTCGGCGTCCCGCTCAGCCTGGACGACTTCGCGAGCGGCCGGGCCTCATTGGGACGGCTCCGGTGCTTGCCGGTCAGTGAGATAAAGATCGACTCTTCATTCATCGCCAAGCTCCCCGGTAGCGAGGACGACGGGCTGATCGTCAGGGCCCTGGTGGATCTCTCCCATGCGCTCGGCATCCGCTCGGTCGCCAAGGGGGTGGAGTCGGCGGACGCGGCCGCGGCGCTGTGCGCCATGGGCTGCGATGCGGCCCAGGGGTGGTATTTCAGCCGGCCTCTCAACGTGGCGTCGGCCACCGCATGGCTGGCCGACGGTCACGCCCAGGGCGCCGTCAGCCAGCGGCAGCGCGCACCGGCGTCGCCCGCCGCTGGCGAGCAGACGGCCTCGGTCGCCGCACCGCCCGCCGGCCTGCTCGACCACCATTAAAGGCTTACGGAGCGTTCTGCGGGACGCTCTAGGATGGCACCCATGTCCATAGCCCGCGAGGAAGTGGCCCATCTGGCCAGGCTGTCCCGGCTCGCCCTGGGCGAGGAGGAACTTGATCACCTGGCCGGCCAGCTCGACCAGATCATCTCGGCCGTGGCGCGGGTCCAGGAAGTGGCCGCGGACGGCATTCCGGCAACCTCGCACGCGGTGCCCCTGGTCAATGTGTTCCGGGATGACGTGGTGGTGCCGTGCCTGGGCGCGGAGAAAGCACTCGCCCAGGCGCCCGCGGTGGATCAGCAGCGGTTCCGGGTTCCGCGCATCCTGGCGGAGGACTGACTATGGACAGCGAACTCACCGGGATGACCGCGGCCGCCCTGGCGGCGGCCATCGCGGCAGGCGAGGTGTCCGCCGCCGAGGTCACCGAGGCCCATCTAGCCAGGATCGACGCGGTGGATACCCAGGTACACGCGTTCCTGCACGTCGCGGCGCACGCCGCGAGGGCAGCAGCCCGGGCGGTGGACGAACGGCGCGCGGCGGGCGAGGCGCTCGGGCCGCTGGCCGGCGTGCCGCTCGCGCTCAAAGACGTCTTCACCACGGAGGACATGCCCACCACGTGCGGGTCACGCATCCTGGACGGCTGGCAGCCGCCGTACGACGCGACCGTGACGCGGCGGCTTCGCCAGGCCGGGGTGGTGATCCTCGGCAAAGCCAATATGGACGAGTTCGCCATGGGCTCGTCCACGGAGAACTCCGCCTTCGGGCCGTCCCGCAACCCGTGGGATCTGAGCCGGGTACCAGGCGGCTCGTCGGGCGGCTCAGCGGCGGCGGTAGCCGGCTTCGAGGCACCGCTCGGTATCGGCACCGACACCGGGGGATCGATCCGGCAGCCCGCGGCGGTCTGCGGGATCGTCGGAGTGAAGCCGACCTATGGTGGATCGTCCCGGTACGGGCTCGTCGCGTTCGCCTCCTCGCTGGACACGCCGGGCCCGCTGGCGCGGACCGTCCTCGACGCCGCTTTGCTGCACGAGGCCTTCTCCGGGCATGATCCGTGCGATTCGACCTCGGTGGACGCGCCGGTGCCACCGGTGGTGGCCGCCGCGCGCCAGGCCGACGTGAGTGGGCTGCGCGTCGGCGTGGTCCCCGAACTCGGCGGTGAGGGTTACCAGCCCGGGGTCATGGCGAGGTTCGGCGAGGCCGTCGAACTGCTGGAGTCGCTCGGCGCGAAGATCGTCGACGTGTCCTGCCCGCATTTCAGCTACGCGCTCCCCGCCTACTACCTGATCGCGCCCAGCGAAGCCTCGTCCAACCTGGCCAGGTTCGACGGCATGCGGTACGGCCTGCGGGTCGGCGACGACGGCACCCGCAGCGCCGAAGAGGTCATGGCACTCACCCGCGCGCAAGGGTTCGGCGCCGAGGTCAAGCGCAGGATCATGCTCGGCACGTACGCCTTGTCGAGCGGTTACTACGACGCTTACTACGGCAAGGCGCAGCAGGTGCGCACCCTCATCATCAGGGACTTCGAGGCCGCGTTCGAGCAGGTGGACGTGCTCGTGTCACCGACCACGCCAACCACCGCGTTCCCCATCGGGGAGCGGGCCGACGACCCGATCGCCATGTACCTGGCCGACCTGTGCACGATTCCGTCGGACCTGGCCGGCAACGCGGCCCTGACGGTGCCGTGCGGGCTCGCGCCCGAGGACGGCCTCCCGGTCGGCTTGCAGATCATGGCGCCGGTGCTCGCCGACGACCGCGTCTACCGGGTCGGCGCTGCGGTCGAAGCGGTCCTCGCGGACCGCCGCGGGCACCCGCTGCTTGACGAAGCGAGGGGAATCGACAATGGCTGACCTGGCGGCCACGCTGGTGCCCTTCGACGAGGCGGTCTCCCGCTACGACCCGGTCATCGGCCTGGAGACGCACGTCGAGCTCGGCACCGTGACGAAGATGTTCTGCGGCTGCCCGACGCGGTTCGGCGCCGAGCCGAACACCCAGGTGTGCCCGGTCTGCCTGGGCCTGCCCGGCTCGCTTCCCGTGGCCAGCCGGGCCGCGATCGAGTACACGATCAGGATCGGGCTCGCGCTGAACTGCTCGATCGCGGAAAGCTGCCGGTTCGCCAGGAAGAACTATTTCTACCCGGACATGCCGAAGAACTACCAGATATCGCAGTACGACGAGCCGCTGTGCACCGACGGCTGGCTCGACATCACCCTGGATGACCCGCAGTCCGGGGGCGGAGTCGAACACCCGAGGCGGTTCCGGGTCGAGATCGAGCGTGTTCACCTGGAGGAGGACACCGGCAAGTCGCTGCACGTCGGCGGCTCCACCGGCCGGATTCATGGCGCGGACTACTCGCTCGTCGACTACAACCGGGCGGGCATCCCGCTGGTCGAGGTCGTGACCAAGCCGGTCCCCGGCACCGGCCCGCTGGCACCGCAGGTCGCCCGCGCGTACGTGACCGAGCTGCGGGACCTGGTGCGCGCCCTCGGCGTGTCCGATGTCCGGATGGAGGAAGGCTCGCTGCGCTGCGACGTGAACACGTCGCTGGCCCCGAAGAGCGCGGGGCAGTGGGGGACCCGCTCCGAGACCAAGAACGTCAACTCGCTGCGCTCCGTGGAGCGCGCCGTCCGGTACGAGATCGAGCGGCAGGCCGCGGTGCTCGACGCGGGCGGCCGGGTTGTCCAGGAGACCCGCCACTTGCAGGAGGACGCCGGCATCACGACCGCGGGCCGGAGCAAGGAAGAGGCGCAGGACTACCGGTACCTCCCGGAGCCGGACCTGGTGCCGGTCGCGCCGCCTCGCGACTGGGTCGAGCAGATCCGGGCCGCGCTGCCGGAACTGCCATCAGCCCGCCGGTCCCGGCTGCTCCGGGAGTGGGGGCTTTCCGACCTGGACATGGCCGCCCTGCGCAACGCGGGCGCGCTCGACCTGGTGGCCGAGACCGTCGCGGCGGGCGCCACGCCGGCCGACGCCCGCAAGTGGTGGCTCGGCGAGCTGTCCCGGCGGGCCAACGACCGCGACCTGGACCTGGCCGATCTGCCGATTACGCCGGCTCAGGTGGCGGCCGTGGCCGGCCTGGTCGCCTCGGGCACCCTCAACGACGGGCTCGCCAGGCAGGTCATCGACGGCGTGCTGGCCGGGGAGGGCACCCCCGAGGAGGTCGTGGCCGCCCGCGGCCTGGCCGTGGTCAGCGACGACGGGGCGCTCACCGCCGCGGTGGGCGAGGCGATCGCCGCCAACCCCGAGGTGGCGCAGAAGATCCGGGACGGCAAGGTCGCCGCCGCCGGCGCCCTCGTCGGCGCGGTGATGAAGGCGACCCGCGGCCAGGCCGACGCCAGCCGGGTCCACCAGCTCATCCTCGAACGCCTCACCCACGACTAACGCGCCGTGCGCTAGCCCGCCCACAACACCCACCACGTGCCCCCGACGCAACGAGCCGGTGCTCCCCCGAGCGCAACGACACCGATTCCTCACCGCTGTCGTCAGGGCGACACCGATTCCTCACCGCTGTCGTTACCGGAGCTAGCAGCAGGTGAGCTAGCGGGCTCAGGGGGGCGGGGGGCCGCCTGGGCCTTCCGCGGTGCCCGGCTCGTCCGGGGGGTACAGGGGGACGTTCGAGCCGGGCTGGCGGATCTGGCCGAACTGCTGCTCGTACATGGTCAGGTTCTCGTTGATGGTCCGGATGATGTCGAAGACCGAGGTCGGCGGGATCCGGATCCGCGCGACGAGGCGGTGCGGCGCCCTGATGACCGTCTCGCCCTCCGGGGTCTGCGCCTGCCGCGGCGGCTGGCTGCTGACCAGGAAGTCGAACGTGAACTCGTGCGGCGTGTGCCAGATGGCCAGCCCGTTCGCGTAGGCCCCGGCCTCCAGGGCAGGGTCGGAATGCGACTCGAACTCGATCCGGGGATTTGCCGGTGGCTCACTCACACTGGCACCCTAGCCCGGCAGGCGAGCCGGCGCGGGCCCGCGACCCGCGGTGGTGAGCCGGCGCGGGGCCCGCGACCCGCGGTGGTGAGGGGCGACAGTGAGGAAGGCCATGCTGATCTGGGTACCGACGGCCGAGGCGGCCGCCGCGCTTGACGGCCTCCGGGGAGCGACCGTCGAGCAGGTCGCCCCGGACGGGAGCGACCTGCCGGCCAGCGCCGGCGAGGTGGAGTTCTACGTGCCGCCATTCTTCCCCACCCGGCCGGCGATCGCGGCGATGCGCCAGATGCCGCGCCTGGCAGCGGTGCAGGCGCTGACCGCCGGGGTCGACCGGCTGCTGCCCGAACTGCCCGACGGCGTCACCTTGTGCAACGCGCGGGGCGCGCACGACGCCAGCACCGCCGAGTGGGTGGTGGCGGCCATTCTCGCCGCGCTCCGCGAGTTCCCCCATTTCACCAGGGAGGAGGCCGCGGGGCGGTGGAGCTACCAGTTCACCGACTGCCTGGCCGGCAAGACGGTGCTTATCGTCGGGTACGGCTCGATCGGCGCCGCGGTCGAGCAGCGGCTGGCCGGCTTTGAGGTCAGCGTCCGGAGGGTAGCCCGCCGCGCCCGTGACGGCGCGACCCCGGTGACGGCGGTGAGCCAGATCGGCGACCTGCTGCCCGCGGCGGACGTCGTTGTCGTGCTCGCCCCGGTGACCAGGGAGACCATCGGAATGGTGGACGCGGGGTTCCTGGCCCGGATGAAGGATGGCGCCCTGCTCGTCAACGCGGCCCGCGGGTCGCTGGTGGTGACCGACGCGCTGTGCGGTGAACTGAGCCGGGGCCGGCTCCGCGCCGCCCTCGACGTGACCGACCCCGAGCCCCTGCCGCCCGGCCATCCGCTGTGGACCCTGCCGGGTGTGTTCTTCACCCCGCACGTGGCCGCGTCCACACCGGTGTCAGCGGCCAGGATGCTCGCGCTCGTCCGCGATCAGGCCGAAAGGTTCATCAGTGGCCAACCACTCAGGAACGTGATCTCAGGGGCCTACTGACCCAGCGACCTGCTGGCCCGGGACCAGTTGTCTCCCGGTGGACGCCCTTGCGCAATCGAAGTGTGACCTTAGGTACGTAGAGTGAACACATTCGTTAGTTCTATGACAGTGTCCAGCCCCGGTGATCCCGCTCAACATCCGGCGGTATCAGGGCTTCATCGCGGTGGCCTTGAGTTATGGCTCGGCTGCCGGGGAGAGCCAGGCTGAGCCCACAAGGCCGATCCGGCTCACCGTGCTGGCGGCGGACGCTGCGGAAGGAGACTCGGTGCGCCCGCAAGCATCGGGTGGGCTGCGATGAACTTGGCGGAGCAGGCAGGGACGGCGGTGGTGGTCCTTGCGGCTGCCGCCGCGGCCACAAGCCTGTGGCGCGGTGCCGACCAGCACACAGGTTCCGTTCGGCGTGCGTATTGGTGGTTTGCTCTCGCGGCAGCGCTGTGGGGCGCCGGGGTGATCGTGCAGGACGCGCTGGCCGGCCCGGCGACCAGCGCGCCGTTCCCGCTGACCCCAGCCGACCTGCCCGGGCTGCTGGCCCTGGGCGCGTTCGTGGCGGGCCTGGTCCGGTTGCCGGCCGGGCGCTCCGAGCATGCCGGGGAACGGCACCCGGCGCGCGGCCGCGGCCGGGTGCCCGGTGCCGTTGCCGCGCATCTGGCCGACGGGTACGTGCTGGCCTCCGCGCTGTTCGTGATCGGCTGGATCGCCGCGTTCGGCCCGGCCTATCCGGGATCAGGTGACGGCCCGGGCATGTTCGCCCTGGAACTGGTCCATCCGCTGGCCGACGTACTCGTGCTCGGTGGCGTGCTGCCGTTCGCGGTGGCCGCGGGACGCCGCGGCGCGTCGCCTTACCTCGCCCTGCTGGCGCTGTCCGCCGCCGACGCGCTGGCGGTGGGAGCCAGGGTGACCGGCGGTTACCCGGCCGTCGGCGCCGAGGTTCTCCAGGTCATCGGATTCGGCCTGCTCGCCCTCGTGCCGTGGGCGGACGGGCCGAGGAAGGCCCGGCCGGGCGGAGCGGCGCGGCGGCCGCGCACCGGGCTGGACGCGGCGACGGTGGTCGCGTCCCTGGCCGCCACGACCGCAGGCCTGGTGCTCATCGTGTGGGCACTGGCCGGCGGGTCGTCCGCGCGGCCGGTGCTGGCGCTCGTTGGTGGCACGGCGGTGCTGGCCCTCGCCGCCCGGGTGCTCAGCCTGCTGCGGCGGGACAGCGCCGCGGCGCGGCTGTGGCGCGAGTCCGGTCGCCAGTTCCGTGAGCTTGCCGACCGGACCAGTGATGTGGTGCTGGTCTGCGACTTCGGCGGGTCGATCAGGTACGCCAGCCCCGCGGTCGCCGACTACGGGTACTCGCCGGAGGACCTCACCGGCCGGATGCTGGCCGACTTCCTACACCCCGAGGACAGGTCAGCGGGCACCCGCGCGGTGCGCGAGGTTATCGGGGCGGCCGCGCAGCAGGCGGGCCGGTACCCCTGCCGGGTCAGGGCCGCGGACGGCACCTGGCGGTACGTCGAGTCGACAGTCTCGCGGTACCGGAACCCGGGCGGTCCCGATGAGCTGCTCGTCACCGCGCGCGATGTCAGCGACCAGGTCGAGTTGCGCCGCCGGGTCGCCCACCTGACGTTCCACGACGGCCTGACCGGGCTGCCGAACCGCACATACGTCGAGGACCGGGCGCGGGACGCGCTCAGCCTGGGCCACCTGCATACCCGGCAGCAGGCCACCAGGCCCGGTGTGGCCGGCGTCATCCTCATCGACCTGGACTCCTTCACCGGGGTGAACGACGCGGCCGGCCACAGCGCCGGCGACCTGCTGCTGGCCCAGGTGGCGCGCAGGTTGCGGGCAGCCGTGCCGCCGCACGACACGGTCGCCCGCTGGGGTGGCGACGAGTTCGCGGTCCTGGTGGAAGGCGCCGGCAGTGCACAGGAAATACTTGAAATAGCCGAACGAATCCTCGGCAGCATTGCCGACACCCCGTTCCGCGTCGCGGAACGCGATATCTCGCTCGCCGCCAGCGTGGGCGTGGCCCTGGCGGACGGCAGCCCGGCTGGGTACGTGTGGCGCAACGCCGATGTGGCGGTGTCCCGGGCCAAGGAATCCGGTGGCGCGAAGGTCGAGGTCTATGCGGCGCACCTGCACGCGGACGTGCTCCGCCGCCTGGAGCTGGCTGGTGACCTGCATCGGGCCCTCAACGAGGGTCAGCTTGAGCTGCACTACGAGCCGGTCGTCGAGCTGGCCGGCTCGCGGGTCGCCGGGGCGGTGGCACTGGCCGTCTGGCGCCGCGATGGGGTCACCGTCCCGCCGGGGGAGTTCCTCGATGTGGCCGAGTCCTCAGGGGTGATCGTGGCGCTGGGCGACTGGATGCTGCGCGAGGCCTGCGCCCAGGCCGTGAGCTGGCGGCGGTCGGGCCTGGAGATCGGTGTCTGGGTGCGCTGCACCCCGCGGCAAGTGGCCGTCCCCCGCTTCACCGAGTCGGTGTCCGACGCCCTGGCCGTCAGCGGGCTGCCCGCTGGAGCGCTCACCCTGGAGATCGCCGAACGGGCCCTGATGGATCGCGGCAGCGCGATCCGCAGATCGCTGGGTGAGCTGCGCGAGCGTGGCGTCCGGCTTGCCGTCGCTGCCTCGGGCACGGACTACGCGGCCCTGGCCGAGCTGCGCCAGCTGCCGGTCGATGTGATCAAGTTCGGTTCCCCGCTCGTCGCCGGCCTCGGCACGGACGCCGCCGTGGCCACGCTCATCGAGGCGATGGTGCGGGTGGTCAAGGACCTCGGCATCGAGGTGGTGGCCGAGGGAATCGAGCACCCCCAGCAGCTGGACCTGCTGCGTGACATGGGCTGCGCCTACGGCCAGGGAACGCTGCTGGCAGGCCCGATGACGGCCAGCGACGTGACGCGCCTGGCCCGGGCCCGCGGGCTGGCCATCGGCCCCGGCCGGGACCACCCGGGCGGCCGGCATCCCGGCGGCGTCTCGGCAGCCGAGACGAATGCGCTCTCAAGTTGACGCGGGACGCGGTCTGGGCCAGAGTGGAATCCGTGTCCACTCCGATCATTCTCGTACTTGGCAGGCGCGCACGCCGCTGACCAAGCTGGCCACGTGCGCGCTCCCCTCGACCGCCCTAGGGCGCGGGGGGTTTTTTGTTGCCAGTACCCGCTCCGAACCGAAGACGAGGAAGCCTTCCGATGACCGACCAGACCACTGCGGCGGCCGGCCCCCGTGCCGGACTCGCAGACGCCGGCCGCCGGGGCACCGGCCCCACGCCCCGCGACCTCGCTGCCCGCGCGGCGGCACGGGAGGCCGCAGGCACCGCGGCACGGGACGCCGGAGATGCCCGCACCCCGTCACGGGACGCCGCGGATGCCCGCACCGCCCCTGAGGCGCCCGCGCCGCCGCCCGCCCCGGAGCCGGAGCGGCCCCGCGCCGAACCGGCCGCGGTGGTCGGCACCCGGCTGACGGGTGCGCAGGCGCTGGTCGCGGCGCTGGAGCGGCTGGGCGTCGATGTCGTCTTCGGCATCCCGGGTGGCGCGATCCTGCCCGCCTACGACCCGCTGTTCGACTCGGCGAGCGTCCGGCACATCCTGGTCCGGCACGAGCAGGGGGCCGGGCACGCGGCCGCGGGATACGCCCAGGTGACGGGGCGGCCGGGGGTGTGCATGGCGACCTCGGGGCCAGGTGCCACCAACCTGGTGACTCCGCTGGCCGACGCCTATATGGACTCGGTGCCGGTGGTCGCCATCACGGGCCAGGTGCCGTCCGCGCTGATCGGCACCGACGGATTCCAGGAGGCGGACATCGCCGGGATCACCTTGCCGATCACCAAGCATAATTTCCTGGTCACCAAGGCCGACGATATCGCCAGGACAGTCGCCGAGGCCTTCCATGTGGCCTCGACCGGCCGGCCGGGACCGGTGCTGGTGGACATCGCCAAGGACGCCCTCCAGGCGGTCACCGAGTTCCGCTGGCCGGTCCCCTTCGACCTGCCGGGATACCATCCCGTTACCCGGCCGCACTCCCGGCAGGTGCGCGAGGCGGCCCGGATGATCGCCGACGCCAAGCGTCCCGTCCTGTACGTGGGGGGCGGCGTGATCAAGGCGGGGGCCAGCCAAGAACTCGTGGCCCTGGCCGAGTTGACCGGCATCCCCGTGGTCACCACGCTGATGGCGCGGGGCGGTTTTCCCGACAGCCACCCGCAGAATCTGGGCATGCCCGGCATGCACGGTACGGTGGCCGCCGTCGGCGCGCTGCAGAAGGCGGACCTGCTGATCACCCTGGGCGCCAGGTTCGACGACCGGGTCACCGGCAAGCTGGACAGTTTCGCGCCCGGTGCCGCCATCGTGCACGCCGACATCGACCCGGCCGAGATCTCCAAGAACCGGCGCGCCGACGTGCCCATCGTCGGGGACTGCCGCGAGGTGATCACCGAGCTTCTCGCCGCGGTCAGCGCCGAGCAGCAGGCCGGCCACAAGCCGGACCTTTCGGCCTGGTGGTCGCAGCTGGACGCCTGGCGTACCACGTACCCGCTGGGATACGACCAGCCCGGGGACGGCTCGCTGGCCCCGCAGTACGTGATCGAGCGCATCGGCAAGATCGCCGGCCCGGACGCGGTGTACGTGGCCGGCGTGGGCCAACACCAGATGTGGGCCGCCCAGTTCATCCGGCACGAGCGCCCGGGCCACTGGCTGAACTCCGGCGGCCTCGGCACCATGGGGTACGCGGTGCCCGCGGCGATGGGGGCCAAGGTGGGCCGCCCCGGCGCGTGCGTGTGGGCCATCGACGGCGACGGCTGTTTCCAGATGACCAACCAGGAACTCGCCACCTGCACGGTGAACGGCATCCCGATCAAGGTCGCGATCATCAATAACGGCAACCTCGGTATGGTCCGGCAGTGGCAGACGCTCTTCTACAACGAGCGCTATTCGCACACCGACCTGGACCACGGCCAGGGCGAGCCGGGCGCCGGCCACCCAGGGGCCGGGCAGCTCACGCAGCGGTCGCATGAGACCCGTGAAGGCGAGATGCGCACCGTCCACGAAGTCGGAGTCGACGACGTCGGCCCGGGCGCGGAGCCGGGCGGCCGGCCCCGTGGCACCCGCATTCCCGACTTCGTCAAGCTGGCCGAGGCCTACGGCTGCGTCGGCCTGAGGTGCGAGGACGCCGGGAGCGTGGACGCGGTGATCGAGAAGGCCATGGCGATCAACGACCGGCCGGTGGTCGTCGACTTCATTGTGCACCGCGACGCGATGGTGTGGCCGATGGTCGCCGCCGGCACGAGCAACGATGACATCAAGCACGCGCGCAATATGGCCCCTGACTGGGACGCCAGTGAGTAGCCAGCGCCGCCAGATCCCAGGGCGTGTCCCGCGGATCTTCGGCCTGCTCCACCGATGTTTGCCGCACAGTCGCCGGAGGGCGCCTCGCGGCGTTGTCGTCGTCGCCAATAGCTCCGCTATTGGCTCCTCCTTCGCCTTGCGATGCATCCCTCCGGACGGCCGCTCGCGACGGCCAAGATCCACGGGACACGCCCTACGTCACCAGGGAGTCGATCAATGAACAGGCACACTCTGTCTGTGCTGGTGGAGAACAAGCCCGGCGTGCTGGTCCGGATCGCGGGGCTGTTCTCGCGGCGCGGATTCAACATCGACTCGCTCGCGGTCGGGCCGACGGAGCACAGCGAGGTCTCCCGGATGACGATCGTGGTGAACTGCGCGGATCATCCACTGGAGCAGGTGACCAAGCAGCTCAACAAGCTGGTCAACGTCCTCAAGATCGTGGAGCTGGAGTCGGCCGGCTCGGTGCAGCGTGAGCTGCTCCTGATCAAGGTCCGTGCCGACCTGGAGAGCAGGTCGCGCGTGCTGGAGACGGTCGCGCTGTTCCGTGCCAAGGTGGTCGACGTCGCCCAGGACGCGGTCACGGTCGAGGCCACCGGGAACAGGGACAAGCTGGACGCGCTGATCAGGGTGCTCGAGCCGTTCGGCATCAAGGAACTCGTGCAGTCCGGCATGGTGGCCCTCGGCCGCGGCGGCAGGTCCATCACCGACCGGGCGCTCCGCCCGGTGGAGCGCACCGCGGCCGGGTCGGCCCAATAATTCAGACGACTAATTCAGACAACTAATTCAGACAACGCCGCGTGCTCGGCGCGGCACACGGAAAGGCAGACAGCGAAGCAATGGCAGATATCTTCTACGACGATGGCGCTGACCTGGGCGTCATCCAGGGCCGGCACGTCGCCGTGCTCGGCTACGGCAGCCAGGGACACGCGCACGCGCTGTCGCTGCGTGACTCGGGGGTGAACGTCCGGGTCGGGCTCCCGGAGGGCTCGCGCAGCCGGGACAGCGCGGCCAGCGAGGGGCTGCGGGTCACCACCCCGCGGGAGGCCTGCGAGGAAGCGGACCTGATCATGGTCCTGGCCCCGGATACCGTGCAGCGCGCGCTGTACGCGGAGGCCATCGCGCCCAGCCTGGTGGACGGTGACGCGCTGTTCTTCGCCCACGGGCTGAACATCCGCTACCAGCTGATCGACCCGCCCGCCGGCGTCGATGTCTGCATGGTCGCCCCCAAGGGTCCGGGCCACCTGGTCCGCCGCCAGTTCGCCGAGGGGCGCGGCGTGCCGGTACTGGTCGCGGTCGAGCGCGACGCGACCGGTGGCGCGTGGCCACTCACCCTGGCGTACGCGAAGGCGATCGGCGGCACCAGGGCGGGCGCCCTGGTCACCACGTTCGCCGAGGAGACCGAGACGGACCTGTTCGGTGAGCAGGCGGTGCTCTGCGGCGGCGTGTCCGAGCTGATCAAGGCCGGGTTCGACACCTTGGTCGAGGCCGGCTACCAGCCCGAGATCGCGTACTTCGAGTGCCTGCACGAGATGAAGCTGATCGTCGACCTGATGTATGAGGGCGGCATCTCCAAGATGTACTGGTCGGTGTCGGACACCGCCGAGTTCGGTGGGTACACCCGGGGCCCGCGCCTGATCGACGAGCGGACCAGGGAAGAGATGCGGCGCATCCTGGACGAGGTTCGCGACGGCACCTTCACCCGCGAGCTGGTCGAGGAGTTCGACTCTGGCAAGCCGAATTTCCTGAAGCGCCGCGAAGCCTCCCGCGCCGAGCAGATCGAGCAGGTCGGGGCCAGGCTGCGGCCGCTGATGAGCTGGCTGGGCGACGATGAGGACCAGGCCGACGGGTAAGCCGCGCTCGTGAATGCTTTCACAAGCTTGGCTAGACTGTAGCCTCCGACACATTCCAGCCCGAGGGGCCAAATACCGTGCCTGCACCCATCGTCCTTGTCGCCGAGGAGCTCTCCCCGGCGGCCATCGCACAGCTCGAGGCCGACTTCGAGGTCCGGCACACGGACGGCGCGGACCGCGCCGCGCTGCTGCCGGCGCTCGCCGACGCGGACGCGGTCATCATCCGCAGCGCGACCACGATCGACGCCGAGGCCCTTGCGGCTGCCCCCAAGCTCCGTGTGGTCGCGCGGGCCGGGGTGGGCCTGGACAACGTCGACGTTGAGGCCGCGACCAAGGCCGGCGTGATGGTGGTGAACGCACCGAGTTCCAACATCGTCAGCGCCGCCGAGCACGCGGTCGCGCTTCTGCTGTCGGTGGCCCGCAACGTGCCGCAGGCGGCGGCCTCGCTGAAGGCCGGGCAGTGGAAGCGCTCCGCGTTCACCGGGGTGGAGCTGCAGGACAAAGTGGTGGGAATCCTGGGGCTGGGCCGCATCGGCGTCCTGGTGGCCCAGCGGCTGGCATCGTTTGGCATGAAGGTGGTCGCTTTTGACCCCTATGTGCCGGCGGCGCGGGCCGCGCAACTCGGTGTACGGCTGGTCAGCCTGGATGACCTGCTCGCCGAGTCCGACTTCATCACCGTGCACCTGCCGAAGAACGCGGAGACGCTCGGCCTGATCGGCGACCGGGAACTGCACCTGGCCAAGCCGGGCGTGCGGGTGGTGAACGCGGCTCGTGGCGGCATCGTGGACGAGCACGCGCTCGCGCTGGCGCTGAAGGATGGCCGGGTGGCCGGGGCGGGCATCGACGTGTACGCCACCGAGCCATGCACCGACAGCCCGCTGTTCGGCTTCGCCAACGTGGTCGCCACCCCGCACCTGGGGGCCAGCACCTCCGAGGCGCAGGAGAAGGCGGGCACCCAGGTGGCCAGGTCGGTCAGGCTCGCGCTGGCCGGTGAGTTCGTGCCGGACGCGGTCAACGTGCAGGGCGGTCCGGTCGACGAGGACGTGCGGCCGGGCCTTCCGCTGGCCGAGAAACTCGGCCGCATTTTCACCGCCCTGGCCGGCACCGTGGCCACACGGATCGAGGTGGAGGTGCGCGGGGAGATCGTCAGCCACGACGTCCGCGTGCTTCAGCTGGCCGCGCTGAAGGGCGTGTTCAGCGGGGTCGTGGAGAAGGCGGTGACCTACGTGAACGCGCCCCTGCTCGCCACCGAGCGGGGCGTCGAGGTCAGCCTGGTCACCGAGGCCGAGAGCCCGGACTGGCGCAACCTGATCACCCTGCGTGGCACGCTGCCGCAGGGCCAGCAGATCTCGGTCGGCGGGACGGTCACCGGGCGTCGCCAGCTCGAGAAGCTCGTCGAGGTCAACGGCTTCGACATGGAGATCGCGCCCGCCGAGCACATGGTGTTCCTCACCTACACCGATCGGCCCGGCATCGTCGGCACGGTCGGCCAGATCCTGGGCAGCGAGGGGATCAACATCGCTGGCATGCAGGTGTGCCGGGACGCCAGGGGCGGGGACGCGCTGATCGTGCTGTCCGTCGACTCGGCCATCCCCCCCGCCGTGCTCGATGACATCTCGTCGACTATCGGCGCGGTGGTGGGCCGGACCATCGATCTTGAGGAGAGCTGATGGTGACCGCCCGGCCGCGCCGCGCGTCAGGAGAAGGTGCCGTGTACGACATGTATCCGTGGAACCAGCCCGCCGACCCCCGCGACCAGGCTCCGCCGCCCCGGTATCTGGCCGGGCCGGCGGCTGGGCACGCGGCCCAGGCCACCCGGGCCGTTCAGGTGGCCCTGGACCGGCGGGACAACGGTGGAGACTCCGCTGTCTTGCCCGACCAGTAAGGTACGCCCATGGCATCTTCCGCGATAAAGCTCGCCGTGATCGGCGGGGACGGCATCGGCCCCGAGGTCGTGGCCGAGGCGCTCAAGGTACTCATCGCCGCGGATGTGACCGTTAACGCGACCAACTACGATCTGGGCGCGGGGCGCTGGCACCGTACCGGTGAAACACTGCCCGGATCGGTGCTTGAAGAGATCCGGGGCCACGACGCCATCCTGCTCGGGGCGGTCGGCGACCCGAGCGTGCCGAGTGGTGTGCTCGAGCGCGGGCTGCTGCTCCGGCTCCGGTTCGAACTCGATCACTACGTCAACCTGCGGCCGGTGCGCCTCTACCCGGGCGTGGCCACGCCACTGGCGAACGTCCGGGCCGAGTCGGTCAACATGCTCGTGATCCGTGAGGGAACCGAGGGTCCCTACGCGGGCGCGGGCGGGGTCCTGCGCCAGGGGACCCCGCACGAGGTGGCCACCCAGGAAAGCGTCAACACCGCCTTCGGGGTGGCTCGGGTGGTCAGGTACGCCTTCGACCGGGCGGCCGAGCGGCCGGACAAGAGGCTGACACTGGTGCATAAGACCAATGTGCTCGCCTACGCGGGAGACCTGTGGCAACGGACCGTGGATGAGGTCGCCAAGAAGTTCGGCGAGATCGCCGTGGACTACTGCCACGTCGACGCGGCCTGCATGTACCTCGTCACCCAACCGGAGCGGTTCGGCGTCGTGGTGACCGACAACCTCTTCGGCGACATCCTGACCGATCTCGGTGCTGCGGTAGCCGGCGGCATCGGGCTCGCCGCCAGCGGGAACATCAACCCAGAACGCACCACGCCCAGCATGTTCGAGCCGGTGCACGGCAGCGCGCCGGACATCGCGGGCAAGCAGAAGGCGGATCCCACCGCGGCGATCCTGTCGGCGGCGATGCTCTGCGAGCACCTGGGCCTGTCCGCCGAGGCGGCCAAGATCGAGCAGGCGGTGGCCGACGACCTGGTCGAGCGCCCGGGTGCCTGGGCGGCGCGGGTCACTCCGGAGATCGGTGACGACATCGCCGAGCGAGTAGCCGGCTAGCCGGGTGGTTTTGGGGGCTCTGGCTCCCAGGCCAGCGGTCCCGGCTGGCCGCGGCGTTCCCGCGCGGCAAGATAGAAGTGCGGCGCGGCAAGCCCCGGCGTGCCTCCCCCGGGCCGGGCAGCGGCGCCCAGCCCATCATGGCCCCGGCACCGCCGGGTAGGAGGAAGGACCAGCGATGACCACCAGCCCGAACACCGAGGTCGCGTTCGAGGTGCGCCCCCGCACCGATCCCGTCCCCACCGCGGAGCGGGAGCGGGTTCTGGCCGCGCCGGGGTTCGGCGAGGTATTCACCGATCACATGGTCACCATCCGCTGGTCGGCCGACCGCGGCTGGCACGACGGCCGGCTGGAGCCCTACGGCCCACTCACCCTCGACCCGGCCACCGCGGTCTTCCACTACGCCCAGGAGATCTTCGAGGGGATGAAGGCCTACCGGCAGTCGGGCGGGCCGATCGTGGCGTTCCGGCCGCAGGCCAACGCGGCCCGCTTCAACCGGTCGGCGGCCCGGCTGGCCATGCCAGAACTGCCGGAGGCAGAGTTTCTGCGCTCGCTTGAGCTGCTGGTGACCCAGGACCGCGAATGGGTCCCGACCGCCGAGGGGCACAGCTTGTACCTGCGGCCGTTCATGATCGCGACCCAGCGCGGGCTCGGCGTCAACCGGCCCTCGTCGTCGTATCTGTTCACGGTCATCGCCTCACCGGCCGCCGCATACTTCCGGGGCGGAGTGCAGCCGGTCTCGGTCTGGCTGTCCGAGGACTATAGCCGCGCCGCTCCCGGCGGCACCGGTGAGGCTAAGTGCGGTGGCAACTATGCCGCCGCGTTCGCCGGGCAGATCCAGGCGGTGCAGAACGGCTGCGACCAAGTGGTCTGGCTGGACGCTGTGGAACGCCGCTGGGTCGAGGAGATGGGTGGCATGAACCTGTTCTTCGTCTACGGCACCGGGCCGGAGGCAACGATCATGACTCCTGCCCTGACCGGCACGCTGCTGCCCGGGATCACCCGGGACTCGCTCCTCGCGCTCGGTCCCGACCTGGGCTTCTCCACCGTGGAGGGCACGATCTCCGCCGACCAGTGGCGCGCTGAGTGCGATTCAGGCGAACTGACCGAGGTGTTCGCCTGCGGAACCGCCGCAGTGATCACCCCGGTGGGCAAGGTCAAGGGGGCCAGCGCCGAATGGGTCATCGGCGACGGCACGCCCGGCCCGGTGACGTTGCGGCTGCGCGAGGAACTCGTCGGCATCCAGTACGGCAACCGGCCCGATCCTTACGGGTGGATCCACAAGATTTGCTGAGGGCCCGCCAAGGGGCCCCGCCGTGACACCGCTGGCTGGCATGCGTGGGTTTACGGTGCTCTGGTCTGGCCCGAGGCGCGTGATCGGTGGGTTCGGTTCGCTACGGTTACGCCTGCGGTGCCACGGCGGGGCCCCTTGGCACACTGCCTCGCACCTCGTTCCATGATCACGAAGGATTCCCGTCACATAGGGCGGTGCCCGGCGAGCCGGCGGCGGGGTGGTGCCCGCCTGGCCGGTGGATATAGGACATCGGACAGGGCCTGACCGAAACTGTCCGGCGATGTTCACGATGACGCGGCGATGCTCGTGGTGACGGCTCCGGTCGATCGAGATCAGCCTGCGAGAGCCCTGGTGGAGAGCTGCCCCCGAGATGGTCCTTTTCGTTACGTGACGTGACCAGCCCGATGATGGAGTCCGCGCGCGTAGCCGCCGTTCTGGGCAGCCAACCTGGCTATCTGCCTCGCTGTTCGAGCGGCGACCGAACTGGGTGATCTGTGTGACCGATCCGGCCGGTAACACTGCTGCTGACCTCTGGCCCCGTTCTAGGTCTGCCGCGGATGCAGCCGACTACACGCGCAGCGAGACTTCTACGACAGCGCTATCAGTCATGCCACCGCGATGGCGTGAGGCTCACGCGCGGATGTCGTACCCCGATGGCAGGATCCTGCCGTGGACATCAGCACTTTCTGGGACATCATCGACGCAGCGCGGGCAGCTGCCGGACCAGGCAGGCCGTTCCACGAGGCACTGGTCGACCACCTGGCTACCCGCACCCAGCAGGACATCCTGGAGTACCAGGAACGATTTAACGAGATGAGCGCGGCCCTGTCCCGGTGGGACGTGTGGGCGGCGGCCTACCTCATCGCAGGCGGCTGCTCGGACGACAGCTTCACGGACTTCAAGGCAGGGCTCATAGCGCAGGGCCGTGACTGGTACCAGAAGGCGGCGGCTTCCCCGGACAGCCTGGCCGGTCATCCCGCTACAGCCGACGCCGTGCACCGTCCCTGGGACAAACCCCCCCTGTTTTACGAGGAGGTCAACTACGCCGCGCCCTATGCGTTCGAGCGGGTGAGCGGTGACGATCACGGCTTCTACGACGCATGGGACCGCTACAGCGCCTCGCGCGAGCAACATGACCGCAGCCCTGTGGACATGGGCGAGGACTTCGACTTCGATGACGCCCAGCAGATGCGCCGCCGCCTGCCCAGGCTTTCCGCCATCTGCCTGGGCAATGGCTCCGCCTGAACAGAACTGGCCGTTCTGCGCTTGCGCGCGGACGCTGAGCTGGCCGCCGACCATAGCGCGTAGTCGGCGATCGGGTCGCTAATACTCCGAAGTAGCCGACACACTCCGTTACGATCCCCTGGCTGTGGGCACCGCGCGCGTAGCCGATGTGCGTGCCGTCATGCGCCGGCGGGTCCGTCCATTCCTCGCCGTTAAGCGATGTCGATGCCAGGCTGACCGGGAGTAGGGTGCTGGCGTGGGAGGCAGCTCTGGCCAGCTCGCTTCTGATCTCATCGGGCGTGTTCGCGAGGAGGTCTCCGCGGCGGCGAGCCGGAATCGGTTTGTTGACCTGCTGGAGGCCGGCGGTGTTCCGCGGGACAGGCTGACCTGGCTCGCGGGTGAGCAGTTCCGCATCGTCGGCAGCGACCAGCGCAGTTTCGCGTTGCTCGCGGCCCGCTTCCCGGACCCGCCGGCCGGTGAGATGTTCCTGTCCCTGGCGCAGGGCGAGCTGCACGCGCTGCGGCTGCTGGCCGATTTCGCCGGCGCGCTGGGGTGGCAGGAGCGGGATCTGCGGGCCTACGAGCCGCGGCCGCTGGCGCAGGCTTACCCGGCGTATCTGGCCTGGAGCGCGCTGTTCGGGACGTGCAGCGGGGTCGCGCTGGCGATGCTGGCCAACCTGGAGGAGTGGGGCGGCTACTGCGGCCGGGTCGCCGAGGCGCTGGTGACCCGCTACGGCCTGTCTGAGCGGGCTGTCGGGTTCTTCCGCTTCTTCGCCGCGCCGCCGCCGGGCTTCACCGAGCAGGCGGAGTCCGTCGTCGTCGCCGGGCTTGCCGCGGGTGAAGATCCGCAGGAGGCGGCGCGGGCGGCCCTGGCCCTGCACGCGTACGAGATCGCGTTCTGGGACGCGCTCGCCGACGGCCTTCGCGATGGACCGCGAGGATCATGAGCGCAAAATAGCCGCCGTTAGGTACGCCGGTCGTGGTTGGTCTGCGTGGCCGTCTCAGCGCGCATGAAAAGATGTTCTGTGCGACAGCTACCAGTGGCGGGGTCAGCGTGGCGCCGCTGATGCACCCGGCCGCTTACACCCCAAGATGTCGAGACCGTGGATGAGTACAACCGAATGGATCAGTGATCTGATCGGGGCTTCCCCTGTCGGCACCGCGCCGCTAGCCTGATGATCAAGAAGCGGGACATGGACTATGGGATCACTCGCGGTCCG
>DASWFT010000016.1:0-4171 GCA_036394075.1 Streptosporangiaceae bacterium
GTTCTTGGCCTGTGGTGGAGGAGCATGGGTGCTGTGCCTTTCTCTGCCGGGCGTCGCAGGCAGCTGGCGGATCCGCGGGATGGCTGGGCGTCAGTTCCCGAGCTCGGCAGATTGCGGTCGGTGTGCTGGGCCTGAGCGCGCGAAATAGCGCCAATGGCGCCGCGCGCACGGCAGGCCGGGATGCGGCCTCTCTGCACGTACGACGAGCCGGGAGGCTGCCGTGGTCAGGTTCGGCAGTACTGAGAAAGTTGCCAGCGCTGGCGTCGGTCGACGTAAGTGGGTCAAACAGGACGGTACAGCGAACGACACGTCTCGGCAAGAACACAACTATGTTACGAAAATAGTCAGCTGTAAAGCCGCAACAGATTGATCAAAGTCTTGCATGATATTGCAGAAACTGGTCCGGTGTCTGGTGCGGGTCAAGCCTTGCGGGAGTCGAGCCTTGACCTGGCGCAAAGCCTCGTCAGGTGTTGCGACGAGCGAGTTCAGGACCTGAAGGAGTGCCTGCGGGCCGCCGCCGAGCTGGGTGATCCAGTGCGCGGCTTCGGCGTCAGGCCAGGGAGTCGAGCGGTGCCGACCACCCGCAGGCGGCGCAGCGCAGCGCCATGGCGGTGGGGTCGGCGGCGGGCGCCTCGGCTGGCGGCACGGTCATCTCCTCGCTGTCGGCCGGTGGGGCTCGGTCTGCAGTGTAGGCAAGATCATCACGTGATCTCCGCGCCCGGGGACCTTACACAATGCCGGGATGAGCGGGCCTGCGGTGCTGCGCTGCGGCTCGGCGGCCGACCTGGCGTCGCTGGAGCCGCTGTGGATCAGCGTGCACCACCGGCACGCCGAGTCCATGCCCGAGCTCGCGCCGTACGTCGACAACCGGCAGACCTGGGCGCCGCGCCGCGCCAATGTACGCCGAACTGCTCGAGAAGCCGGACACCGTCCTGCTGCTGGCCGACGTCGACGGGGGCTGGCGGGCTACGGCATGGCCCACGTCATGCCGGCCGGCCAGACCTGGGTGGCCGGGGATGCGCTATGTCATCATCGGGGCCGGGGCGGTGGGCGGGACCATCGGCGCGCGGCTGTTCGAGAACGGGCACGATGTCGTCCTGGTGGCCGGGGGAGAGCACCATGCGGCGCTGCGCGATGGCGGCCTGCGGTTCGCCACGCCGACCGGGCTTGTCACGCTGCCGGTTCCCGTCCGCCACGCACCTGCGGCCGGGGGAGGTCGAGGACCAGGGGGCCCCGATGACCGGGCTGCTGCCGGTCGGGCGCTACCCGGCCGGGGCCGATGAGACCGCCCGCCAGGTCGCGGCCGGCCTGGCGGGCAGCACGTTCCTGGCCCCGGTCAGGCAGGACGTCATGCGCTGGAAGTACGGCAAGCTGCTGACCAACCTGGCGAACGCGGTGGAGGCGGTCTGCGGCCCGGCCGGGGCCGAGAACGGGAACGCGGCCGGCGCCGCCGAGCTGCGCCGGCGGGCCTGGGAGGAGGGGGCAGCCGTGCTCGACGCGGCCGGCATCGCGTATTCGACCGCGGCAGAGCTGGCCGAGCTACGCGGCGACCAGATGCGGATCGAGGCGGTGGGCGGGACGCGCCGCACCGGAGGGTCATCCTGGCAGAGCCTGACCTGCGGCACCGGATCCGTCGAGGCCGACTACCTCAACGGGGAGATCGTGCTGTTCGGCCGCGAGCACGGCGTCCCGGCGCCGGTCAACGCGCTGCTGCAGCGGCTCGCCAACCAGTTCGCCGCCGATCACCGCGTCCGGGGCAGCGTCACCCCCGGCGAGATGGCCGCCCCTTCTGGCCGTCTGACCCCGCGCCGGGGCGTAACGCAAAGCGCTCCGTCACGTGTCGCGGGTCATCATCCGCCACGCCCCGACGGCGGACCAGACCACGATCCAGCCGACGATCACCGAGATCATGGCCCAGGTTGGCATCGGGGGTATGCCGAGGGCCCCCCGCCCGCCGAACAGCAGGCCGCCGCCGGGTCCGCCGCCGCCGGCCGGGGCGAACCCCGCCGGGCGGAGCTGGTCCATCGCGACGCCGACGTCGAGCCGCTGGCCGTCCAGGAAGTAGGGGATCGCCGTGCGGGCCAGGATCGGGGTCACGATGATCTCTAGCCCGATCAGCAGGATGGTCGACAGCGTGCGCTGCCCGGTGAGCGAGCCCAGCCCGAGCCCGACCAGGAACCCGATGCCGACCTCGAGCTCGAGCCACAGCCCGATCTTGAACATCTCGTTGGGCGGCGGATTGAACTGGGCGTCCTCGGCCGAGGTGTAGTTGGCGTAGTCGGTGGCGAAGTCGCGGATATTCCCCGGCTGGATCGGGCCGGAGGCGGGACCGCCGGGCAGAAATGCCTGCTTTCGCCTGTCCCGGATGCTGCACGACCCAGGTCTGCAGCTGGGCCTGGCCGAGGTGCGACGGTATCGAGATGTTGTTGTTCATGCTGACCGACGTCGGCTGCGGGACCGCCTCGTAGCTCGTGACCAGGCAGAGCATTGTGAATGCTAGGGCGACCGCCGGAACCAGGATCGCCAGGCCGGCCGGGATACGGGCGAGATACAAGGCCAGGCGCGACCGGCCGGTGATCACCAGGTAGCGGAACACGCCGTCGTTGAGGTCCGTGGTCGCGGCGGCCGCGCCGACCACGGCGGCGACGATGAACCCGAATTCCGCCATCAGGTTGGCCGTGGCGGCGAACACGCTCGGGGTGCCGGCGGGCCCGTAGCTGGCCGGATCGAACAGGTGGAACGCCAGCCGGAGGCCGAGGATCAGGACCGTCGGCGCGAGGTCATCACCGCGACCACGACCATGAGGCCGCGGCGCTTGCGCAGTTCCAGGTGCTTGGCGGCGATGAGGCCCCAGGTCGGCATCGAGGCGCCGAGCCGCCGCGGGACCGGCGTGCGGCCGGGCCGGGCCGGGGACGGCCCTTCGGACAACAGCGGTTCGGCCGCGGGGGCGGGGCTGGTCACGGGTTGTCTCCCAGTCGGGTCGTCACGGACAGGAACCAGTCCTCCAGCGAAGCGCGGATTTCCTGGAGGCCGTACACGGAGATGCCCGCGCCGACCAGCCGCCGGTTGATGTCAGCGACCAGTTCGCGGGACGCGCCTGCGGGCAGGGTGACCGTCAGCCCGGCGTCGGTCAGGGACGTGCCCGCGGCGATCCCCGCCTCGTCGATGAGCCGCGCCGCCCGGGCCGGGTCGGCGCAGTCCACCTGCACCGATAGCGTTCCCGCGCCGCGGATGAGCTCGTCGATCGGGCCCTGGCGGACGACTCGGCCGCGGTCCACGATCGCCACCGCGTCGCAGGTGCGCTCCACCTCGTCGAGCAGGTGGGACGACAGCACCACGGTCCGCCCCTCGTCGACCAGGCTCGTGATCATCGCCCGCATCTGGTGCATCCCCGCCGGGTCGAGGCCGTTCATCGGCTCGTCCAGGATCAGCAGCTCGGGGTCGCCGAGCAGGCAGGAGGCCACCCCGAGGCGCTGGCGCATGCCCATTGAGTACGAGGCAACCTTGTCGTTGGCGCGCTCGGCCAGCCCGACCCGCTCCAGCGACGGCCCGATCCGCTGGCGCGCCGCCGCCCCTGGCCGCGGCCAGCAGGCGGAGGTTGTCCCGCCCGGTCAGGTGCGGGTGGAACCGGGGCTCGTCGACGATCGCGCCGACCCCGGCCAGCGCCTGGCTCCGCTCGACCGGGACCGGGATCCCGAGCAGCGACATCGTGCCGCCGTCGGCCCGGGTCAGGCCGAGCAGGGTGCGGATCAGCGTGGTCTTGCCCGCGCCGTTCGGCCCGAGGTAGCCGAACGCGCAGCCGCGCGGGACGAGCAGCTCGACGCCATTGACCGCGGCGTTGGCCCCGAACCGCTTGACCAGGCCGTGGGTCTCCACCGCCCACCCGCCGGCCGGGCGCTCGAAGGAGATGGCGGGGCGCGGCGCGCGGGCCGGCGCGGTGCTCGTGTCACCGTTCGGCGCCGCAACCGGCGTCGCGGACGGCATGGCAGGCGTCGGCGGTGCGGGCGGCGCGGCCGGCACGGGCGATCCGGCCGCAACAGCGCGCCCGGCCAGTGCGGGATGCACGGGCGGCGTGGCCGAGGCTGGGGGCGCGGGCGGCGTGGCCGGGGTGGCCGGCGAGGGCGGCGGCTCGCGGCGGCCCCAGTCATCGTCGCGCTCCTGGGCGTGCTGC
>DASWFT010000017.1:0-10366 GCA_036394075.1 Streptosporangiaceae bacterium
AAGATCGCGAACGTGATCGCGCTGACCAGGAGCAGCAGGAATACGGTCAAGATGAGGCGCCGGATGATGAAGTAGATCATCGCGTACGACGCCGCCGCCGGGCGGGGGTGGATGTTCCCCGCCCGGCAGCGGCGCCTTCACCTGCTCTCTACGCTCGGGCCTTCACGGTCACGAACTCACGCCCATCACGGCATAGTTGTACATGCCGTAGTACGCCTGCACGTAGACATTGGTGAGGTTCGACGACCGGTAAAGCAGCGCCTTGTTGTAAACCAGGGGCAGGATGCCCGCGTCGGTCATTATCTGCTTGTCGATCTGCGCCCAGAGGGCCGTCCTGGCCGCACCGGTGACCGTCGAGGACTTGGTGAACAGGTTGTTGACCACCGGATCGTTGAGTTCCTCGATGTTGGTGTTGCCGGTGGCCACTATCGTGTTCCCAGCCGAGAGCGAGTCGAGGAAGCCGAAGCCGGTCGGCCAGTCGGCGCCCCAGCCGCCCATGGCGATGCCGATTTGGTGTGCGTGCACGTAGGCCGGCGCGCCCGCGAAGTTGGTGTAGTAGCTACCCGCGGGGAACCCCTTCAGCGTCACCTTGATCCCGGCCAGCGCCAGTGACGCCTGCAGCGCGGTGGCGGCTGCGACCTCCTTCGGCCGGTCAGCGCGGTAGGCCAGGTTCGTGCTGAAGCCGTTCGGCTGGCCGCAGGCCGCGAGTTGCTGCTTCGCCGCGGTGATGTCACCGGTCGGCTTCGTCAGCGCGTTATACAGGTCGAACGACTGGTAGCCGACGATGTTGGGCACCATCACGGTGCTCGCGATCGCCCCGCCCGCGATGGGGCCGCCGTACCCCGTCTGCGCGTTCACCTTGTTCGCCGCGTACTCCACCGCCTCGCGGCAGTGCAGATTGTTCATCGGCGCCACCTTGGTGTCCAGGTAGGCGAACCGCAAGAACCCGTTGATCGGGTCATCGGCATTCGCCTTGAGCGTCGGGCTGGACAAGATCCTGGCCTGCGCCGCGGCCGCCACGCCGGTTCCGGCCGAGTCCACGCCGATGTCGCCGGCGAGCAGCCGGTTGTCGATGTCGGCCTGGTTCACGTTCAGGTTAACGATGATCTTGCTGGCCGCCTGCTTGGCGTTGGGGTCCGTCGCCGCGCTCCAGTTCGAGTTCGGCACCAGCGTGAGCTGCTTGTTCAGTACGTAGCTCTGGAACTTGTACGGGCCGGTGGACAGCGGGTGCAGCTGGTAGTTGGTGCCGGTGTCCTTGCTCGGCGGGACCGGGGCGCTGCTCGGGAACGCGAGCACGTAGGGGAAGTCAGCGAACGGCGCCTGCAGGTTGAACACGATCGTGGTCGCGTCAGGGGTCTGGACTGAGGTCAGGCCCATCAGGTTCTTCGCCCGGTCCTTGTACGGGCCCGGGTACTTCGGGTCCGCGAGCAGCGCCTGGTAGTAGGTCGGCCCATTGGCCATCACCGACCGGTCGTAGGTGCGCTCGACCGCGTACTTCACGTCCTGCGAGGTGACGGCCGTGCCGTCCTCGAACTTGATGTTCGGCTGGATATGGAACGTCCAGGTCAGGCCCTTGTTGCTAACCGTGCCCAGGTCCGTCGCCAGGGCCGGCACGAGCTGCAGGCCGCACGATCCCGGGCAGGACTTGTAGGTGAACATCGGCATGGCGAACAGCCGGTCGAAGTTCAGCACCCACGCGTAGTAGGTATTGCCTGGGTCGAATGAGTCCGGCGTGCTGCTGTTGTCGTAGATCAGGGTCCCCCCCTTGGCACTGGAGGGGTTGACCACCTTGGTGACGCCGGCGTTGTACGCCACCGCCCCCGTGGTTGATGTCGGGCCACTGCTACTGCTACTGCTGCTGCTGCAGGCACTGATCACGAGTGCCGCGATTGCGCCGACCGCCGTCGCCGCGATGGTGTTGCGTCTCTTCATGCGGTGAAACGCCTCCTGTTACTCGTTCACGTCAGGGCCGCGTGCCGCTGATTACCGGGTCCTCGGATCCAGCGCGTCACGCAGTCCATCGCCGAATAGGTTGAATGCCATTACCGTGATGAAAATCGCGAGCCCGGGCACCAGCATGTACTCGGGATCGATGGAGTAAAAACCGTTCTGCACCGCGCTGGAGAGCATCTGGCCCCAGGTGGGCGTGGGCACGTAGAGGCCGACGCCAAGGTAGTCAAGGGCCGCCTCGAAAAGGATGTTGGTCGGGATCAGCAGCGTCGCGTAGACCAGGATCGGCGCCACTAGGTTTGGCAGCAGCTCGCGGAAGAGGATGTAGGGCCCGCGCGCGCCGAGGCTGCGGGCCGCGTCGACGAACTCGCGCTCGCGCAGGGACAGCGCCTGACCCCGGATAATCCGGCCCATGTACGGCCAGGCGAAGAAGCCGATGACGAAGATCAGGACGGCGATCCGCAGCGAGTTCCCTGATAGGCCGAACGCGGTATTCGGGATGACGCCGGCCAGCGCCAGCGCGAACACCAGCAGCGGGAAGGCGAGGAACACGTCCATGGCCCGGGCGATCAGCGAGTCCAGCCAACCGCCGAAGTAGCCGGCGACGACGCCGAAGAAGGTGCCGATGGTGACCGCGAGCAGGGTGGCGAGGAACGCGATGAGCAGCGAGTACTGGGCGCCGACGACGATCCGGGCGAGCACGTCCCGCCCGGTCTCCGGCTCGACGCCGAGCGGATGAGCCAGGCTGATCCCGCCGAACGTGCCGGTGGGGCGCAGGAACGTGGGGTTAATCAGGTTGGCGTGAAATGTGTCCGGGTTCTGCACGAGGTGCGGGCCGGCGATGGCGACCAGGATCAGGAACAGGACGACGACGCCGCCGCCCATCGCCACCTTATCCCGCCGGAGCCGCATCCAGGCGATCTGGCCGAGTGAACGGCCTTCGATGGCTTTGCCGCTGACTCCGGCAAGCAACGCATCCGGCGTGGCATCCGCCGATGGCGGGAACACGTCGAGTGGTGCTGCCATCGGCTCCCTGCCAGGTAGTCACGAGAAGATCGCCCGGCGATCGCGACTTGTGCGGTGCCGAAGCAGGATACAGGGGTATCTAACGGGAGAATCTACCGTGATGCCTGATCGGCGCCACCCCTGCGCGCAGGTCGTGCCTGGATTGTGACCGAATCACGATTCGTTCGTCACGGCCGATTCGTTCCTCAGGGCAGCGCGCCCTCGGTTACCCGCGACTTCCCGCAGCCTGGCGAGGTCCACCTCACGCAGCGAGGCGGCGATGACCCGGCCGGGCTGGGCCGACACCGGCGCGACGTTCGGCACCGCGATGACCCCGCAGCCCGCCGCCTCGGCGGAGGCGATGCCGTTCGGCGAGTCCTCCAGCGCCACGCAGCCGCCGGGATGCACGCCGAGTCGGTCCGCCGCGAGCAGGTAGGGCTCCGGATCGGGCTTGCCGAGCCGTACATCCGCCGCGCACACGGTCGCGTCGAACATCACGCCGGTCGTCTCGAGCACCGCGTCCATCAAGTCCCGCTGCGCGGAGGTGACGAGCGCGCACGGCATCCCGGCGGTGCGCACCTCGGCCAGCAGCTCCCGGGCCCCGGGCAGCATCGGCACGCCGTGCTCGCGGACCAGGCCGGTGATGCCCTCCGCCAGCCATCGCGCCACGGTTTCTTCCGGCGCGGGCCGGGCGGCCCGGGCGAGCATATAGCCGAGGCTGTGGTCCATCGGGCCGCCCACCAGGTGCTGCTGGTCAGCGTGGCTCCAGGCGCCGCCCATCCGCGCCATGATCTCGGTCTCCACCTCGAACCAGAGCGGCTCAGAGTCGACCAGGAGCCCGTCCATGTCGAACAGGACAGCCTGCAGGCTGCCGGGTCCGAGGCTGCTCACGTGCTGAAATACCTTGCCTCTGGGTGGAACGCGATCAGCGCGTCCGTGGACTGCTCGGGAGCCAGCTGGAATTCCTCGGACAGCGTCACCCCGATCCGCTCCGGCGCAAGCAGCCGGACCACCTTGGCGCGGTCCTCCAGGTTCGGGCAGGCGGGATAGCCGAACGAATACCTGCAGCCCCGGTAGTCAACCTTGAGGATGCCGTCCAGGTCGGGCGGATCGAACCCGGCGAGGCCGGTCTCGGCGCGCACGCGGCCGTGCCAGTACTCGGCCAGCGCCTCCGTCAGCTGGACGGACAGGCCGTGCAGCTCAAGATATTCACGGTAGGCATTCTTGGCGAAGAGCTCCGCGGTGGCCTCGCTGATCTTCGAGCCGACGGTGACGAGCTGGAAACCGACCACGTCGGTCTCGCCGGACTCGCGAGGGCGGAAGAAGTCGGCCAGGCACAGGTGCCGGTCGTGGCGCTGGCGCGGGAAGGTGAACCGCTCCCGCTCAGCGCCGGCGGAGTCCAGGACGACGAGGTCGTCGCCGTCACTGACGGCCGGGAAGTACCCGTACACGACGCCGGCCTCCAGCAGGCCCTCGGTCTGCACGCGGTCCATCCACATCCTCAGCCGCGGCCGCCCCTCCGTTTCGACGAGGTCCTGATACGAGGGACCGTCCTTGCCGCGGGACGGCTTGAGCCCCCACTGGCCCATGAACGTGGCCCGCTCGTCGAGGAATGCCGCGTACTCGGCCAGGGGGGTGCCCTTGACGATCCGGTCCCCGAGGAAGGGGGGAGCCGGTACCGGGTTGTCCGCGGCCACGTCCGAACGCCGGGGCATGGCCTCCGGCTCGGTGATCGTGAGCCGTGCCCCGCTCTTCACCCGGCGCTCGCGGACCGCGGGCAGCTGGGCGCCGGCCTCTCCCCGCTTCACCGCCATGAAGGCGTCCATCAAGCGCAGTCCCTCGAACGCGTCCCTGGCGTAGCGGACCTCACCGTCGAAGACGGCGGCGAGGTCCTGCTCCACGTAGGCCCGGGTGAGCGCGGCGCCGCCTAGCAGCACCGGCCAGCGGCTGGCCAGGCCGCGGGCATTCAGCTCCGCGAGGTTGTCCCGCATTACCACCGTGGACTTCACCAGCAGGCCCGACATGCCTATGACATCCACATCGTTCTCGGTCGCGGCATCCACGATGGCCGAGACAGGCTGCTTGATGCCCGTGTTGATGACCTCGTAGCCGTTGTTGGTCAGGATGATGTCGACCAGGTTCTTGCCGATATCGTGCACGTCTCCCCTGACGGTGGCGAGCACGATCCTGCCCTTGCCGCCGTCGGCGGACCGCTCCATGTGCGGCTCCAGGTAGGCGACCGCGTTCTTCATCACCTCGGCGGACTGAAGCACGAAGGGCAGCTGCATCTGCCCGGCGCCGAATAGCTCACCGACTGTCTTCATGCCGTCGAGCAGGACATCGTTGACGATCTCCAGGGCGGGACGCTGCGTCAGCGCCTCGTCGAGGTCGGCCTCAAGGCCAACCCGCTCCCCATCGATGATCCGCCGCTTCAGCCGCTCCCAGAGCGGCAGGCCAGCGAGTTCCGCGGCCCGGCTGGCCTTGACCGCCGCGGCGTCCACGCCATCGAACAGCTCGAGCAGCCGGGTCAGCGGGTCGTACCCCTCGCGCCTGCGGTCATAGATGAGGTCGAGCGCGGCCTGAAGCTGATCGTCGGGTATCCGGGCGATGGGCATGATCCTTGACGCGTGGACAATCGCCGAGTCAAGGCCGGCCCGCACGCACTCGTCGAGGAAGACGGAGTTGAGCACCGAACGCGCGGCTGGATTCAGGCCGAACGAGACGTTGGACACCCCCAGCGTCGTCTGAACCTCCGGGTAGCGCTGCTTGACCTGGCGGATCGCCTCGATCGTCTCGATCGCGTCGCGCCTGGTCTCCTCCTGGCCGGTCGCGATCGGGAAGGTCAGGCAGTCCACGATGATGTCGGACGTGCGCATGCCCCAGTTCTTAGTGAGGTCCTCGATCAGCCGGGTGGCCACCGCGAGTTTCCATTCGGCGGTGCGCGCCTGGCCTTGCTCGTCGATGGTGAGCGCGACCACTGCCGCGCCGTGCTCGGCCACCAGCGGCATGACCCTGGCGATCCTGGAGCCCGGGCCGTCGCCGTCCTCATAGTTGACCGAGTTCACCACCGCACGCCCGGCCAGCAGTTCGAGGCCGGCCTGGATCACCTCGGGCTCAGTCGAGTCGAGCATGAGGGGCAGGGTCGCCGCGGTGGCCAGCCTGCTGGCGACCTCGATCATGTCGGCTGTGCCGCTGCGCCCCACATAGTCCACGCACAGGTCGAGGAGGTGCGCGCCATCGCGGGTCTGCGCACGCGCGATCTCGACGCAGTCGTCGTAGCGGCCGGCGATCAGCGCCTCACGGAACGCCTTCGATCCGTTCGCGTTGGTCCGCTCACCGATGGCCAGGAACGAGGTGTCCTGGCGGAACGGGACGTGCTGGTAGAGCGATGCCACTCCGGGCTCAGGACGGGGCCTCCGCCCGGCCACCTCGCGGCCGCGGACGCGTTCCACTACGGCGGCCATATGCTCGGGCGTGGTGCCGCAGCATCCCCCCGCCAGGGCCAGGCCGAATTCCGCGGTGAACATCTCGTGGGCGTCCGCGAGCTGATCCGGGGTCAGCGGGTAGCGGGCACCATCGGCGGCGAGCACGGGCAGGCCGGCGTTGGGCATGCAGGACAGCGGGATGCGGGAATGGCCCGCCAGGTAACGCAGATGCTCGCTCATCTCGCCGGGACCTGTCGCGCAGTTCAGGCCGATCAGGCTGATGCCGAGGGGCTCAAGCGCGGTGAGGGCGGCGCCGATCTCGCTGCCGAGCAGCATGGAGCCGGTGGTCTCGATGGTCACCTGGGCGATTAGCGGGATCTGCAGCCCCGCCGCGGCGATAGCCCGGCGGGTGCCGATGATGGCGGCCTTGGCCTGGAGCAGGTCCTGGCACGTCTCGACCACCACCGCGTCCACGCCTCCGCGCAGCAGGCCCTCGGCGTTCCGCTGATAGGCGTCGCGGAGTTCCGCGAACCTCACGTGACCGAGCGTGGGCAGCTTGGTGCCCGGGCCCACGGAGCCCAGAACCCAGCGCGGGCGCTCGGGTGTGGACCACTGGTCGGCCGCGGCCCTGGCGATCCTGGCGCCTGCCTCCGACAGCTCGCCGATGCGGGCCGTGATCCCGTATTCGCCCAGATTGCTCAGGTTTGCGCCGAATGTGTTGGTGGTCACGCAGTCCACGCCCGCGTCGAGGTACGCCTCGTGCACGGAGCTCACGATGTCCGGGCGGGTGACGTTGAGGATCTCGTTGCATCCCTCGTGCCCATCGAAATCGTCGAGGGTGGCGGCACTAGCCTGGAGCATGGTCCCCATGGCTCCGTCCGCTACGACGACCCGTTCGCTGAGGGCTGTGCTCAGCGAATCAGTGGGCTTTGCTAGCTGGGGCGGACGGCCGGTTGTGGTCATAGGGGATCTATTCTAGGGCCGCCGCCGGAACGCCGCCCGCGCCACGAGGGCGCCGGCCGGGCGACGCGGTGATCATGGCCCACCACGTAACCTGGTGTCATCGGCGGGCCGGAGGCGGCCGGATGAGTACTGGCCCGGGGGGACACCCCCCGGCCCACCGGGCATAAGAGAGGTGGTAGGAGATCGAGCTCAACGGCATTGGCAAGCTCACCTCGCCAGCTCTCATCGCCGCCTTCGAGGGCTGGAACGACGCAGGTGAGGCCGCCAGCGGGGTGATCGACCACCTGGGCATTGCCTGGAAAGCTACCCCTGTCGGCGCGATCGACCCGGAGGACTACTACGACTTCCAGGTGACCCGGCCGGTGATGGAGGTGGCCGAGGGGCGGGCCGAACGGCTTGTCTGGCCAACCACGCGTCTGTCCGTGGCCAGGCCGGACGGGCTGGACCGCGATGTGGTTCTGGTCCACGGGATCGAGCCCAACATGCGCTGGCGGGCCTTCAGCGAGGAGCTGATCCGCTCATTCACCGAGATGGGCGTCGAACTGGTCGTGCTTCTGGGCGCCCTACTGGCGGATTCTCCGCATACCCGTCCCGTGCCAGTAACAGCGGCCGCCTCGGATCCCGCGCTGGCCGCCGAACTGCACGCGGAGCCGGCGGACTACAAGGGGCCGACCGGGATCCTGGGCGTGCTCCAACATGCCTGCGCGGACGCGGGCATCGCGGCGGTCTCGTTGTGGGCCTCCGTTCCGCACTACGTTGCCCAGCCGCCAAGCCCTAAAGCGACCCTGGCGCTGCTGCGGGGCGTGGAGGACGTGCTCGACACTTCCCTGCCGCTGGCTGAGCTTCCCCAGGAGGCCAGGGCGTGGGAACGCGGCGTGGACGAGCTGGCCGAGCAGGACACCGAGGTCGCTGAGTACGTGCGCACGCTTGAGGAAGCCAAGGATGCCACCGACCTGCCGGAGGCGAGCGGCGACGCGATCGCCCGCGAGTTCGAGCGCTACCTGCGCCGACGCGGTCACCCCGGCGAGTCCGGCGGCCGCTGACCGGTCCGCCGCGCTGCCCCGGCCGCTGGCCTAGATCGGCGGCCAGGGGACCGCTGGCCAGTCCTCCGGCGGGTACGGATGCACCCGGTGCTCCAGCAGGAGTTCCACGCGCTGCCTGGTCGCGTTCACCTCGCTCGGGGTGAGTCGCACCGAAAGCTCCGGTCCGAGGTCCTCGGCGAGCGCCCGCTGGAGCCTCGTCAGCGCCTCGACGGCTCGTTTGGGCAGGCTCCGTCCGCGCCATTGCCACAGCACGGTGCGGAGCTTGTACTCCTCGCCGAAGCAGACGCCATGGTCGCAGCCGTACAGACGGCCATCGCTGACCGGCAGCAGGTGGCCGATCTTGCGGTCCGCGTTGTTCACCACCGCGTCGAACACGGCCATGTCACGAAGCGCCCAGTGATCGGAACTCCGGGCCAGGGACACCAGGTCAACGCTGGTGTCCGCATCTATCCATAGCTGGCACATGCCCGGCCCGAACGGGCCGTCGCGAAATACGGTCGGCGGGACCAGATTCCAGCCCGCGGCCCGGGACACCGCATACGCGGCCACCTCGCGGCCGGCCAGCGAGCCGACGGCGAAGTCCCACAGCGGGCGCTCCCCGGCCACCGGCTTGTACACGCACGCGGCCTCCTGGCCGTCATGACGGACCGTGCAGTACATCGTGGCGTTCGAGGCGACAACGAGCCTGCCCTCCACCTCCAGGCTGCCCTGGCTGAGCAACTCGAGCGCAGCCGCGTTGTCTTCGGGCTGCGCCAGGTGCCCGGTCGGCCGCGCAGCCTTCGCTGCCCTGGGCGGTCTCGGCCGCTGTGCGCGTTTGCCAGGGGATGCGTCAGGCATTGGCGACCCGGTGACCGTTCTGCCGTGGGCAGATGTGCCCTTCCGCGTCCAGCGGGAGGCCGCACAGCGGGCAGGGGGGCCGGCCCTGGCCGACAATCTGCAGCGCACGCTGAGAGAAGGCCCGGGCGGTGGCCACCGTGATCCTGACTCTCAGCACCCCAGGGCCATTCTCCGGGACCTCCTCAGCGAGCGGCTCGACCGGTGTCTCCGTCTCCTCCTGCGCCTCGATGACCACGCGCTCTTCCTCGCCATCCCAGGCCAGCGCGATCGCCCCGACCCGGAAGTCCTCCATCAGTGGCAGGTCGAGCGGCCCATCATCGGCGAGGCCGCCCAGCCCGGACGACGGGGGCGAGGAAGGCGTGCCGGTGCGGCGCACCACCTCGTCAAGAAGCTCATCGAGACGTTCGGCGAGCAGGCTCACCTGGAACTTCTCCAAGGCAACGCTCGTCACCCGGCCGCTGGCGCTGGCCTGCAGGTAGAAGGTGCGTTCTCCAGGCTGCCCAACGGTGCCCGCGACGAATCGCTCCGGCGGGTCGTAGGAATAGACCGGCATGGACCCTATCCTCCCGCTCCACCGCCGATGGCGGCGTCACCCTCGCCGCGCCGGGGCCTGGCCACGGCTCCGGGGACCGTGGTGCGCCCGGGCCCCGTACCGTTCCCCGAGGACCCGTTGCGGGAAGCCGCGTGTCCGGAACCCCCGTCCCCGGAACCCCCGTCCCCGGAATGTCCGTCCCCGGAATGTCCGTCCCCTGGAGCGGCGTGCTGGCCGGCTCCGGCATGTGCCGGCCGGGCCAGCCCGGTCACTGCCCCGCCCGTGTCATTCATCCGCAACAGGAACGGGCGGAGCGGCGTATAGCGGATCACGCTGAGCGAGCACGGGTCGACCTGGATCCGCTGGCACAGATCGAGATGCATGCCGAGGCTGTCCGCGATCACCGCCTTGATCACATCGCCGTGCGAGCAGATCAGGTAGACGGCGTCCTTCCCGAGCTTGGCGTTCCACTTTCGCACCGCGCCGACGGCGCGGTGCTGCATGTCCAGCATGGACTCCCCGTCCTCGCCGGGGAACCTCACCGCGCTGGGGTGGGTCTGCACCACCCGCCAGAGCGGTTCCTTGGCCAGCCGCCTGAGGGACTTACCGGT
>DASWFT010000018.1:0-6674 GCA_036394075.1 Streptosporangiaceae bacterium
GAGCGGAAGGCCGGGAGCATCGTCACCATCTCGTCGGCCGCGGCCCGACGGCCCCACCCAGCCTCACCGGTCCCGTACGCCGCCGCGAAGGCGGGCATCCAGATGCTCACCCAGGACGTGGCCGCGCAGGCCGGCCCCTATGGCATACGGGTCAACTGCATCGCTCCCGAGACGATCCTCACCGAGCGCAACAAGCGGCTGATTCCGGCCGCGCAGCAGGAGGAACTCGTCGGCATGCACCCGCTGCGGCGTCTTGGCACGCCCGAGGATGTGGCCCGCGCGGCGCTGTATCTCGTCTCCGATGACGCGGCCTGGATCACGGGCGTCATCCTGGACGTCGCCGGCGGCGCCGTCATGGCCTGAGCCACCCGCTCATTCAGGCAGCGAGCTCGGGCGCCGTTCCTCGAACCGTTCTAGCCCGGCGCACGAAATCCGCGGCCGTCTCCCGCAGCGCCGAGGCTCTGATTGACGCGCGGTCCCCCGCGAACCTAGCGTGGCAAACGGAAGACGGGGCCGCCATGCTGCTGGTTGTCATGTACGAGTCGCAGACATGGCGCGTCCATCCGGGTGAGTTGTTCACTTTCGGCCGGGGGCCGGCGTGCTGCGCGGTGCTGCCCGCCGCCGACCGTGGCGTGTCCCGGACTGCCGGGAGCTTCCGCCATCACGAGGGGTCCTGGTGGCTGCACAACGACAGCACATCCTCGGTGCTGTGCGTGGTCGGCGACCGCGGGTTCCGGGTGGACCTACCGCCGGGACTGCAAGTACCACTGCAGCAGTGGCACGCCAAGGTGACCCTGAACGGGACACTCGATCGCTACGTCCTGCGGCTGCGCTTGCCCGACCTTGATAATGTGCCCGATCCGGCAGAGGAAGCCCGGGCCCTGTCTGTGACCGGGGAACGCGCCGTGACCAGCACCCGCCACCGGGCCCCGCTGACTGCCAGTGACCGGCTGGTCCTGGCGGCGCGATTCGAGGCCTACCTGACCTGGCGGCAGGCTGGGGAGCCGACGCCGCGCAGCGCCAGGGACACCGCGCAGCGGATCGGCTGGCAGGCCCACACGGTGGCCAAGCGATGCGAGAACATCAGGGACCGTTACGCGCGCCTCGGCGTTCCCGGGCTCCGCGGGCCGCGGGCCCTCGAAGAGCTTGCGCTCCTGCTCATATCCACCGGCGAGCTGACCGTCGGGGATCTGCGGCGCCTGCCTGCCGAAGCCCCGCCCAGCTGACCACGCCGAGCGGCGCCGGGCATGGGGAGGTCTCCCCTTGCTGCGGCCCGCTCCCCCGGCGCACTCTGCACCCAGGTTGCGGCAGAAGCCGCGCACGACCCCTGGGGGACACGATGATCACCTCGACCAGGCAGCCCGGAACGACCAGGCAGCCGCAGCGACCAGGCAGGCCGCAGCGACCAGGCCGCCCGCAGTGACGCGAGCCCGCCGCCAGCTCCGGCCGGCCACCCGCTGCACACTCCGACTTCCGCACCCGCCGCGGCCCGCGCTGCGTGGCTTGACCGCGGTCGCCGCCGCGATATGCGCGGCGGCCCTGGTCTCCGCCTGTTCCGCCACAGCCTCCGCACCGGGCGCGGCCGCCGCCAGCCCGCGACCACGCGCCAGCGACCCGGCCGCGGCAAGCACTGTGGCCAGAACCCCGGCTACCGCCACGGCGCCCACCGCATCCGGCGGCGATGTGAGCACCAGGCCGCTCAGCGCGACAGCGCCTGCCGGGGCGGGCAACCTGACGGGGATCTCGGTTGGCCGGCATCCGGCCTTCGACCGCATCGTGTTCCGGTTCAGCGGGGAAATTCCCGGTTATCGAATCCAGTACACCAACCAGGTCGGGACGGACCCCAAGGGGGACCAGGTGCCGCTTCCAGGCCGGACGTTCCTGCGGATCGTCTTCTTCCCGGCGAGTGGGTATCAGAGCTATCGCGGCCCGCACGTCATCAGCCCCGATTACCCAACGCTGCTACAACTCAGGACGGCCGGTGACTTCGAGGGCTATCTGAGCTTCGGTGCCGGGCTGAGCAGCCGGACAGGTTTCCATGTCCGCACCCTCACCCAGCCTGACCGCGTGGTCGTCGACGTGGCCCACGGGGCGCTGCCGCGGTTCCCGGGAATCTGGGACATCACCAGCTGGCAGCAGTTCTGGTCTGCGCAGATGGCCTTCAACGAGGGCCACCAGCCGTGGCTGTCGAGTCCCCTGATAGTGGTCCAGGCCTGGGCCAGCGGGCGCTGGGCAACGGAGCCGGCCATCCGCCAGACCGCGCCGGACACCTTCGCGGTGACCGAACCTGGCACCAAAAAGGTGGTGACGATCTCCGGCACGCGACCGGCGACCGCCGGAACGGCTCAGCTGTGGGTCATCACCAGGATCAGCTCCAGCTGACCGCTCTGAGCCATCTCCGCCCGCCCGGCCGGACATTACGCCGGGCTTACGGATGGCTCGCGGCACCTTACATGGGGCTTACGCGGCCTGCGCGGTCCGGTCCCGGCACGTAGCGTCACCAACGAATGGCGGAGGACTGCGCGTTACTGCGTGTCATAGACGGCAATCGCCAACCCAAGGAGGACCGAATAGTGCTCTCACATCTGATGGGCAGCCGGCCGGGCACTCCCCATAGGCGGGCTACGCCGGCCGGGCCAGCTCAGGCCGCTCGCGCCGGCCTCCAGGCCCGGGCCGCCAGGCCTCTCGTCGCGGTCCTGGCCTGCGCGGCGGCGGTCACTATCGCCGGGTGTAAGCCTGGCATCCTGAGCAGCGGCTCGCCGAGCGGCACGCCGTCCGCCGGGACCGCTACCGCATCCTCCGGCAACACCCAGCGTGCATCGGCGGCGAGCGCCATCGCGACCCTGGCCCGCAACGCCCAGGGGAGCACGTCGTTCGTGGCGACCCTGGAGATCCACGCCACCGGGAACTCGGCCGCGCACCTGTCAGGCACCCTGATCGAGCAGACGCAGCCCAGCCTGCTCGTGGGTGTCCGTGCCTCGCACCCTGCTGGCCTGGAAGCGATCCTGGCCGGCAACACGGCCTACCTGAAGATCGGCGCCCTGACCGGGACCGCAGGCCGGCCATGGGTCGCGGTCCCTTACTCCGGCCTGACGAACAGTTCGAACGCCGGCCTGGCCTCGATGATCCAGCAGATGCGGGGCAGCAACCCGTTGGCGCAGACCCAGATGTTCCCCGCCGCGACCAATGTGCGGGAGGCTGGCAGCTCGACGATCAACGGGGTTCCGACCACCCAGTACAGCGGGAGTTACAGCCTCGCGGCCGGCCTCAGCCAGCTAGCCCCGGGCCTGCGCGCGGGCGTCCAGTCCGGCATGATGTCGAGCGGCATCACCTCGACCGCATTCACGGTCTGGGTGGACGCGCGGCACCAGGTGCGCAAGATGACCCTGGTCGAGTTCGGGAGGAACACCCGGATCGAGATCGTCCTGGTCATCGTCTCGATCAACCAGCCGGTGCAGATCCAGATCCCGCCGGCGGGCCAGGTGACCGGGGCCAACGTCACGCCGGCGCCCGGCGTAACGATGACGCCGACGCCCGCCATGACCACGGCACCGACGCCGACACCGGGCACCACCAGCGCGCCCACGCCCGGCCCGACCAGCGCGCCCACGCCCAGCACCAGCACGCCCACGCCCAGCACCGGGCCAACCCACTGGTGACCAGCGCGCCCTGACGGCTCCACCGACCCGCTGCCCCTGGGCAAATGGCGCCAGGGGGGCGGGCGGGCCGGCCCTTCCCGGGGCGCATAGCGGGCGAACGAGGTGCTATCGCAACCAATACGCCGTGGACTACAGTCCTCTGAAGAGTTCTAGGTCATGACGACATAGCGCAATGGAGCGTGGTCGTGAAGAGGACGAAGAGAATTGCCGGAACCGCGCTTTCCGCGGCCCTGCTGACCACGGGACTGACGTCGGCGGCGCCGGCGTTCGCCTCGACTCAGACGTGCAGCGGCTCGGCCGCGGTGACTGCCTCGTTGCCGGACAAGGCGACCTACGAGATCCAGTGCCCGGCGGGCGCCTGGAACGGCACCCTGTTCCTCTACAGCCACGGCTACGTGACGCCGGGCTCCCCGAACCCGGCCCAGGACGTCGGCGACCCGGTCACCGGCGCCTGGCTGCTCAGCCATGGGTTCGCGCTGGCGGGGTCGTCGTACGCGACGACCGGCTGGGCAATCCAGCAGGCGCTGCCCGACCAGATCGCCACGCTGGACGTCTTCGACGCAACCTTCGGGACGCCGACGCAGACGATCGCGTGGGGCCACTCGCTCGGCGGCATCATCACGGCCGGCCTGATCCAGCAGTACCCGGACCGGTTCAGCGCCGCGCTGCCGATGTGCGGCGTGCTCTCCGGCGGGGTGGCCACCTGGAACACCGCCCTGGACGCCGCGTTCGCGTTCAAGCAGCTGATCGACCCGAACGATCCGTCGCTCAGGCTCGTCAACATCACCAACCCGGGCGGCAACCTGACCGCCGCCGAGACCGCCGCGGCTGGCGCGCAGCAGACCCCGCAGGGCCGGGCGCGGCTCGCCCTCGCCGCGGCGCTCGGCGACACGCCGGGCTGGTTCACCCCGCTGTCCCCGGAACCCGCGAGCAATGACTTCGCCGGCCAGGAGGCAAACCAGTACCAGTGGCAGTCGCAGGTGGACTTCCCGTTCGTCTTCGCGCTCCGTGCCGAGCTTGAGGCCCGGGCCGGCGGGAACCCTTCCTGGAACACCGGCGTCAACTACTTCAGCGACCTGGCGAAGTCCGCTGACCTCCGCGAAGTCGTGGCGCTGTACAAGGCGGCAGGACTGAGCCTGCGCGGGGACCTCGAAACGCTCAACCATGCCAGCCGGATCAGCGCCGATCCCTCCGCCGTGCGCTACATGGAGCACAACATCGCGTTCGACGGCAGGCTGCCGGTGCCGGTGCTGACCATGCACACCACGGGCGACGGCCTGGTGGTCCCGCAGAACGAGCAGGCCTATCGAAGCGTCGTGGACAGGGCGGGCGACGAGCGGCTGCTGCGGCAGATCTTCGTCCACCGGGCCGGCCACTGCACGTTCACCCCGGCCGAGACGATCACGGCCGCCCGGGTGCTGCTGAACCGCCTCGACACGGGGCGCTGGGACGGCTCGGCGCTTGACCCGGAAGACCTGAACAGCCAGGCAGCGGCGCTCGGCCCCGGATACAACATCTTCTTGGCCGACAAGCAGGTCGTCCCAACGGCGCCGGCCTTCGTCCGCTACCACCCCACGCCCTACCTCCGCCCCTTCGACCTGGACCACTAAAGTCCCCGGACGCTTTCCGCAGAGAGGCCACAATCGGACAGGGACTCCGTGTTTCATGATCGCGGTTGATAGGTGGTCGCCCGCGACCAGTGATCCACCGCAATCATGAAGGTGTGCCGGTCACCCCTTGGCTAGATCATCTCGGCACTAGCGGCACGTTCGGCGGCCCCGAGTCCTGACGTGGGATTGCTCCTCTGGCATGCTCATCCGGGCAAGTAGCCCCATGGGCATCACCCGAGCGCCGAATCATGGCGGTGCCTGATGGATCCACCAGGGAGGCACCGGATGCGTCGCCGCGGCGCCGTGTTGTTGTTCCTGGTCATGGCCCTGGGCGCGTGCTCCTCACCGTCGCACCAAGCTCCGGCGGCCACAGCCACGCCGACGGCCACAGCCACGCCAACCGCCCCGGGCAGCAGCCGGCCAAGCCCACACCTCACGCCAGCCAGCAGCCGGCCGGGCCCGGACCCTAAGACCGCGGCGGCTCTCGTCCGCATCGCCCAGGTTTTCAACGACAACTACGACCACAACAACGACGGCCCGGCCTACGACCGCTGGGACTCCCGCAGCCAGGCCGTCATCTCGCGGGCCGAATACATCCGGCGGCACGTCGAGTGCCCGGCTCCGGAGGTAACCGCGCTGGTCGAGAACGCCACCCCGGGCCCGGGCGGGGCATGGCTCGTCCACTACGAAATCGGCGGCCAGCAACTGACCGACTACTGGTTCTACACCGGTCGGCGATGGCTGTTCGATCTGCTGCTCAGCAACCCCGACGCCGCGCGGCTGTACCGGCTCCCGTTCGCGAAATACGCCGCCCAGGTTGGCTGCTCGAATCACTGAAGCCGGACCACTGAAGACCGTGAGCCCGGGTGCTCGCGCGCTATAGACGGCCCGCGCTGGCGGCCTTGCCCTGCTGCCGCAACAACAACTGCAAAACGCATCAACCGTCGTTGGAACGACGGCAAAACGCATCAACCGTCGTTGTGACCGGGCGCACCAGCCTCGGCCGAGACTCAGGGCGATGAGAATTCCAACGACACCGATTCCGCACCGGGTTCGTCCTGACGACACCGATTCCGCACCGGGCTCGTTGGAGTAGTTGAACAAAGTATTCCGTTCTGTTAGTATCGGAACAGAAGGCTTCGTTCTGCTAACTGGGAGGCTCGCCGTGCAGTCATCCTCATCCGCTCCGCCCACCGGGCGCCGCTGGCGCTGGCTGGCGTTCGCCGTCGTCGTCACGGCCGCCGTGATGGACCTGATGGATTCCACGATCGCCCAGGTCGCGGCCCCCGCGATCAGGCACGACCTGGGCGGCTCCTACGCCGTCATCGAATGGATCACCGCCGCCTACACGCTGGCTATGGCAGTCGGCCTGCTCACCGGGGGACGGCTGGGGGACCTCTTCGGG
>DASWFT010000019.1:0-2601 GCA_036394075.1 Streptosporangiaceae bacterium
GCGAAGGCCATGGGCCTGCGGAACCTGCCATCGAAGACCTGGACCGTGAACTGCGGGTGGATGCTGGCGGCGAACATCGCCGCCGACCTGGCCGCCTGGTGCCGGCTGCCCGGCCTGTACGACTGCGACGACCTGAAGGACGCCGAGCCAGATACGCTGCGCTACCGGTTGTGGGCGCTGCCCGCACGCCTGGTCCGCCACGCCCGGCAGCGCGTCCTCAAGCTCAGCCGGACCTGGCCCTGGAAGGACGCGTTCCTGACCTGCTGGCAGCGGCTCTGCGCCCTGCCAGAGCCCGCCTGACCAGCCACCCCGTCCCTGCGACCTGGAAAGGAGCCGCCCCGGCGCGGTCGGAGCCGGTGCCGCCCCGAGCACATCGGGCAGCACCGCCACCCGTCAACCAAACACCACGGCCGAAAACCGGCACAACCCGATCAGTAACCAACCTCGCCCGCACCCTGAATCATCGAGGCCAACGCCCCCGTCACACGATTTCCGAATACATAACGGGGCTTCGCCCCAGCCCGACGAGGCATGCGCGTGCGGGCTGAGGTTTGCGAAGTGACCCCGGCCGGGGCTCAAGGCAGTTCACAATGTGACTGTTCATTCGCCGCTCGCAGCGGTCGGGTGGCCGTTGCCGGCCGAGCCCCAGCCGGAGCCCATGATGACGCTACCGCGTACTGCCGCGCAGGTCCTGTCCGGTCACGTGAGGCTGGAGGTCCGCTGCATCGACCGGGTGCTGCTGACCTTCCGCCAGCCGCGGCTGCAGTACGGGCAGGGCATCCACGGCTTCTTCTGCCACCACCGGGGGAACCAGTTCGTGTCCTCGGCGCTGATGATGCCGATGACCGAGCGGTTCGCCGCGGACATCCGCCACTACATCGACGTCCGCGGCCTGGACCTGATCCGGTTCGCCAAGGGCCAGAGCAAAGACGAGATCGCCAGGGGGTACCTGGCCGGGCATGACGGCGGGGAGCAGCTCCTGTTCGCCGGCGTGGCCCAGGAAAAGACCCGGATATGGCGGACCCGGCAGCGCCGGGACGCGGTGACCGGCAAGCGGTACCCGTGGCTGTGCCAGGAGCAGGCCATGGTCAACCACTGGTACTTTTATGGATTCGACGCCGATTTCGGCCCGTTCTACATCAAGTTCTGCGGGTACTTCCCCTACACCGGGCAGATCTACCTCAACGGGCACGAGTACGCCAAGCGGCAGTGCCTCAAGGCCGGGATCGGCTTCACCGCCCTGGACAACGCGTTCGGCGCCACTGACGACCCGGCCGCGGTGCAGAAGATCTGCGACGGGCTGACCGACCAGAAGATCTACCGGTTCGCCGGCAAGTGGCTGGCCCGGCTCCCGCACCCGTTCACCCGCGAGGACGAGGACGCCGATTACCGCTGGCAGCTGTCGGTTCAGCAGATCGAGTTCTCCACCACCATGACGCTGGACCGGCCGGCCTCCGGGCGGATCTTCTTCGAGCAGCTGATCCGGGACAACATCGACATCGGCCGCCCGGACAAGGTGAACATCGTGTTCGGCCGGCAGATCCGCCTGCGCGGCAAGAGCCGCACCCCCGGGACCTTCCGCACCCAGGTCATCACCGCCGGCGTCTGCCCCTACCTGTACCTGTTCTACAAGAAGACCCAGGTCAAACAGTACCTGAAGGAAGGAAGGGCGCTCCGTACCGAGACCACCGTCAATCAGCCGCGCGACTTCGGCATCGGCAAAGAGCTGACTAACCTCGCCGCCTTGGCCGAGGTCGGCTACACCGCCAGCCGGCGCCTGCTGGACGCCGAATGCATCAGCCACGACCCCGCCGCCGGAGCCGCCGCCCTGGAAGCCCTCACCAGCCCGGTCATCAGCACCACCTGCACCCGCATCCCGGGAATGCGCTTCCCCGACCCGCGCGTGCAGGCCCTCCTGGGCGCCTGCTGCATCCTTGCGCTCCGGCCCGCCGGCTTCACCAGCCGCGACCTGCGGCACTACCTCGCCCCCCAGCTCGGGAAAACACCACAGGACATGACCAGCGGCCAGATCAGCTACGACCTGTGCAGGCTCCGCGCCCACCAGATCATCGAACGCATCCCGCACAGCCGCAGCTACCAGGTCACCGCCGACGGCCTGGCCATCGCCCTGTTCTTCACCCGCCTGGCCCAGCGGGTCCTCATCCCCGGCCTCGCCCAGCTCACCGACCCCGGCCCGCCACCCGGTACGCGACTACGCCAGGCTGCCCGCGCCTACCAGGCAGCCATCACCGAGCTCGCCCAGCAGGCATCCATCGCCGCCTGACCACCCACGGTCACCATTGCTGGCCTCAAGCACGGCCCCAGCCGTCACACACGCCGCAACTTGACTCGAAATTCAACATCCCTGCGGGGAAAGATAACCTAGCGTCGCTAATAGCGGCTGCACGGGGCGGCCGTGAGGAAAAGGAGTCACCATGATCGTCGTAGTGGGCGGGACCGGCCGGGTCGGCCGCCAGGTCGTCACGCAGCTCACCGACCGCGGGGTGCCGGTCCGGGTGGTGAGCCGGGGCCTGAACCCTGGCGGCCTGCCGCCGAGGGCCAAAGCGGTCCACGCCGAACTGGCTGATCCCGCATCACTCG
>DASWFT010000020.1:0-10751 GCA_036394075.1 Streptosporangiaceae bacterium
GGTCGCCGAGGTGGTTGAGCAGGACATCCATCTCGACGAGAGCGGGGCGATCACCTACCGCACGAAGCTCCAGATCTCGTTTAAGTACGAATCTGGGGACTGAAGCCCGCGGCCGGTGGCGGCCTGTCCGGCGCAGCGGCCTGTCGTCGCCGAGGAATGAGACACCATGCGAAGCGGCCTGATCACCCATGCGGACAAGGTGCTCTTCGCCGAGCGTGGCGAAACCAAGGGCGACCTCGCCGAGCACTATCTGCGGGTCGGGGAGCCCCTGATGCGGACGATGGGCGGACGGCCCGTGCTGCTCCAGCGTTTCCCGGAAGGTGCGGCCGGGCCGTCCTTCTTTCAGAAACGGGTGCCCAAGAACATCCCCGACTGGCTGCAGACCACAACGGTGTCGACGCCCAACGGCACGACGTCGCAGGCGTTGGTCGCGGCCGACACCGACCACGTGCTGTGGGCGGTGAACCTGGGCTGCCTGGGTTTCCATGTATGGCCCTACCTGGCGGCCGACCCGGACCATGCCGACGAAATGCGGATCGACCTCGACCCGACCCCCGGCGTGGACTTCACGCACATCCGCCGGGCCGCGCTGGAGTTGCGGCTGCTGCTCGCCGAGTTCGGCATCGCCGGTTATCCCAAGACGACAGGTAACCGCGGCCTGCACGTGTACGTCCGGCTGCAGCCGCGCTGGGACTCCTATCAGGTGCGCGCCGCCGCCGTAGCCGTCGCGCGTGAGCTGGAACGTCGCAGGCCTGACCTCATCACCGCCGCGTGGTGGAAGGAGGAGCGCGGCGCGCGGGTGTTCGTCGACTACAACCAGAACGCGCCGCACAAGACGGTCTTCGGCGCGTGGTCGGTCCGGGCGCGGCCTGGCGCGCAGGTCTCGACCCCGATCGCCTGGGCGGAGATCGACGACATCCACCCGGACCAATTCACGATCGCGTCCCTGGCCGCGCGGCTCGAGGAAACTGGCGACCCGTGGCTCGGCATGAACGACGACCCGCAGTCGCTGGAGCCGTTGCTGGCGATGAGCGCGCGGGACCGGGCGAACGGGCTGCTGGACGCCCCGTGGCCGCCCGTGTATCCGAAGCAACCCGGCGAGCCGCCCCGCGTCGCTCCCAGTCGCGCCAAGAAATCCTGATCAGGCCCGCCAGGCTGGCCTCGGTCCTCGGCTGCCGGTGGCGCCGTCGATGCGTTCCCGGATCAGGTCGGCGTGGCCATTATGGCGGGCGTACTCCCCCTCGCCGGACCCGCAGCCGGCCGCTCGCCTACCCGAACCCACCCTGGAGCCGTAGGATGCGGTACGCGCCCGATCAGGGGATGGAATGGATGCAAGCACTCTCTGCTGAGTCTGTAGCCAAGGGGCCACTGCCCGGTGCGCCCGGCGGGGCCGCCCGGATGCGGGGTGACCGGGTCCGTCAATTCGCCCGTGCCTACTGGGTGGACCTCGCCTGGGTGGTCTTCATCGGGTTGAACCTCCTCGCCATGCGGCTCATCCCGGCCTGGCAGACCATCCCGTTTCTCATCATCTGGGTCAGCTTGACCACGATCTATGGCTTTCGCCTGTGGCGCCTGGGATCTACGGTCCTCACGGTCGCGGTGGTGACACTCGCCACCGGCGGCGTGATCGGCTGGCAGGTCCTGCGGGGGAAACAGGATGCGGATTACCTCGCTGAGGTCCCCTTGCTGGCCACGATGTTCGTGGTAATGGTCTGGCATTCCCGCAGGCGGCTCGCGGCGATGGAGGAAATGAAGCGCGTCTCGGAGCACAACCTGCTCCTGCTGGACAAGCAGCGTCAGTTCCTCCAGGACGTGTCGCACGAGCTGGGCACGCCCATCACCATCGCCCTTGGCCACACCGAGCTCATCACCCACGCTGCCACTGATCAGGCGGTCGCCAAGGACGCCCGGGTGGCCGTGGACGAACTGCTCCGGATGCGCCGGCTGGCCAACCGGTTGATGCTTCTGGCCTCCACGGACAGCCCGGACTTCCTGCGTTTGGCTCCAGTGGACGCCGCGGGGCTCATGGTGGAGACCCTGCATCGGTGGAGCCAGACGCCCCGGCGTTGGTCGCTTGGTGCCCTGGCGGAAGCCAGTGTGCAGGCAGACGGGGATCGCTTGACTCTGGCCCTGGATGCGCTCATCGAGAACGCGGTCGAGCACACTGACCTCGACGGCCAGATCGAGCTGAGCGCCTGCCGCGACGGCGAGATGGTCATCCTCGCCGTAACGGACTCAGGCTCCGGCATCCCGGCGGCCGAGGTTGGGCGGATCTTCGGCCGGTTCACCCGGGTGGACGCGGGCCGTAGCCGGGAGACCGGCGGGTTCGGCCTGGGCCTGGCGGTGGTGAAGGCGATCGCGGAGGCCCACCATGGTTCGGTCCAGGTCCAGAGCACAGTGGGCCGGGGCTCGGTGTTCGAGCTACTTCTGCCCGTATCGACGGCCTGGCCTGGCTCGGGGCTGCCACTGGACCGGCGGGCCATGCCCGGGTAGCTGCGACGTGGTCGTGGCGGATGGCGTGGCCGACGGGGTGCAGGCCGCGACGGGCCAGGCGCTCGTCCCGCCCAGCCATAAGCTGGCTGGGTGAACAACCTCGATGGGTTCGACGACGCTGTGCTCGCCCGGATTGATGAGGTCGTCGAGCGCGCCGTAGAGCAAGGTCAAGCGCCTGGCGTCGTCGCGGCCGTGGCCCGCGGTGAAGCCGTGCATGTCGCGACGGCGGGCGTGATGGCGGTCGGCGGGGCGGCGATGCGGCGGGACACGCTGTTCCGGCTTTCGTCTACCACCAAGCCGATGACGGCGGCGGCCGTGCTCTCGCTGGTCGATGACGGCTTGCTGGAGCTGAACGGGCCGGTGGACGAGCTTTTGCCCGAATTGGCCGATCGTCGGGTGCTGCGGCGCCCGGATGGCCCCCTCGGGCAGACGGTCCCGGCTCAGCGTCCAGTCACCGTGCGCGACCTGCTGACATTCACCTGGGGATTTGGGATGCAGGGTGCGATGTTCATGGCAGCAGAGCCGTGGCCGGTTGCCACTGCGGCGATGGAGCGGCAGCTGTCAACCTTCGGGCCGCCGCAGCCCGGCGTCACGCCTGACCCGGACACGTGGATGGCGCGGCTCGGCGAGCTACCGCTGCTGGCCCAGCCGGGCGAGCGGTGGCTCTACCAGTCCGGTTCACAGGTGCTCGGAGTCCTGGCCGCTCGCGCCGCTGGCGCCCCGTTTGAGGACGTCATGCGCGAGCGGGTGCTCGGCCCGCTCGGCATGAAGGACACCGGATTTCACACGACCGACACCGCCCGGCTGGCGACCGCGTATGAGAATCGTGACGGGGTGCTCGTCGTGAGCGACCCGCCGGAGGGACGGTGGTCACACCCGCCGCTGTTCCCGGACGGCGGTGGCGGGCTGGTGTCATCGGCCGATGACGTGGTCGCGTTCGGCCGCATGCTGATGCGCGGGGGCAGCCCCGTGCTGAAGCCGGCCACGGTCGCCGAGATGACCCGCGATCAACTGACCGCAGTGCAGCGAACGAACGTTTGGCCTGGTTTCAGCTTTCTTGGCGACCGCGGCTGGGGCTACGGCCTATCGGTGCTCGACGACGGCGGCTACGGCTGGGAGGGCGGATTCGGGACGGTGTGGTCGAACGTGCCTTCGCAAGACCTCATCGTCGTGGTCCTGACCCAGCGCACCGCGGACGAAACCGGGATGCCTGCCGTGTGCGACGATGTGCTGTCCGCCGCCCGCGCCGCTGACGCTTCTGCATGATCACGGAACATTCGCGCCGCGGGTTCAATATGACGCGAATCCTCCGTGCTCATGGAACTAACCCCGTTCATCCGGGGTGACCGTCCCGCTGTTGGACGAGGAGTGCGACCAGTCGTTCGATGAGGCCATACGGGATGGGCTTGTTGAGCGGGAATCTCACCGTTCCCCGGCCTGCCCTGTATGGCGCGAGTTCCTGCTCGAAGGACTCGTCTACCGGGGGTACCGGGTAGACGGAGATGTGGTGCTTCCACGCCGCGAAGTACACCAGGTGCCTGCCGCCTAGCGTCATCGTGGGAATCTGATAGCTGATCGTCTCGCCAGCTTCGGGCACGACGTTCCGGATCCTGCGCCGGACTTCTTCAAGGATGACCTGCACGTCTTCGGGGAATGTGCGGATGTATTGGTCGATCGTCGCGAACTGCTCTGCCATAAGCCTGCCCTTCGACTCGTTGTAGCCGGTGCCGGAGCACATCGGAGTGTCATAGCCCCCGGGCATCATGTGCTGGGATGGCCTCGTGGAGGCAGAGCCTACGGAACCCGGCTTCCGGATCTATGCTGACCCGGCCGGTCATCCGTTCTGCCTGGGATGGGAGAAGCCGACCGGGTGAAGGCGCCTCAGGCAAGCTCCCGGAGGGGTACTGCGCGACGCGGAGGAGAGACCGATGGCTGTCAAGTTCCAGCTGGTGATCGACTGCACCGATCCTGACCGGCTGGCCCGCTTCTGGGCCGCCGCTTTGGGATATCAGCTCGAGCCGCCCCCGGCTGGCTTCGCCACCTGGGATGACTACTGGCGCGACGTCGGAGTGCCAGAGGATGACCTGGGAATCGGCGAGGACCGCATCGCCGATCCGGACGGGTGCGGGCCGCGCATCTGGTTCCAGGTGGTACCAGAAAACAAGACGGTCAAGAACCGTTTTCACATCGACGTCCACGTCAGTGGCGGGCGCGCGGTCCCGATCGAGACCCGCCGGCAACGAGTCGACGCCGAGGCGAGAAGGCTGGCCGATCTCGGTGCCACGATGGTCGGCGTCTTGCACGAGGAAGGAATCGACCACTACGGGGTGGCCATGAAAGACCCCGAGGGAAACGAGTTCGACATCAACTGACGGCTTGGCGGCCGTTGATATGAATGCGATTTAGCCAATGCCCATCACGCCGACATTGGTCGTCACGGATATGGACTGGGTGAATCTCCTGCCTGCCCGGATCGGCTCCGCGGGTGGCCCGCCTGTCTGGCCTGGCGGGCCACCCGCGGAGCCTGGAATCAGTAGGTGAAGGAGTATCCGGTGGCGGAGGAGATGCCGCACGCGGAGACGTACAGGTTGTACGTGCCGTGGGGCAAGCCGGCGGGAAGGGTGAAGTCGGCGGATTCTGTTTCTCCGGGCGTACTCGGGGCCATGGTGCTGAAGTTGTAGGAACGCGGGTAGTAGATGTTGCCGGCCGCATTCGCCAGGTATACGACCGGGAAATTCTGCGGGTCCTGGAAGTCATCTTCGCCGGTGGTCACGAAGCCCGACAGCTGGGTGCCGGTGAGGTGGTAGGAGCCGTTGCTGTTTGCGGTGACTGAGGTGACGGTGGGGCGCGAGGAATTCAGCGGGCTGCCGACGGGGGTGTAGATCCAGTCCCGGTTGCCGGCGGCGGCGAGTACCTGGCCGTTGGGCAGGTTGATGAAGTTCACTGCCTGGCCGGAGGAATCGGGGGGTTCGCTGATCGCGGTCATGGTGCCGGCGGCCGGATCGTACTCGACGATCTGCGGCCCGGAGGCGCTGCCGCAGGCGCCGGTCAGCCAGCTGCACCGGACCGTGTCGAAAAGAACCTTCCCGTTCGGCTCGGGGTCGGCGTATGAATCATCAACGTAGCTGCCCTGCGGCATCCCGGGGCCCTGCGCCCAGCTTCCCAGGGCGCTGGGGGCAGCTCCAGGGGTGTAGACGGCCGAGCTGTTGCTGCCCATCACCAGGATCTTGCCGTTGGACATGAGTGTCGTGGTGGCCGGGTCGACGCCGCCATTGGCGTAACCCGACGGCGCCGGGGGCAGCGTGATCCATGTGCTGCTGCTGGGGTCGTAGCGGTACTGCCTGCCGGTGCTCATGGAGACGACGGACCCGTCGGGCAGTGTCACCCAGCCATCTTCACCAGCCGCGGCTGGCCGGGAACCTGCGGCAGTCCAGGAGTTGGTGGCCGGGCTGAAGATCTGCGTCCTGGCGGCGGAAAGGTCGCTGGCCACGATGCTGCCGTTGGCCAGGGTGGCGCTGCCGCTGTCCTGCAGCGCGCCGTACAGGCCTTCCTAGCCCAGCGACCAGGTATTGGTCACCGGGTTGTACAGCTGGACAGCATTGTGATCATTTGCCGAGCTTCCGGACGGGAATTCATAGATGAACTCGCCGCCAGCCTGGTAGAAGCGGCCGTCAGGCAGGATGTGCTCCTGGGCCGCTCCCATCCCGTAAGGGCTGGCCGCCAGTGTCTGCCAGGTGCCGTTGGCGTAGCTGCCGTGGGAGTCGGGGACGAGCTTGACCCATTGGTTGAGGCTGGAGCCGTTGGACAGGACGCTGCCGTCAGGCAGCAGCCACAGGAAGGTGGCCGCACCACCGGTGGCCGGGTTGACGGGGGCCGCTGTCCAGGTGCCCGGGGTTGACGGCGGGGTGGGCGCCGGGCTCCCTGACGGCGTGCCACTGGGCGAGGGCGTCGGGGAGGGTGGTGGGCTGGGTGAGCTCGGGGTAGGGGATGGACTCGGCGACGGTGCCGGGCCTCCGCAGGTGGTCCCGTTGAGGGTGAAGCTGGCGGGCGCGGTGTTGCTGCCGCTGTAGGAGAAGTTCGCGCCGATCTGCGCAGACCCGCCGGTGGCAAGGCTGCCGTTCCAGCTCGCGTTCGTGACCGTCACGGTCTGGCCGCTCTGCGACCAGGTGCCGCTCCAGCCCTGGGTCAGCGTCTGGTTGCCCGCGTAGGAGTACTGCAGTGTCCAGCCGGAGATGCCCGGGCCAGTATTGGTGACGGTGATCGCGGCCGTAAACCCGGTTCCCCAGCTGCTGCTGACCGTGTACGCAACCGCGCAGGACGCGGACTGGGCGTGCGCCGCTGGGATGGCGAGCGCAGCCAGCGTAGAGCCGGCCACCGCCGAGGCTGCCACGGCGCTCCAGCAACGCCGCCGGGAACGTTGGAACCTGGCTGACACAACGGGTCTCACTGGTGTCTCCTTCCGTCCCTGTGAATGCGGATCACGGGGACCGCTCAGTCATATGGCGGGGATGCGCTGGCGGCGGCCGGGTAGGCCGCTAGCGGATTGGGGTCAGCTACAGGTGGTGCCGTTGAGGGCGAAACTGGTGGGCGAGGTGTCGTCGGCCGCCCAGGTGCCCTGGAAACCCATCGAGGTGCTGGCGCCCGGGCTGATCGTGCCGTCGTAGCTGGCGTTGGTCGCAGTCACCCTGGCTCCGCTCTGCGTGACGGTTGCGTTCCACGCGTTGGTGACCTTCTGATCACCCGGGAAGGTGAAGGTGAGCGTCCACCCGTTGATCGCTGCGGCGCCGGTATCGCTGATCGTGATGTTGGCCACGAACCCGCCAGGCCACTCGCTGGACCTGGCGTAGCTGACGTGGCAACTGCTGCCACCGCCCCCGCCGCCGCTGCCACTGATCGTCCAGGTGAAGGTGGCCGATCCGGAAGCGCCCGTTGCGTCGGTGACCGTCAGCGTCACGTTGAAGGTTCCTGCCGCGGTGGGTGTGCCAGAGATCAGGCCGGTGGCTGAATTGATCGACAGCCCGGGCGGCAGGCCGCTTGCGGAATAGGTCAGCGTCTGGCCTGCGGCGGAGTCGCTCGCGCTGATCTGCACGCTCGCCGCAGTGCCCACAGTGCCCGTACGTGAACCGGGGTTGGTCACCGTGACCGTGTTCCCGCCCCCGCTCGCCGATCCATAACCGGCCGAGACGATGTTGGCCTGGACGGCGCTGTCGGCCGCGTCCGTCGGGTAGCCGGAGGTCATCACGCCTTCGAAGAACGATCCGGCGGATGAGTTGCTGTTGTCCCCGCCAGTGCCCAGGATGATGGCGCCTTCCTGGTGCATGGGGGCGTACCCGCCCAGGTTGGGCAGTGGGCCGTTGTACCAGGTGGTCAGGCTGCCCGATTGCGCGTTGCCGCCCTTGATCGCATAGGTCGTTGTCCCGTTGTTCTTGAGCAGGGCCGTGACGAACGCGCTGGAGTTTCCCTTGTTGTTCGTGTCGGAGCCGTTCGCCCCGGCGAAGAGGCCGTTTTCCAGATCCGCCTGAACCCATGGGCCAGATCCCGAGCAGGGCGCGAACCAGCATTCGGTGCTGAAGTTGATCGCGTCCATGTGGCCGTTGCCGTTGTCGCGGCTGTTGGTCTCGGCGTTGCCGTAGTCGAAACAGCACCCGCCGTTCACGTGCGTGCCGCTGGCCACCATGTACGCCCCCTGCGGCTGGGCACCGGTCGCCACGCCCGTGGTGGCGTTGTCCCGGTAGCCGACACCGGGCGACACGAAGACCCCATAGACCCGATTGCCGCCGACAGTCACCGGCAGGGCGGCCGCGTTCGCGCCGACATCCTGCCCGCCGTTCCCGCCCGGTCCCGCGATGGTGAGGTTGTTGTGCTGGGGAGACTGGTCATAGATCTCGGTGATGATGCACGACGTGCCGGCGCAGAATGCATTCTGCGCCGCGGCGTTGGCGTACCCGCCCGCGGTCAGCGTCCCGATGTTGAGAGTCGCGCCGTCCGAGGCGCGCTTGACCTGGTAGAGCGGGCCGTTATACGCCGCGTAGAGCGCCCGCACGGTGCCGTGCGCGGCGGCACACGGCGTCCCGGCCGCGGCATAGATGTCGCACGGGAGTGACGCCGCCGCCTGCGACGTGCCACTGCTGGCCAGCGCGCCGGCCAAAGTGCCGGCCGTGAGCGCCACGCTTGCGCCCGCTACCAGCAGTGCCCTTCGCAAGCCCTGAAGCCGTGACCGGGCGAACATCGTGAAACACTTCCTTCCGTTCCTGAGCGGCGGATCACCACGGTCTCCTCCCGCTCCACCATGCCGAGCACAAAGCCAGGGGACCGGCTCCCGGACGGTCTGTTAGCGCTAACACCACGGTGCGGAAGCGCTGACAGGCACCAGCCAAACTTTGGCGTGACCTGATGGTCAGCGCTCATCAAAAAAACTGTCAACCGCGGGCTGCCGCCCGCTGCGCCCGGGCGCGTCGGCGCAGCCTGCCACAAGGGCGCTACCTGGAAATACGCGGTCTGATGCAGCCAATCCGTGGCGCTCACCCCCGCGAAAGTTCCGCGGTTCGGTCAGTCGCCTGGTCTGGGTGCCGCCGCCGGTGTGGTAGGCGAAGCGCACGCGCTCGTGGCTGGCGATCGCGGTGGCCAGCACGGTCAGGGCCATTCACGCGGGGTCTGCAGCAGGGACAGCAGTTTCAGCAGACGCGCCGGCGTGTCGCTCACGCCAGACCGGCTGGACCGTCAGCCGGGTGGCCCGCATGTGGGCGGAGCTGATGCACCGCCTCGGCTATGACCGGTACGGCACCCAGGGCGGGGACTTCGGGGCCTGCGTGGTGCCCATGGCGCCGGCTCAGGGCGGGTCGACGGCCGCGACGTATATCTGTACTGGCGGCGTGGTGACCGGGCTCTGCGGAGAGTCGGTTGCCACGGCGGTCAGCAAGTAGGAGCCGACGGGCACGTTCTTCCACTGGACGGTGTAGGGGGTGCTGGTCACCGCGCTGCCACCCTCGCTGGCCTCGCATCCCCGCCCGCCCGACCATCAGCCGCAACTTACTCGGGGCGGTACTCCCGTTGCCCTGTTTCCGGGTCGTACCATACGCGCATCCGCCGGCCAGTCTCGGGGTCGATGAACAACTCGCTGGTCGGCTGGGAGGCGCTGCTGTTGCTGACGCCTTTCCGGTTGCCCCGGTACCGGTCCCAGCCGAAGAGGGCAATGACGATCCCCGCGATCACGACCACCAGGAGGACCAGCTCCACGATGTTCATGGCCGACCCGCTCAGCCGCGCGCGTTCGTGGCGTGGGCGGCGCCGGTGGCCGTTTCGACCACCTGGGCGGTGCCGTAGGCCACAATCTCGCTCATGGTCCGGCCCATCTCGGTGGAGTCGAAGCGCATCATGGTCACCGCGTTGGCCCCCATGGCGGCGGCGTTCTGCACCATGCGGTCGAGCGCCTGGCGCCGGGCGTCCTCGTTGAGCTTGACGTAGGACCTGATCTCGCCCCCGGCGAGGCTCTTGAGCCCGGCGGCGATGTTGCCGCCGAGGCTCCGGGACCGGACGGTGAGGCCGAAGACCTGGCCGATGGTCTTCACCACCCTGGTGCCTGGGATGTTCTCGGTCGTGGTGACGATCATGAGCCGCGAAGGAGCGGCGCTCTCGGTGGATGCCTGCATCGGGCTGCCTCCTGTGACCTGCGGCGCCCGTCGTGCCGAGCGTCTAGCAAAGTGATATCACTTTGCTAGACATCCCGTCAAGCGCCACAGTCGCATGGGGGATCAACCGCCGCAGTGAGAAGCAGCTTTTGTAACCGCCGTAAGACTTGCCAGCGTCCGGGCTGGAGTTTCAGTCGTCGTCGGCCACGACAGCGGCGAGATGGGCCCGGTACTGAACCAGGAGGCGCCACAACTCAGCGCGCGGGGTGTCTGGCTTCGTCTCGGCGGTGGCGACTGGCCGCGCTCGCGCAGGCACCGGCCTTGTTGCCAGTGCCGGGGCTTGCGCTCCCGGGGCTCGCGCCGGACGCGGATCTGTATGCGAGGATCACGCGGGTCGTCGAGGATCCGGAGCGTGCGGACCTGGCAACTGCGCAGTGGCTTGAGCGTTGTCTTGACGAGCACCGCCGCATCGAGGACACCATCGGCGGCCGTCCCCTGCTCGCCGTCGTCCGGGAACAGCTCCGGGTCGTCGCTGACCTGGCGCGCTGCGCGGACGGCCCACTCGCCGTCCGCCTGGTCTCCCTCGCGGCCCAGTACGCCCAGTTCATGGCGTGGCTGTGTATAGACAAC
>DASWFT010000021.1:0-5525 GCA_036394075.1 Streptosporangiaceae bacterium
GCCCTTGAACTTGTCGGCCCATTCCTTCGAGACATGGTGCGGCGCGTGGGCGGCGCCGGGCGCGTAGTACAGGAAGAACGGCTTGTCGGGCGCGACCGTCTTGGCGTCCGTGATGAACTCGATCGCCTTGTCGGTCAGGTCCTCGGTGAGGTGGTAGCCCTCCTGCGGCGACTTCGGCTGGTCGACCGGATGGTTGTCATAGACGAGATCCGGGTACCACTGGTTGGTCTCGGCGCCCAGGAACCCGTACCAGCGCTCGAACCCGCGCCCCGACGGCCAGTTCCGCCGCGTCGAGGCGACGTTCATCTCCACGGTCGGGCACAGGTGCCACTTGCCGACCATGTAGGTGTTCCAGCCCTGCTCGCCGAGGATTTCCGACAGCATGCCGTTCTCTGGCGGAATGGTCCCGCTCGCGTTCGGGAATCCGACCGCGGCCTCGGTAATGCACGCCATCGAGTTGCGGGTGTGGTTGCGCCCGGTCAGCAGGCACGAGCGGGTCGGCGAGCACAGCGCCGTGGTATGCCACTGCGTGTAACGCACACCGTCGGCCGCGATCCGGTTGATGTTCGGCGTCTCGATCGGCCCGCCGTAGCAGCTCATCGCCGAGAAGCCCACGTCGTCGAGCACGATGTAGACGACGCTGGGCGCGCCCTCAGGCGCCTTGGGCGGCTCGAACGGCGTCCAGTCGGGAACCGAGTCCCTGATGTCGACGTTGATCGTTCCCTTGAACGGCTCGCTCACCCTGCAATTCCTTCCATCATCACTGACGGCTGACGCCAGCTCCCACGGGACTGCTCCCGCGCCGTCGCGGGCAGCAGGTGCTCACTAGCCGAGCAGCTTGGCCTTGGCGGCGGTGAACTCGTTGTCGGTCAGCGCGCCTTGCTGATGCAAGGTAGTGAGCTGGTTCAGCTGATCGAGCAGCGACGGCCCGGCCGCCGCGGGCGGAGCCGCGGGCGGTGCCTGCTGCTCGGGCGGTGCTTGCTGCTGCTCAAGGTCGTCGATGCGCTGGTTCTGCTCGTCCTCCGCCTGTGTCTGCTGCGCCTGCCGTCCCGCAACTCTCTTGCCCGCGACGTACGCGCCGCCTCCCACCACCGCCGCGCGCATCAAGGGGCGTCGTCGTCTCAACATGTCTACCTCCTGTTGTTAGCCGTACCGTCCATGCCCGGTCTACTGCTCTGGCGGCAGGGACAGGCCGAGGGCAATCATGAGCTCCGGTGCTGCCGCCACCACCTTGGGCCCGCCGACCTGCGGCGCGATGGCGTAGAGCACGCCCAACAGGTCGGCCGGCGTGGCACCGGCATCCAGTGCGTTGGCCACCTGCCAGAGATACGAGGCGGGAGGCGCGTCGAGTGCTATGAGGACAGCGATCTTGACCAGGGCGAAGCTACGAGGGTCCAGGCCGCTCTTCACCCGCCACTCCTCGCGCAGCTCCAGGCCTTCCAGCAAGAGCTCTGGGTCGCCTAGGGCCAGGCCGGCCAGCGTTTCCCTGGTGGCGTCGTCGACGTCGGCCTTGGCGGGCACGTTCATGATCGGATTCCTTCCGTCGCTCCGCAGGGTGGTCCGCACATGGGTGGTCCGCACACGGCCCACCCGAGTCGACTGTCGCGACTCCCCGGATGATGCGCGTCACCCGCTGCGGATGGTTCGTTCAGCTTCTTTCGGTGCTGGATGCCGGGTGCTGGCCGCCTGGAACCGCCCGCGGCACGCGGGCCTGGCGGGCGAGGAACCGGATCCGGGCCGCTCGGGCGTCCCAGGCGTAGACGACCGCCGTGCCCGCGATGAGATCGTGCAGCGCCCGGTGTTCCCGCTGCAGGAGGATCCCGGCGAACCCGAGGCCGAAGAGCAGGAAGCTGAGCGGCAGTGCGAGCGTGCGTATCACGGCCCGTCGCGGGTCGAGGTCGGCGCCATCGGCCCGGACGACCTCTATCCCGAGGATGGCCATGCCGAAGGTCTTGCCGCCCGCCGCCCACGAGTACGCGAAATACAGGAATTCCCACGCGGCGTACGCGACCGCGACGATGATGCTCCCCTTGTTCCAGGCCACGTGGCGTCCGGTCAGGAGATTCACGACGTAGGTGATGGCCGCGAGAGCGAGCGTGAACAGGCCGGAGCTGACGGCCAGGTCGATGGCGTACGCCGCCAGCCGGGACACGGCTCCGGCGTACTGTCCCTGCAAGCTCGCCCAGGCGGCTGGCGGCGTCGGGGTGGTCATGAGTCCGCCGGTGTGGGCATCAGGGCAGCGGGCGCCGGCGGCCGGGGTGCGCCGCGGCGCAGCAGCCGCCACACCCAGCGGTCGATGAACCGGTCGAGCCCGACAGCCTGGCTGCGCACCGCATCGAGCGCTTCGCTCGCCACCCCGCCTGATGACCGGGCGATGACGGCACCCAGATCCGTCTGCTCCACCAGCATCCCCACGTCGACCCGCCCGACCAGCGCGTTCACATCGATGCGATCGAGCAGGGCTCCCACGTCAACGCGGCTCAGGATCTCGTCAATGTCCACCCGGTCGATCACGCTGGCGATGTCCACCCGGTCGATCAGACTGGCTACGTCCACCCGCTCGACCAGCGCGGGCACATCCACCTTTTTCAGGACTTCGTTCAGGTCGACCTGGTCGAGCACGGCGTTCAGGTCGACTCGCCGCACCAGGGCGTTCACATCCAGCGCCTGAACCACAAGATCGATCACTCGCTCGGCGACGCGCTGGGCGAGCGCCTCGGCTGGGTCGGCCATTCGCTTGCCTACCGAGCGCAGCCGGTCACGCGGGTCCACGGTACTTAGTATCGCCACTCTGGTATCCCGGGAATCATCCCGCGCGGGTGATGCCGGATGCCCGGGTTGATCCTGGGCCGGTCCCTGCGTCATCTCGCGGCCACGAGCCCGTAGATGCCATTGACGACCATGATCCCTCCAGCTACGACCAGCACCGCCAGGAGCAGGCGGCTCGCGTGCGCGCGCAACCAGCCGTTGAAGGCGGCGAGACGGCGTTCGGTCGCCCTGGGAGCGACCAGATGGAAGACGATGGGCAGCCAGACCAGCAGGACATTGATGAGGACAACGACCACCACCGCCAGCACGGTGAGATCGAGGCTGGCCTGTGCCGTCGCGATCACCTGCAGCGCGGCGAGGAATGTGACGCCCGGGGCGAACACGAGGAGGCCGACGACGAACGCGCTCCGCGGCGCCGGGTTGGCGATCATCCTGGACACGATGCCCTGGTGCGTTTTCGTGGGATCGGGCGGCCGCGGCTTGCGGACCGCGACAACGGCGCCCGCCACCAGCAGCACGATGCCCAGGCCGAGCCGCAGGCCGTAGCGGGGCTCGCGATGGGCGGGAAGACTCAGGCCGGAGCTGCGCAGGGCCACCAGAATGATCACTCCCATGACCAGGCTCATGGCCACCGCGCCGACCAGATAGAACAGGCCGATCAGCCGGGGCCTCGCGGAGCCGAGATAGACGGCGGCGACCAGCAGCGCTGTTGGAGACAACGCTGCCAGCAGCGCCAGCCCGGCCGCCTGCGCGATCACTGGACCATGTCTACCGGCGAGTCGAGCGCTGGGCCGCCTGCAGCGGGCGGCCAGCCGCACGTGTCACGGATGATCTGCTATCGCCTGCCGGGCGGGTGGCCTGCCGATCAGTTCGATCAGCCCGAGAACCACCAGCAGCAGAACGGCGATCAGGATGACGACGAGGCCTGTGGGCCGGCCCCAAAACACGAAGAGCAGGGCGGCGAGAGATACCGCACCGATCCGGAGCCCCTTGCGGTGGGCGTAGGTCCACCGGCCCACCGGCCCGGTGGTCACGCCCGCGCCCTCGCCGCTACGCCGGACCCAGCCCAGGGCCGACGCGAAGGCCGCACGGGTCCGGACCGCTGTCGCCGATGGCCCGGTGAAGAACGCGGCCGCGGCGACCACCAAGCCCAGAACCAGAAGCGTACGCAGCCCTTCCTTGATGAAGCGGACGAACGTATCGAATATGGCGGCGGCGGCGTCGCTGGGCAAAACGCTGTTGGGAACGCTGTTCAGGTAGATGCCCCGGAAGATGGCCAGGCCCGCGCCGAGGACGAACATGGACGCGGCGAAGCCGAGCCCGGCTCCGATCAGGGCGCGCCGGTGACCCCGCGCGACATACACTCCGGCGCCTATCAGCAGCAGCGCCAGGATCGGCAGAACGATCTTGAGATCGTTGATCAGCCGGTATCCGGTCTGCGCCTTCACCAGCTCCTTGGCCGAAAACAGCGCCAGCGTCGGGTTGATCGGCGGGAGGCTGTTCACCAGCGTGAACCCGCGCGCGACCAGGTCCTGCTTGACGATATTGATGAACGGGCCAAGGTTGATGGTGACCTGCCCGTTGGTGATGGTCACCGCGCCGCCGCCCTGGCCGGAGAGCGCCTTCACAATCTCTTGGTGAGCAACGGTGTTGACCTGGATCCAGGCATTGGCAAACCGCGGGCTTGTGACGATCTTGTGCACCTGGGTGTGGATGAACCCGGCGACCGAGCTGGAGATGGACGGGCCGAATGACTTGAGCAGGGTGCCGACGCGGGACAGGCCCTTGCTCGTGAGGAGGGCGGCGGCCTGGTCTACGTAGGACGTCACGTTGACGTGGCTGGTGATCTGGTTCGTGATCTTGTCGGTCAGGGCATTCTGGATGGCCGGATCGTGGATGAGCGGCTCGATGTTGGCTATGTAGCGGCTGGTGTCGGAAACCTGATTGGCGCTCCAGACACCCAGCACCGACAGCGGGGCGAGCAGGCAGCCAATCACGATGAGCACCGTGGCGACCGGAAGCCGCCAGCCGATCCGGCGCCGGCGACCCGGGCCAGCCTGCTGGCTGCTCAGTTCGGCCACCTGAGCACGGAGGCGTTGCAGTTCATCCTGCTCGGCCTGGTTGAGCTTCGGGTCCTCGGTAGCCGGCCCCGGCTCGCCGCCGGTGTCTGACAAGGTCACCTCCGCTTATCCGCAGGGCCGCGTCCCTCTGGCTGCCGCGGTGGTCGTTTCGCTGGATTGCTCAGTGCGCGTCCACCTAGCGTCTCCGGCCTCCCCAGGACGTGCCTCACCCCGCTTGGGTGGTTCCCTGCTGGCGGCGCTTATCACCCCCCGGAGGTGACGTCATGCAGCCTCGGAGCGCCCAGAATTTCTAGTGGATCGGTGACCGCGGTGGTGTTCAGCCGCGGCGAAGTCGACCACTACGGAGGCTGCTGGGCGTGGTCATACGGACCAGGTTCGGTCCGAGGCGTGCCGGTGATAGCGGCCGACGCGGGGACGTGAGACGAAATGACGATCAACGGTGGATTTGCGCGGCCCGCCCACGGAGGGCTGAGCGCCGTGATCCCGCGCGGCCCCGGTGAGCCATCGCGGCAGGCACTGGCGGCGAGCCGCCGACGGAACATGATCATGCTCGCGATCGGGCTGGCGGCGGCGGCACGTCTGGCGCGAAACAGCAGCAGCGGGAGGCGTGTGATCATGGTCGTGATCGGGCTGGTTGCGGCGACGGCTCTGGGCCGGGAGGGCCTGGGTGGCCTA
>DASWFT010000022.1:0-18055 GCA_036394075.1 Streptosporangiaceae bacterium
CGCAGGCCGGGGGCGTCCGGAAGCGGAAGCTCGGTCGCGCCCCCGCTCCGGTACCGGACCGCCGACCCGGGCCCGAACCTGGGTGAGAACACGACTCCGGGGCGCGCGGTGTACAACGTGGTGCCGGTGCCGGCGGCGTCAGGGACGAACGCCTCCGGCCACTCGGCCGCGGCCCGCAAGCCGCTGTCGAGTTCACCCGGCCGCAGCGCCGGCAGGTCGGCGGCCAGCGCGCCGGTGCCGGACGCCGGCCATCGGGCGGCGGCGACCGCCGCCCCGTGCGCCAGGGCGGGGTTGAGACCGTCACCCGGCTCGTCGGCTACCACCACCGCGCCGAGCCCGCCAAGCATGCTCGCCGCCTCGCCGTCATCGGTCACCACGATCACCGCGCGCACCGCCGGGCAGGCCGCGACCACGCTCACCGTGTCTGCCGCCATGGCCAGGGCGAGCGCGGACCGGCTGGGCCCGGCCAGGGCCGCGAGACGGGATTTGGCCCGGGCAAGTACCTTGACGGGAATCACCACCGACCAGACGAGCGGGGTTTGCGGCACACCGGCGACCATACTGTGATCCTGCCTCGACACAGCACCAGGCTGAACGGGACACTGACCAGATGAGAAGCGGGCCGCGGCGGGAGGGACGGAACCCAGTGAGCGAGCCGGAGGGGCGCGGCACTGCCTGGACTGAGGAGCGAGGAACGAGCGACGAGGGAAGGCGGCGCCTCAAAGGCGCCCCGGAGGCGAGCGGGGGACCCAGTGAGCGAGCCGGAGGGGCGCGGCACTGCCTGGACTGAGGAGCCATGAGCGAGCTGGAGGGGCGCGGCGCTACCTGGACTGAGGAGCGAGGAACGAGCGACGAGGGAAGGCGGCGCCTCAAAGGCGCCCCGGAAGCGAGCGGTAGGCAGAGCACGAGCGACGAGGGAAGGCGGCGCCTTAAAGCGCCCCGGAGGCGAGCGGGAGACCCAGCATGAGCAAGCGAGGGGAACGGGGCTACTCGCCAGCCTGGCGGACCGGGACCACTATCTACCTGCCCCCGCTGATCAAGATGCTCATGAAGCGTGACTGGCACGGGCAGGAACACTTCCCCGCCGACGGCGGCATGATCGTCGCCGCCAACCACCTGTCCTACGCGGACTGGGCGGCGATGGCCCTGTTCGTCCATCAGGCGGGCCGCTATCCGGCGTTCCTGATCAAGTCCTCGGCGTTCGACGTCAAGCTCATCGGACCGTACCTGCGCATCCTCGGCCAATTGCCGGTGCGCCGCGGCCAGACGGACGCAGCGCTCGTGCTCAAGGACGGCGAGCAGGCCCTGGCCGCCGGCGAGTGCCTGGTCATCTACCCGGAGGGGACGGCGACCCGCGACCCGGCTGGCTGGCCGATGGTGGCCAAGACCGGCGTCGCGAGGCTCGCCCTGGCCAGCGGCGCCCCGGTGATCCCGGTGGCCAACTGGGGCGGCCAGGACATCCTTCCGTACGGCAGTACCCGGCCGCACCCGGTGCCCCGCAAGACCGTCCACATGCTGGCTGGGCCGCCGGTGGACCTGTCCGCGTTCGCCGGGAAGCCGCTCACGGCGCCGACCTTGCGCGGCGCCACCGATGCGATCATGGCCGACATCACCGGTCTGCTGGCCAAGATCCGGGGTGAGCAGCCGCCGGCCGTCCCCTACGATCCAGCCGCCGCCCGCCGCGCCGCCAGGCAGGAGTCCGCCGCTGCCGCCGACCTCAGCCGCCAAACGGAACGGCCAGCCGATGAACCACGCAAGGCCACGCCGACGTGAGAGCAGCTGTCATGGGGGCCGGCATGTGGGGCACCACGTTCGCCCAGGTGCTCTGCGACGCTGGCACACCCGCTGTGCTCTGGGCCCGCAGGCCTGAGCTTGCGGAAACGATCGCGGCGCGGCACGAGAATCCCGACTACCTGCCCGGGATCGCGCTCACCCCCGCGCTGACCGCGAGCGCCGATCCAGCCCATGTGCTGGACGGCGCGAGCCTGGTCGTGCTGGCGGTGCCAGCCCAGTCGCTGCGGCAGAACCTCGGTGCGTGGACGCACCTCATCCCGCCCGGCGTGCCGCTGGTGAGCCTGATGAAGGGGATCGAGCTTGGCACGTGCGAGCGGATGAGCGAAGTGATCGCCGAGGTGACTGGCGCGGGGCTGGAACGGATAGCGGTGATCTCGGGGCCGAACCTGGCCAAGGAGATCGCGCAGCGCCAGCATGCGGCCACGGTCGTGGCGTGCGCCGACGACACGGTGGCGAAGTGGCTCCAGCAGGCGTGCCACACGCCCTACTTCCGCCCGTACACGAACCCGGACGTGATCGGCTGCGAACTCGGCGGGGCGGTCAAGAACGTCATCGCGCTGGGCGTCGGGATCGCGGTCGGCATGGGTCTCGGCGACAACACGCGGGCCACCCTGATCACCAGGGGCCTGGCGGAAATCTCCCGGCTCGGCGCGGCGCTCGGCGCGGACCAGCACACGTTCGCCGGGCTGGCCGGCATGGGCGACCTGGTCGCCACGTGCAACTCGCCGCAGTCGCGCAACCGGACGTTCGGCGAGCATCTGGGCCGCGGCAAGGCCCCGGCTGACGTGGCCGCGAGCACCACCCAGGTGGCGGAGGGCACGAAGTCGGCGGAGCCGGTGCTGAAGCTCGCCCATGCCCATGGTGTGGAGATGCCGATCACCCAGGTGGTGGCCGGGGTGCTGCACGGCGAGATCGCGGTCGGGCAGGCGGCAGTGCTGCTGACCTCACGTTCAGCCAAACCGGAGCGTTATGGGGTATGACGGCTGGCCGGACGCTCCGGCGGCGGACGAGGCCACGAGCTGGGAACTCGGTGAGAACACCCGGGCTGTGCACCTGCCGGCGCCCGCTCATCAGCCGCCCGCCACGGCCAGCTACGACCACCCCGCCGCCGAGGCGTTCGCAGCCGCGGTCGCGGCCATGGAGGGCAGCCACCTCCCGCAGCCGACCATGGCCCAGGCGTTCGCCTCGGGGATGGCCGCGACCAGCGCGATGTTCTGGACGTTCACACAGGCAGGCACGCACGTCGTGGCGCCCGCCTCGGTGCATCCGGGCGTCCACGGGTTCCTGCGCAACGTGGCGGCCAGGTTCGGGCTGCGGTCCGACTTCGTGGACATGACCGACCTGCGGCAGGTGCAGACGGCGCTGCGCCCCGAGACGCGGATCGTGTACGCCGAGACGCTGGGCAACGCGACCGCGGCCGTCGCCGACCTGCCCGCCCTGGCCGGGCTGGCGCACGCGATCGGCGCGCTGCTCGTCGTGGACTCGACGCTGGCCCCGCCGGTGGTCTGCCGCCCGCTCGAGCACGGCGCGGACCTGGTGCTGCATTCGGCGGCCGGCTACATCGGCGGTCACTGCGCCGCGGGCGGCGGCGTGGTGGCGGGCCGGCCCGACCTGATCGGCATGATCCGTGACGTGCGCGTCGACACCGGCGGGTCGCTCGCCGCCGACCAGGCGATCCTGCTCCGTGGCGGCCTGGAGACACTCCCGGTGCGGGTCCGCCGCCAGTGCGCGACCGCGATGCTGTTCGCGGCCGCCCTGGCCAGGCATCCCGCGGTGCGCGCGGTCGAATACCCGGGCCTGGCGCATCATCGCGGGTACGAGGTCGCCAGGCGGCTGTTCGACGCGGGGCCCGAGGGCACCCGCTGCGGCGCCATTGTCACGGTGACACCGCACGGGGGGCGCGAGGTGGGATACGCCTTCGCGGGCCGGCTTCGCATCGCGCAGGTGGCTGAGCCACCGGGCGGCGCGCATACCAACGTCAGCCATCTGGCCTCTACCGCCTATCGGGAGTTCGACGAGGCGGCGCTCGTGGCGGCGGGCATCGATCCGGGGGCGGTCAGGTTCTCCATCGGCCTTGAGGACGGCGAGGACATCATCGCCGACGCTCACCTGGCGCTGGACTCCCTGGGCACGGTGCCAGCCACGAGCGGGTCCGGCTAGGAAGCGATGCCCGGACAGGAAGGGAAAGCATGAACCGGCAACGCAAGATCAGGGTGGCGGTGGTGTTCGGCGGGCAGAGCCCGGAGCACGCGATCTCCTGCGCGGGCGGCGGGGCGATGCTCGCCGCGATCGACCGCGACCGCTATGACGTCATCCCGGTCGGCATCCTGCCGGACGGGCGCTGGGTGCTCACCGCGGACGAGCCTGAGCGGCTCGCCATCGCCGGAGGCGAGATGCCCTCCGTGGAGTCGGTGGCCGGGCCGGGAACCCGGGTGGCGCCCTGGGCCGCCCCGGGAGGCCACGACGTGACGGCGGCGGGCGCGCTCACCACCGCCGAGCCGGGGGCGATCCCCCGTGAGCTCAGCGAGGTGGATGTCGTGCTGCCCATCCTGCACGGCCCGTTCGGCGAGGACGGCACCATCCAGGGCCTGCTTGAGCTGGCCGGAATCCGCTATGTCGGGGCGGGCGTGCTGGCCAGCGCGGTCAGCATGGACAAGGAGTACATGAAGCTGATCTTCAGGGCGCGCGGCCTGCCGGTCGGCCCCTATGTGGTGGTCCGTGACCGGGACTGGCAGCCTGCCCCGCGCGGCGGTGCGTCACCGTCAGCAGCCGCGGCGCGCAAGCCGGTCCTCGACGCGATCGCCGAGCTGGGCTGGCCGGTCTTCGTCAAACCCGCGCGGGGTGGCTCCAGCATCGGGACGTCCAAAGCGGCCGATCCCGCCGGCCTGCACGAGGCCATCGAGACCGCGAGACGCTACGACCCGAAGGTTCTCGTCGAGAAGGCCATCGACGGCCTGGAAGTCGAGTGCGCCGTGCTCGAAGGGCTGGATGGAGGGCCGCCCGACACCAGCGTGCCGGGGCAACTGCTGGTCGACGGGGGCGAGGAATTCTGGGACTTCGAGGCGAAGTACCTCGACGAGGCGAGCGGGATGGCGATCCCGGCCCCCATTCCTGCCGAGCACCTGGAGGAAATTCGCCGGCTCGCGGCCGCGGCCTTCGAGGCCGTGTCCTGCGAGGGCCTCGCCCGCGTCGACTTCTTCTACCGGCCCGACGGCGAGATCCTGGTCAACGAGATCAACACGATCCCGGGCATGACCGCCGCCTCATACTTCCCGAAAATGTGGGAGGCGAGCGGGCTGCCCGTGGGTGAGCTCATCGACCGGCTGCTCACCACCGCGCTGCGCAAGCGCCCGGGGCTGCGCTGAGCCGCGTGACCGTTCCGTTCCCGCATGAGGGGGCCCGCAAGGCGGGCCCCCTCAGCGAAACGGACTACTACTACTTCTTCTTCGCGGCGAGCTTCTTCTCGCCGTTGACGACCGCCTTGAAGTCCGCGCCGGCCCGGAACTTGGGCACGGATGACCGCGGTACCCGGATGGTCGCCCCGGTGGCCGGGTTGCGGGCGGTGCGAGCCGGGCGGATGGTCTTCTCGAAGACCCCGAACCCAGTAATAGCGACCTTGTCTCCTTTGGCCACCGTCAGCTGGATCGTGTCCAGCACGGCGTTCACGGCCTCGGTCGCGGTCTTCTTGTCCCCCAACCGTCCGGAGATCGCATCGATCAGGTCACGCTTGTTCATCACATCACTCCTGCGGTTCCCCCACGGGAGGTCGCGGACAGGGCAGCCGGACCGCGACCTCTGACCTGCCCGAAATTAAGCGATGCAGCGCCCGGAAACAACCACCACCGCTTAAAATCCCGGCGTGTCGGGCCATGAAAGCCCCGAAATCCCCTCCACGGAAGGATTGTCAGCCGACCTGGGCGGCGGTCGGCAGCCAGTCCGCCCGGTCCTGCTCGAAGCCGGTGATCTCGTCGGCGTGGCGGAGCGTCAGCGAAATATCGTCGAGCCCCTCCATCAGCCGCCACCTGGTGTAATCGTCGATATCGAACGGTGCGGTGAGCACCGGCGGCCGCGTGCCGGGCCGGCCGGCCCGCACTTCGCGGGCGCCCAGATCCACCGTGATGACACATTCGGGGGCGGCCTCGACGGCATCGGCCAACGCGCTGACCACCCCTGCGGGCAGGCGCACCGGGAGCAAGCCTCCCTTAGTCGCGTTATTACGGAAGATGTCGCCGAAACGCTCCGATATGACCGCCCGGAAGCCGTAGTCGGTGAGCGCCCACACCGCGTGCTCACGCGATGAGCCGATACCGAAATCCGGGCCCGCGATGAGTACCGTCGCACCGGCCGCCTCCGGGCGGTTCAGCACGAATTCAGGATCCGCCCGCCAGGCTGCGAACAGCCCGTCAGCGAAACCGGCGCGGCTGACCCGCTTCAAGTACTCCGCGGGAATGATCTGGTCGGTATCGACATTGCTGCGCCGCAGCGATACAGCGCGGCCGCTATGGGTGACGAATGGCTCCATGGCACTGCTCTCCTCTCACGTTCACAGGTCGGCCGGGGCGGTGAGGCGGCCGGTGATGGCGGTCGCCGCCGCGACCTGGGGCGACACCAGATGCGTCCGGGAGCCCTTGCCCTGGCGGCCCTCGAAGTTGCGGTTGGACGTAGACGCACTGCGCTCACCGGGGTCCATGGTGTCCGGATTCATGCCCAGGCACATGGAACAGCCCGCCGAGCGCCACTGCGCCCCAGCGGCGGTGAACACGGCATCCAGTCCCTCGTCCTCAGCCGCGGCCTTGACCTCCATCGATCCAGGCACCACCAGCATCCGGACCCCGTCTGCGACCTTCCGGCCGCGGAGCACCTCCGCGGCGGCCCGCAGGTCCTCCAGCCGGCCGTTCGTGCACGACCCGACGAACACGGTATCCACCCGGATATCGGTGAGCAGCGTTCCGGCCCGCAGGTCCATGTAGGTGAGCGCGCGCTCCGCCGATGCGCGTGCGCCGGGGTCGGCCATGGACTGCGGGTCCGGCACGGCCGAGGTCAGCGGTGCCGCCTGAGCCGGGTTGGTGCCCCAGGTCACGAACGGGGTGAGGGTGGCCGCATCGAGGGTGATGTCCCGGTCGAACACGGCGTCAGGATCGGTGGGCAGCGACCGCCAGTAATCGAGCGCCGTCTCCCAATCGCCGCCCTGGGGGGCGTGCGGACGTCCCTGCAGGTAGCTGAAGGTGGTGTCGTCGGGCGCGATGAGGCCGGCCCGCGCACCCGCCTCGATCGACATGTTGCACACCGTCATCCGCCCATCCATGGACAGGCCCCGGATGGCCTCGCCGCGGTACTCGATCACGTGCCCGACCCCGCCGCCGGTGCCGATCTGCGCGATGACCGCCAGGATCAGGTCCTTCGCGGTCACCCCGAAGGGCAGCGCGCCGGTCACGTTCACCGCCATCTGCGCGGGCTTGGCCTGCGGGAGAGTCTGGGTAGCGAGGACATGCTCGACCTCGCTGGTGCCGATCCCGAAGGCCAGCGCGCCAAAGGCGCCGTGCGTGCTGGTGTGCGAGTCACCGCAGACGATCGTCATCCCCGGCTGGGTCAGCCCCAACTGCGGGCTGATGACGTGCACGATCCCCTGCCCGGCATCGCCCATGGGAAAGAGCCGGATGCCGAACTCGGCGCAGTTCTTGCGCAGCGCCTCGACCTGGACGCGGGACACCGGGTCGGTCACCGGGCTGCCCGGGCCTGCGAGCGGCAGCCCGGGGCCGGTGACGCCGGACGTCGGGACGTTGTGATCCTCGGTCGCGATCGTCAGGTCGGGCCTGCGCACGCCACGGCCCGCGAGCCGCAGCCCGTCAAACGCCTGCGGGCTGGTCACCTCGTGCACCAGGTGCAGGTCGATATAGAGCAGACCGGGCTCGCCGTCGGCGCTGCGCACGACACGCGAATCCCAGATCTTCTGCGCCAGCGTACGTCCCATCGATGTCCCCTTCCGCCGGCCTCGCGCATCACCGCGAAAGGCCCTCGTCAACGCTTGCGTCTCGCACTGTGAGACGGCAATATCGAACCATGGACAACTCTAGCGGAGTCGGCGTGCTGGACAAGACCGCTTCCGTGCTGAACGCGCTCGAATCGGGGCCTGCCTCGCTCGCCCAGTTGGTCCAGGCCACCGGCCTGGCCAGGCCGACCGCCCACCGGATCGCCGTAGCGCTTGAGCGGCATCGGCTGCTCGCGCGCGACGCGCAGGGCCGGTTCATCCTGGGACCGCGGGTCGCCGAGCTGGCCGCCGCCGCGGGCGAGGACCGCCTGCTGGCCATCGCCCAGCCGGTCCTCATCCAGCTGCGGGACCAGACCGGCGAAAGCGCGCAACTGTACCGCAGGCAGGCCGACACCCGGATCTGCGTGGCCGCCGCGGAGCGGGCCGCCGGGCTGCGCGACACCGTCCCGGTCGGTGCCGCCCTGCCGATGACCGCCGGGTCGGCCGCCCAGGTCCTGCTCGCCTGGGAGGAGCCGGAGCGCATGCACCGAGGGTTGCGGGGCGCCAAGTTCACCGCCACGTCCCTCGCCCAGGTGCGCCGGCGGGGCTGGGCGGCGAGCGTGGCCGAGCGCGAGGCAGGCGTCGCGTCGGTATCCGCCCCGGTGCGCGGCCCGGGCGGCAAGATCATCGCGGCGGTCTCGGTCTCCGGTCCCATCGAGCGGCTCACCCGCTCCCCGGGCCGGCTGCACGCCGCCGCGGTGGTCGCCGCGGGGGATCAGATCAGCGCGACGCTCCGCCGCACCGGCTGACTACCAGTGGCCTGTAAGGGGAGACCACCAGTGCCGCGCCGGCTGGTGACCGCGCGCATAACAAGGCAGGCGATACTCATCTTGTGCGATCATGCCCGAAGGTCCCCCGTGTTGCGGGACGGTGGCCGCTGACCGTCTCGTCGCGCCCGAACGAGGCTCGTTCACCGGCCACACCCCCAGAAACCGTGAGGTCGCGCCGATGAAAGTAGCCGTCGTCAAGGAGATCGCTCCTGGCGAGCGGCGGGTGGCTCTCGTCCCTGAGATGATCGGCCGGCTGCGCGGTGCCGGGCTCGAGGTGCTCGTCGAATCGGGGGCCGGCGACGGCGCGTGGCTCGCCGACGGGGCCTACGCGGACGCTGGCGCGGCCATCGTGAGCCGCGATGAACTCCTGTCGGCCGCGGACCTGGTCGTGACGGTCGGCCGGCCGGCCGAGCAGATCATCGGCAGGCTGAGGCGGGGCCAGGCGATCCTCGGGATGCTCAACCCGCTGGCCGACCCCGGGCTGGCCGCCCTCTTCGCCGCCAACGGGGTGACCGCGATCAGCCTGGACGGCCTGCCGCGCACGCTGCCCCGGGCACAGGCCATGGACGCCCTGACCTCCCAGGCCAACGTGGCCGGCTACAAGGCGGCACTGGTGGGCGCGGCCACGTTCGGCCGGTTCTTCCCGTTGCTCATCACCGCGGCGGGCACCGCCCGGCCCGCGAAGGTGCTCATCCTGGGCACCGGCGTGGCCGGCCTGCAGGCCATCGGCACCGCGCGCAGGCTCGGCGCGGTCGTATCGGCCTACGACGTGCGGCCGCAGACCAAGGCCGAGGTGGAGTCGCTGGGCGCGACGTTCGTCGAGCTGACCTCGGTTCCCGCGGCGGCGGGTGAGGGTGGTTACGCGCGCGCGCTGACCGACGAGGAACGGCTGGCCCAGCAGGCGGAACTGACCGGCCACATCGCCCGCAGCGACGTGATCATCACCACCGCGCAGGTGCCGGGGCGCAAGCCGCCGCTGCTCATCACGCACGACGCCATCAAGGCCATGACCGCGGGGTCGGTCGTGGTGGACATGGCGGCGGGCCCGCTCGGCGGTAACGTGGCAGGCTCCGTGGCGGACCAGACGGTGGTGACCGAGAACGGGGTGACCCTGATCGGCGCGGGGAACCTGCCGGCCACGGTGCCGGGCGCGGCATCGGCCGCGTTCGCCCGGAACGTCAGTTCGCTGCTGCTGCACATGGTGGCCGACGGCGCGCTCGCCATCGATCCCTCCGACGACATCCAGGCCGGAGTGGTCATCACCCACGGGGGAGAAGTTATCCATCCCGCCACCGCAGCCCTACTCGCCGATGACCAGACGCACTCCGCTGGAGGTACCGCCCAGTGACGACGGAACTGCTCACTGACATAACGATCTTCGTGCTCAGTCTCCTCGTCGGCTTCGAGGTCATCAGCAAGGTTCCCGCCACCCTGCACACCCCGCTGATGTCCGCGGCCAACTCGATCCACGGGATCGTGCTGGTGGGCGCCATGCTCATCGCCGTCACCGCGGGCAACGCACTGGGCTACATCCTGGCCTTCGTGGCCGCCGCCTTCGCCGCGATGAACGTGGTCGGCGGGTATGTGGTCACCGGCCGGATGCTCAAGATGTTCCGCCGCGCACGCACCCCGGTCTCCCCCGGCAGCCCGCCGGCCGGCGTGACGGGCGGCCCGGGAGCACCAGGGGGACAGGTCCCGGGCGGCCCTGGGGAGACATCATGAGCGCCATCGACTGGATTACCCAGCTGCTCTACATCGCCGCGGCGACCTGCTTCGTGCTGGGGTTGCACCTGATGAACTCCCCCGCCACGGCGCGGCGCGGCAACCAGGTGTCCACCGCGGGCATGGCCATCGCCGTGCTGACGACCCTGGTCCTGGTCATCCACGCGGGCACGGTCAGTGTCACGGGGTGGATCGTCATGATCGCGGGCGCTCTCCTCGGTGGCGGGGCTGGGCTTTATGCGGCGCGCACGGTCCAGATGACCGCCATGCCGCAGCTGGTCAGCATCTTCAACGCGGTCGGCGGCGGCGCCGCGGCCCTCGTCGCGATCAACGACTACGTCAAGGCGGCGGGCGCCTCGGCGGGCGTGGCCGAATCGACAACGGTCGCGACCATCCTCGACGTGCTCATCGGCGCCGTGACGTTCTCTGGGTCGATCATCGCGGCCGGGAAGCTGCAAGGCCTGATCAACGCGGCACCGATCAGCTTCCGCGGCTCGCGCGCCGCCAATATCGCGGCCGCGGTGGTGGGGGTCGGCGGCGGCATCTACATGATCGCCACCCCGGACGTTGTTGTCCTGGTCATCATCATCCTGGCCGCACTCGCGTTCGGCGTGACCATGGTGCTGCCGATCGGCGGGGCCGACATGCCGGTGGTGATCTCGCTGCTGAACGCGTTCACCGGCACCGCCGTGGCGATGGCCGGCTTCGTCATCGGCAACTGGGCGCTGATCATCGCCGGCGCCCTGGTCGGTGCCTCCGGTGGCATCCTCACCAAGCTCATGGCTGACGCGATGAACCGCTCGATCCGCAACATCATCGTGGGCGGGTTCGGCACCGGCGACGGCCAGGCCGCTGCGCTGGAAGGCCCCGGCGGGGACGTGCGGTCCATCGCGGCCGACGACGCCGCGATCCAGCTCGCCTACGCGTCCAAGGTCGTCATCGTGCCCGGCTACGGCCTGGCCGCCGCCCAGGCCCAGCACCAGGTGGCCGAGCTGGCCAAGCTCCTGGAGGAACGCGGGGTGGAGGTCAGCTACGCCATCCACCCGGTCGCGGGCCGGATGCCAGGCCACATGAACGTGCTCCTGGCCGAGGCCAACGTGCCGTATCCGCAGCTCAAGGAGATGGAAGAGATCAACCCCGAGTTCCCCCGGACCGACGTGGCGCTGGTGATCGGGGCGAACGACGTGACCAACCCGGCCGCGCGCCGCCCCGGCACGGCGATCTCCGGCATGCCCATCCTCGACGTGGACAACGCGAAGAGCATCATCGTGATCAAGCGGTCGATGGGCCATGGCTACGCGGGCATCGACAACGAGCTGTATGTCAACCCGAAAACCAGCATGTACTTCGCCGACGCCAAGTCGGCCCTGACCAACCTGACCGCCGCGGTCAAGACCCTCGTCGGCTGAGCCGGGGGCGGCGAGGCGTTTCCGCGGAAACGCCTCGCAACGACACCGATTCCGCACCGGGCTCGTCCTGACGACAGCAATCCCGCACCGGGCTCGTTCGCGCCCCCGCAGGCGGGGTCAGGTCATACGGCTCCCCCGGAACGCCGCTACCGGGTGCGCAGCCAGGCGGCGCAGTCCGGCGGGAGCACTCCGCGCTGGAGCGGGGCGCTGCTGATCAGCACCTTGTCGTGCGGCGGCATGTCGACCGGGTGGGCCGACAGGTTGAGCACGACGGTGACGTCGTCGCCCCTGCGGTAGCTCAGCACGCCGGCGGGCGAGCCGAGCCATCGCATCTCGGCGGAGGCCAACGCCGACTCGGCCCGGCGCAGCCGGAGCGCGGCCCGGTACAGCTCGAGCATGGAGCCCTCGCTTCCGGACTGCGTCTCGGCGGTGAGTTCCTTCCACTGGGCCGGCTGGGGCAGCCAGGGCACCGATCCCTCGGGGCCGAACCCGAACGGCGGCTGGCTCCCGGACCAGGGCAGCGGCACGCGGCAGCCGTCCCGGCCGCGGTCGGTGTGCCCGGAGCGCTCCCAGAACGGGTCCTGCAGCAGCTCATCGGGAATGTCCTCGACTTCCCACAGGCCCAGCTCATCGCCCTGGTAGAGATAGACGGCGCCAGGCAGGGAAAAGGTCAGCAGCGCGGCGGCCCGGGCCCGGCGGGTGCCGAGCTGGAGATCTGAGGGCTCGCCGATCCTCCGGTCACTCATGCTGAACGCCGTGTCGGCCCGCCCGTAGCGGGTGACATGCCGCACCACGTCATGGTTGCTGAGCACCCAGGTCGGAGCGGCGCCCACTCCCTCATGCGAGTCCAGGGTGGCGTCTATCACCTCGCGCAGCCGGGCCGAGTCCCAGGCGCAGCAGAGGAAGTCGAAGTTGAACGCGGAATGCAGTTCACCTGGGCGCAGGTAGCGCGTGAGCCGTTCGGCGTCGGGAAGCCACACCTCCCCGATGAGCACCCGCTCTCCCGGGTAGGAGTCCGCGATCCGGCGCCATTCCTGGTAGATGCCGTGCACGGCGTCGCGGTCGACGTAAGGATGCTCGCCGCCCGGCGGCCCGGGGTCGAGATCGCCCAGATCCGGGTCCTTGGCCAGCAGGGCCGCGGAGTCGATGCGGAATCCGTCGACCCCCCGGTCGAACCAGAACCTCAGCACGTCGGCGAACTCGGCGTGCACGTCGGGATGCGCCCAGTTGAAGTCCGGCTGGCCGGGGCTGAACAGATGCAGGTACCATTCCGCGTCGTTGACGCGGGACCAGGCGGTCCCGCCGAACTCCGAGGCCCAGTTGTTCGGCGGCAAGCTCCCCCCCTCGCCCCGGCCGGGGCGGAAATGGTACCGCGCGCGCTCCGCTGAGCCAGGCTGGGCGGCGAGCGCATCGGCGAACCACTGCTGGCGGTCGGAGCCGTGGTTCGGCACGATGTCGATGATGATCCGGATGCCCAGCTCATGGGCCTCGGCGATCAGCCGCTCGGCCTGGTCGAGGTTGCCGAACAGCGGCTCGATCGCCCGGTAGTCGGCCACGTCATAGCCCGCGTCGGCCATCGGCGACGGATACCACGGCGCGAACCAGATCGCGTCGATCCCCAGCTCGGCCAGATACGGCAGGCGCTCGCGCACACCGGCCAGGTCACCTATGCCGTCGCCGTTGCCGTCGGCGAAGCTGCGCAGGTACACCTCGTAGATGGCAGCTGTCCGCCACCAGTCACGCGGCACGGCGCGCTGGCCAGTGTGGGGCACGTTAACCTCCTGGGAATTCTGTGGAGTCGGCGGGTTTCTGGTTCCGGGCGTCGTGCGCCCGCGATCAGGGGGCACCTCCAGGTCGTTCATCCCTTGAGGCCGCCGGCGGTCAGGCCGGACATGATGTTGCGCTGGAAGATCAGGAAAAAAATGATCGTGGGAATCGCGGCCATGGCGGAAGCGGCGATGATGAGGTTCACGGGTGTAGTCGTCGCCCCCGTGATCCCGACATTGATCGTTTCCCTGGTTGGGGTGTAGCCGCTCTCGACAAGCAGCGGCCAGAGGAAATCCTTCCAGACAGCGACGAACCCGAAGATCGTGACGACGCCCAGGATCGGCCGGGAAATCGGCAGGACTATCGAGCGAAGAGCCCGCAGCGGGGACGCACCATCGATCGCCGCGGCATCCATCAGCTCGGCTGGAATCGAATCGAAGAACCGCTTGAGCAGGAAGATGTTGAAGGCGTTAGCAACCGAAGGCAGCCATATCGCCTCGGGTGTGCCGATCAGGTTCACATGCAGGATCGGCAGGTTGGCGACGGTGAGGTACTGCGGCACGATCAGGACGGTGGAGGGGATCATCAGGGTGGCCAGCATCATGCCGAAGATGGCGTTACCCAGCACCGGCCGGAGCTTGGAGAACGCGTAGGCAGCGGCAACGTCGAAGATGAGCTGGAACGCGAGCGCACCGAACGCGTAGTACAGGGTGTTGAACATCAGCCGGCCGACGCTGAGGGTCTTCCAAGCGGTGACGTAGGTGCTCGGATGGATATGGGCAGGAAAAAACGTCGGCGGTACCTGGCCCGCTTCTTGGGTGGACTTGAGCCCGTCGGTGAACAGGAAGTAAAGCGGGCCGATGAACACCAGCGTGAAGACGACGACGACCAGGGTCAGGACGATCCGGTAGGTGAGCTTACTGCCCCGTCGGTTCAGCTGGGCCTTGGATATCAGGGTCCGTGACGTTGCGTCGCGCTGCGCCGTGCGGCGCCTCGACGTCTCGGCCCTGGCGGCGAGCACTGACACGTGAGCTCCTGTCTCCTAGCCGCGCTCGCGGCTCAGCCAGAGGTAGGCGCCGGAGAAGGCGCCGAGCACCAGCATGAGCACCACGCCGAGCGCCGAGGCGCTGTTGTAGTTGCTTGAGCCACTCATGGAGAACGCGTAAATGTAGATGAGGTCGACCACAGACAGCGTGTTGTTGTTCACTCCTGGCCCCCCGGTCAGGATGAATGCCTCGATGAACATCTGCATGGTGGCGACGATCTGCAGCATCAGCAGCAGCGAGAGGATCAGCCTGGTCTGCGGCACCGTGACGTGCCAGATCCGGCTGAACAGCCCGGCGCCGTCGAGTTCCGCGGCCTCGTACAGTTCGCCGGGGATGTTCTGCAGCGCGGCGAGGTAGATCAGTGTCGCAGCGCCCATGTTCATCCAGGTGGCCGCGATCACCACTGAGATCATCGCGGTGGTCGGCATGGTGGTGCCTGGCGACTGCACCCACTGCGAGGTCGGCAGGTGCAGTAGCTGCAGGATGCGGTTGAACAACCCGTAGGTTGGGTCGTAGAAGTAGGAGAAGAGCAGCAGCGCCGAGGCGGGCGGCAGCATCACGGGCAGGTACACGAGGATCCGGAGATAACCCTTGGCGTGCCGCAGCTCGTTGAGCAGGATCGCGGCGAAGAACGGCACCGCGTAGCCGAGGACCAGCGCGAGCCCGGTGAACTCCAGCGTGTTGCGCCAGGCCGTCCAGAACGTCGGATCGTGGAAGATCCGGATGTAGTTTTGCCAGCCAGCCCAGCTCGTCACGCCCAGTTTGGTCTTCTGGAAGCTCATGATGATCTCGCGCGCCATCGGGTACCAGGAGAAAAACGCGAAGCACAACACGGCACCGATGAGGAACCCGTGCGCGGAGAGGTTGCGCCTGAGCTGCTGGCTCCGCCTGCCGCGGACGGCCCGCCGCTCGAGCGGGCCAGGGCTGCCCTTGGCCTTGCTGAGCGTGACCGCAGTGTCCGTCATCGATTCTCCGGATCCTCCTAGGACGAGGCCAACCAGCTAAGGAGCGATGACTCCGCTGGGGTGCGATGGCCGCGCTGAGGCGCAATCAGCCGCGCTGGCGCCGGACTCGCCGCGGGGGCCGGGAAGCCCGGCCCCCGCGGCGGCCTCCTACCCGCCGCTATTTGCCAGGAGTGTGTTGACGTTGCTCGCTGCCGTCGAGAGCAGCTGGCGGAAATTAGCGTTCGGTTCGGTGAGCGCGTCGAGCATCGGCGTGTTCAATGCCGTGTACAGCGCCTGGGCGTTGGGCGGCTCGCCCATGCCATTCTCGTGCGCGGCGACGAAGGTCGAGTAGTAGGGCGTGTTGATCGTCGCGCTCGCGTTGAGGAGCTGCTGGTACTTCTGCGCGGTGGCACCGGTGAACAGCGCTGGCTCAGGGAAGCCGACCGGGAAGCCGTCAGCCTTGCTCCTCGTGAAGTTGAACTGGCCCTTGCCCGGTGTCAGCGACTCGAAGACGAGCCACTTGATGCCGGCCTGGATCTGGGCCGGCGTGTCGCTCTTCGCGAACATGTAGCCGTTGCCACCAGACAGCGAGCCCGCGGGGGTGCCGCTGGTGCTTGGCAGCGGGCCCATGCCGTAGTCGTTTATGTTGCCGTGGTCTACCGGGACGATGGTGTTGTAGATGTCGTCAGGCGCCGCGATGTACATCCCGAGCTTGTTGGCGGCTATCTGCTGTTGCAGCGTGCCCCAGGCGAGCTGCTGGGTCGGGCTCATGCTGTGATCGACGAACCGCATCTGGTGCAGTGCCTGCAGGATCGCCTGGGCCTGCGGTGCGTTGGTCGAGTTGTCGAAGGCCGCCTGGCCGTTGGAGCCCACGATCTGGCCGCCCATCGCGTCCATCTCGGAGGTGAAGTGCCAGCCGCCGACGGGGCTCGCACTGTAGTCGCCGTAGCCGTAGATGCCGTGGCCGAGAGCGGCGATCGCCTTGGCGTCCTTCTCCACGTCGGCCCACGTGGTCGGGGGCTTGTTGGGGTCGAGCCCGGCCTGTGTGAACAGCTTCCTGTTGATGATCAGGCCCTGCGTGTAGTTGGACGTCGGCAGTCCGTAGAGCGTCTTGCCCGCGGTTTCCGCGGCCATCGCCGACGGGACGATGTCGGCCAGCGCCGGTACCGTCTTGGAGTTCACGTAGGAGGTGATGTCGGCGGCCTGGCCTGCGTTGAGGACCTGGTGGAGGTCGGTGAAGTAGGCGTAGTAGAGGTTGGTCTCGGTGCCGGCCTTGAGCGTCGCGGTGAATTGGGCCGGGACCTCACACTGGCCGGTGTAGGTGACGCTCTTGATGGTGATGTTGGGGTTGGCCTTCTCAAAGGCGGCGACGTCCTCGTTCCACTCCTTGTGCTGAGCCGTCGCGGTGGCCGGCGGTTGGCAGTTGACGGTGATGGTCACCGGGCCGCTGCTGCTCGCCGTGTTCGAGGGACTGCTGCTCGAGCACGCCGCGGCGGCCAGCCCGAGAGCCGCGACGGCGGTGAGGCCGACTATCTTGCGACGGCCGGCCCGGCGGTGAAGTTGTCTGCTCATCGTGTCAAATCTCTTCATAGCGACCTCTATGTCGGGTGGAGCGACGGGTATGCGGCGGTGATGTGAGCTCGGTCACCAGGTACCGGAGACGTTATATGTGCTTTCATCTGCTAGCAAGACTTGGATGATTTATTGAATGATAACGACTTCACAACGCACAACATGGACAGCCAGTGAATCTAGACGCGGCCCGGCCTCATCTCGCCGTGACCTGCACGAGCGTGGGGGGGACATCACCCGGGCCAGCCGGGATGGGATCCGGCCCTGACCCAGATGGCCAGGCCGTCGCGCAGAAAGCGACTTGCTCTGTGCCGCAAGCCCTTGCAAGTACTTGCGTCAAATGCCGTATAGTTGCGTCATGACACGACGGCTTGCGGATGTAGCCAAGAAGGTCGGGGTCAGCGAGGCGACGGTCAGCCGGGTGCTGAACGGCAAGCTGGGGGTCTCCCCGTCAACGAGGGACGCCGTGCTGACCGCGCTGGACGTGCTGGGGTACGAGCGCCCGACCAAACTGCGCGGAGAACGCGGCCGGCTGGTCGGCCTGGTGCTGCCAGAGCTGCAGAACCCCATCTTCCCCGCGCTGGCCGAGGTGGTCGGCGTGGGTCTGACGCAGCAGGGATTCACCCCGGTACTGTGCGTCCGCGCGGCCGGCGGGCTGTCGGAGGCGGATTACGTCCGGATGCTGCTCGGTCAGCAGGTGTCCGGGATGGTCTTCGCCGGCGGCAACTTCGCCGAGGCCGACTCCACGCACGACCACTACCGGCTGCTGCTGGAGCGGGGCGTGCCCGCGGTGCTGGTCAACGCCGCCGTGGATCACATCGGCTTCCCGCGCGTTTCCGTCGACGACGCTGCCGCCGTCGAGCAGGCGTTCGGGCACCTGGCGTCCCTGGGCCACCAGCGCGTGGGCATGGTGATCGGCCCCGAGGACCACATGCCATCGCGCCGTAAGCTGGCCGCCTTCCTGGCCATCGCCCCGCGAACGGGAGTCGATACCGCCGGGGTG
>DASWFT010000023.1:0-12117 GCA_036394075.1 Streptosporangiaceae bacterium
GAACGCGGCCGCCTTGGAGATCGAGTAGGCCGGAATGACCGGCATGGGGGCGAAGGCGTTCAACGACAGATTGTTGACGATGGCGCCCCGGGAACCAGTCAGCAACGGCAGGAAGGCCTGGGTCACGCCATACGTGCCGAACAGGTTCACCGCGAGCTGCTGCTCGAGCGCGGCGCGATCGCTGAGGTCGTCGTAAAGCGCGATGCCGGCGTTGTTGATGAGGATGTCGAGAGACTCGACTCTCCCGGCCGCGGCCTGAATCTGCGCCGCGCTGGTCACGTCCAGGGTCAGCGGCGTGACGCGCCCGTCCGGGTGGGCCAAGGGCTGGCGCGTACCGGCATAGACCCGGCTCGCGCCTCTCCTCAGGGCTTCCTCGACCAGCGCCTGCCCGATGCCGCGATTGGCCCCGGTCACCAGAACTGCCCTGTCGGCGATTGTCATACGCCCTGTGGTCATCGTTACCCTTTCTTGCATCTGTCTAGGTGGTGCCCGGCGAGCCCAGTCGCCGCTTCTGGAGGTGGTGATCCGGCGAAAGGCCGCAATCCATCGCCCGCCACGAAAGCTGCGCCTGGCGCAGGCTCCACCCTGCTCGGGCTTGGATGGCAGCTGTGTGCCCGGCGGCGCGGTCCGTGACGGCCCCAGGCGGCTCGGCTCACCGATTCTGCTCCGGGGCGATGGATTCCGGCCAAAGCGCGGATCACAGGTAAGGTGACCACGCATATGTCCAGTCCCAGGCCCGTCGTTCACCTGGAGCTCCATACCGGTGATCGGGCACGGGCGAGCGCGTTCTACGCGAAACTCTTGTGCTGGCCCCGGCCGCTGATCGAGGCCGGGTGCGGCTCCTACCTCGCCCTCGACCTGGGAGGGGGTTTCGGCGGCGGCATCGTCGAATGCGGCACCGCGCGCCCGCTGTGGCTGCCCTACGTCGAGGTCGACCAGATCGAAGAGTCCACCGAACACGCGTGCCAGCTCGGCGCCTCAGTGCTGCTGGCGCCGCGCGAGGGGCCGGCCGGATGGCGCAGTGTCATTTCGGCGCCACAGTGCGGCGAGCTCGCTATCTGGCAGCCAAAACGATGACGACCGGGCCTGAACGCGGGACGAGAGCGGCTCGCACGGTGTTGACGGCGAGCGAGCCCGAGCTGCTCGAGGGCGCTCGGCGGGGCGACGACGATGCCTTCGGCCGACTCGCCGGAGCATACCGCGGCGAGCTGTACGCCCACTGCTACCGAATGCTCGCCTCGGCCGTGGACGCAGAAGATGCGCTGCAGGAGACGCTGCTGCGCGCCTGGCGCGCACTGCCGCAGTTCGAGGGCCGAAGCTCGGTCCGCTCCTGGCTCTACAAGATCGCGACAAACGCCTGCCTCAGGGCGATCGAGCGGCGGCCCAGACGAGTGCTTCCGATCGACTACGGGCCCGCCGCCGACCCCCACGACGGCCCCGCCGAGCCAGTAACCGAGGCGGTGTGGCTCGAACCCTACCCGGATGAGCGGCTGGCGCCCGCCTCCGGGCTGGCCAGCCCGGAGGCCCGTTATGAGCAGCGCGAGGGCGTCGAGCTCGCCTTCATCGCGGCACTCCAGCACCTGCCCGCGCGACAGCGCGCCGTGTTGATACTCCGCGACGTACTCGGCTTCTCGGCCCGCGAAACCGCCACGGCGCTCGAAACGACGCCCGTCTCGGTCGACAGCGCCCTGCAGCGCGCCCACAAGACAGTGGACCAGCGACTGCCGGAACAAAGCCAGCAGGCGACACTGCGCTCGCTGAGCGACGGCACGCTGAGACAGGTCGTGCGGCGCTACGTCACCGCCTGGGAGCGCAACGACGTCGACGCGGTCGTCGCCATGCTCGCCGAAGACGCGAAGCTGGCGATGCCGCCCCTGCCAACCTGGTACAGCGGCCGCGAACAGGTCGCCATCTACCTCAGCGGCGGGCCGATGTCCGGGGCGACGCGCTGGCACCTCATCCCCGCTCGCGCGAACGGGCAGCTCGCCTTCGGCCTCTACGCCTGGGACGACAAGACACAGATCTTCTTGCCGCGCGCCATCGACGTGCTCACCCTGCGCGGCGCGCAGATCCAGGAGATCACCGCCTTCCTCACCCCAGACGCCTTCCGCGGCTTCGACCTCCCCGCCGCCCTCCCTGAATCGGGAACCAACTCGTAGCGTGACTGGCTATTCCGTTGTTCGTTCCGCCTATCCGGTCATGCGGAGGCGCTGCCTTGGAGGAGGTGGCGGGTGAAGAAGCGCTCTGAGCTGTCCAGTTCGAACGCGGGTACGCCCGCGTGGCGGCCGGAGTTGGCGTGCAGCGTCTTCTCGCGGGAGGCGAAGGCGTCGAACAGCGCGAGGCCCGAGTCGCGCGGCACCACCTCGTCGTCCCACTGCAGCAGGAACTCGACCGGGACGGTAATCCGGGCCGCCGCCTCGGTGAGGATTTCACCGCCCGCGAGGCCCAAGACGGCAGCAGTGATCCGCGGTTCGGCCGCGGCGAACGGCACGCCGATCCCGCTGCCCATCGACACGCCCCAGAACCCCACCGGCCCGCCCGCGCCGATGCAGTCAAGTGCCTGGAGCGCGTCCAGGGTGGCCCGCCACTCGGGAACCGCCCGCGCCGCCAGCGCTGCGTTGAAGCGGGCGATCTGCGGGCCGAGGGGCTCACCCGCTGCCACTCGCTCCCTGATGTCGGCCACGGACCGCTCGTCCTGCTCGGTTCTTGGCTGGTCGCCGTGCGCGGGCGCGTCGATGGCCGCCACCGCGAAGCCGCCGACCGTCACGTAGCGGTGGGCGCGGGCCACCAGGCCCGGGGCCTTCTTGTGCTGCCCGCCGCCATGGCCCAGCAGCACCAGGGGGCGGATACCGGTGGCATCGGCGGGTGACCAGAGCACACCGGGGATGTCGTCGAGGGTGAAGAGACGTTCCGAGACGCCGTTCGAGGTCGTCTCCAAGGTGAAGCGCATAGGTCCGTTGCCTTTCGGGATGCCTACGGGCACTCCCACGGCCACCTATGTCAGACGAACCGCACAGCCGCGAGGGAGGGGAGCACCCAGCCTGATACAGCGGTAATGGGTCTCACCTCCTCGGGTCGTGTACGTGCACCGCGACGCTACCAGACACCCACCACGGCCAGATAGCCGTCCACGCCGTCGCTTTCCCCAGCTGTCGCCTTCCGTAGCGGGGGCCGAGCACCTTCCGGCAGGCCGGGCGTGGTGGCGACTGGCTCGAATCACTCGGTGCGAAGAACCTGTCCGGTGCGTAGCCGTGCGGCTTGCTGTTCTGGCCAGGCGGCCAGCGTGTTCGCGGCCAGCAAGGCGATGGGGCCGATCAGCAGCAGCGCCCACACGGCGAGCGGCGGGTTATAGGCCACGGGCGTGAAGCCGGCGACCACGTGCCAGAGGCTACGGCCGAGCGCGACTCCGAGCGGCACCCCGAACACCAGCCCGATCACAGCGAGCACGCTCGCCTGGGTGGCGACCACCATCCGCGTTTGCAGCCGGGTCATCCCGAGCGCCCGCATGACCGCCAGTTCGTGGCGCCGGCGGTTCACGGCGATGGACAGGGCGTGCCCGACCGCGCCGATGGCCAGCAGGGCCAGGAAGGCGCTCAGCGCCAGCGGCAGCACCTCCAGGTCCTTGATCTGCTGGACTGCCGGCAGCGCAGGCGGGGGCGTGAAGGTGAATGCCCGGCCGCCCTTGATGGCAGCGGCCGCGGCGTTCAGCCTGCGCGCGACCGCCTGTATGTCCGCGCCGGGCCGCACCGCCACTGTCGCGAGGTGGAACTTGAAGGAATAGTGCGCGCCCGCAAAAATCCGGTCGTACCCGGCGGGGGTGAGCCACGCGCCGTTGGCGTAGCCGTTGTGCGGCCCCGCGGGGACGAAGCCGATACCCGTCACCGTCACCGCCTGCGGGGCCCCGGCGCCGGTGAGCCGGACCGTGGAGCCCGTCACGGCGCGCAACTCGCGGGCGGTCGTCGGAGCCAGCACGATCTCGTTGGGCGTGGCGGGCATGCGCCCGTCGGTGAGGACGATGGCCGGCCGCTTGCCGGCTACCGGGTGATAGGTGAAGCTCTCGATGGAGACCTGGCCCGATTGCGCCCCCGCGATACGCGCGTTATCGACGCCGATCACGTCGCGGTCGGCCGCGACGGCGCGAAGTACCCGGTCCGCGGGCCCGAAGTCGTGCCCGTTGAGACCGAGGAAGGTGCCCAGTTGCCACGTTTGCCCGAAGCGTGCCGGGTTGGCGGCAGCGTCGGAGACCCCGGCGGAGAAGGTGAAGGCGGCGAGCACGCCAAGCACGCCCGCGACCGCACCCAGCAGGGCCGGCCGGACCGGCACGGCGGACCGGCCGCGTCCAGGCTCAAGTGCGAACCGGGCGCCGACCACCACGTGTATGGGCAGCCCCGCTCCCGACGCGGCCGCCGCGACGGCGGACCGGCGCGGGGCCCCCTGCCGCCGGCCGGCGGTCAGCGCCATCGCCGCGGCGCCAGCCGAGCCGGCCAGCACGAGGAGCGGGGCGATGATCCAGCCGGCGCCCAGCACCAGCCAGTCCACGTCGAGCCCCGGATGCGGCTCCATGATGGATGCCGCGCCGATCGGCATCCATCGCGAGGCCACGATCGCGCCAGCCACGCCGGCCGTCGTCCCCGCCGCCGCGGCCAGGAAAGGCGCGGCCGAGGCCGACGCGACGGCTTGCAGGCGCGTCATCCCCACCGCTTGCAACACCTGGAGATCCACGACGGTGGAGGATGTATAACGGGCCACGGACTGGCCGACCAGGAAGAAGGCGGCCACCAGGGCCGCCAGCGCGAAGGCCAGCAGGCAGGCGGCCTCGTACCCGGTGACCCTGCGGAGCGGGTCACCGAAGTAGACCAGGTTGTTCCACACGTCGATGTCGGACCGCCCGGTCACGCGGGCCAGGTCGGCGCGGAGCGCGGGAATCGCGGCGGTGCCCCCTTTGAGCCGCACCAGCGCGTTGATGTATATCTGGCCGGTCGTGCCGATGATGTTGGCGCGGTAATGGGCAAACAGGGCCGGCGAAGCGAGCACGCCTCCCTTTTGCCCCGGCGTGTCCGCACCGAGTCCCCAGGGCGTACGGATCACCCCGACGATGCGGGCCCGGATCTTCGGCCCGCGCGGTCCACTGGACCGGTCGAATCCCGCGTCCATCTGCCGCGGGCTGGCCAGGTGCAAGGTAAGCATGTCGCCAACACCCTTGCCGTAACTCGCCACGAACTTGGGGGTGACCAGCACCTCGTCGGCGCGGTCGGGGTTGAACAGCCGCCCCTGCAACACGACCGGCCGTTCGATCGTCCGGGTGAACTCGTTGTCCGCGGGCGGGAATCCGGTACTCGCGCCCGGGCAGCAGTCCAGCGCGAATCCGAAGCCGACCGGGAACATGCTCAGCGCACTGACCTCGGGCAACGCGCGGATCTGGGCCCAGTCGAAACCCGGCTGGTTGAGCAGCACGGTGGCCGTCGCGGGCAGGGTCCGTACCCACAGCCGGCCGTACGCGCTCTGCCCGCGCCGCGCTCCCGCGGCAGCCGCGAGCACCGTCGCCGTGGCCAGCGCGACAAGCAGGGCCAGCACGATGAGCGACCGCCAGCGCCGGCGCAACTCCAGGCGCAGCCAGGTCACGGTAATACGCAAGCCCGTTCACCCCGCTATCAGAGCGCATCGCGCGATCCGGCTGTACCCCAGGCCGTGAGCCAAGTAGATGGCCTGCGGGCGGCCCATCACAAGTGTGCTGGGACGACTTCTACCAGGGGGCTGGCCTCACCAGAGATGGCGTGCTGGCATCCCAAGGCGAGCACCGGCGGGGTGGCCGCCGCGAATACGTTCTGCCGGCGTGCGGGGCGGCGGGCAGGTCAGTGCCGGCAGGCGGGGGCGGCGGGCAGGTCAGTGCCGGCAGGCGGGGCCGGCGGGCAGGTCAGTGCTGGCGAGCGGGGTCATCGTCGGCGGGTTCCGCCTCGGGCGCCCCCTCCGGCTCGGCTTCAGCATCATCCATGGCCACGTCGTCATGCCCCGTTGCCGCGGTGACCTCGTCGCGGGTCCCGGCTGTGCCCTCATCCCCGCCTTCCGGCCCGCTCTCATCGCCCGGGGGTGTGGCCCCGGCGACAACGGGCCTTGGGCGCTGTGTGCGCACGAACCACGCGATGCCGACGACGGTAAGGACGGACGCGACATAGAAGTTCAGCCGCAGGCCCAAGAAGTGCTCAGAGGGGTCGACTCGCAACGACTCCTCGAAGATCCGGAATGCCGAGTACCCGGTCACGTACAGGGCGAACAGGCCCGGCGGCTTGATGCCGCGATGGTGCCCCAGCCAGACCAGCAGCGCGGCCAGGAGCACATCGAAGATCAGCTCATACAGGAACGTCGGTTGAAACGTGGCATATCGCGCGTACCCGAGCGGGCGGAAGGCCGGGGCAATCTCCAGCCCCCACGGCAAGCTGGTCGGCCCGCCGAACAGTTCCTGGTTGAAGTAGTTCCCGATCCTGCCGATCCCCTGGGCCACCAGCAGGGCCGGGGCGACGGCGTCCATGAAGACGCCCACGTCCGCGCCCGCCCTGCGGACCCGCCAGATGCCGACCACGGCCGCCAGGGCGATGCCGCCCCAGATCCCGAGGCCGCCGTCCCAGACCGCGAACACCCCGTACCAGTGATGCGGGATGTACTTCGGCGTGGTCAGGTCGAAATAGATCCGGCCGCCCACGATCCCGGCCGGCACCGCCCAGATCGCCACGTCCCCGACCAGCGCCGGGTCACCGCCAGACGCCTTCCACCGCCGTTGCGTGATCAAGATCGCCGCTGCGATCCCGACCACGTACATCAGCCCGTAGAAGTGGATGTAGGCCGGGCCGATATGAAACCCGTTCGCTGGCGGGCTGGGTATGTGCAGGGACAAGGCCATGCGCCGAGCGTAGTCGCCGCCGGCCGCTCCGGCCGCCCGGACCGCCGCTACGCCCGGCGGCATCAAATGATCCGGTTCGCGCGCGGCTGGCCTGCCATCAGGCGGCTCGCATGCCAGTGGCCTGTCAGAGGAGTCTTCTTTGGCTGCACGTCAAAGGACCCCCCTCTTACAGGCCACTAGAGTCGCTTACATCAAAAGCCAATAACATTAGGCAGGCAGGGACCGATGAGCCAGCCGGGCAGCACACGCGAACTGTGGACCGCCGCAGACGTACCGGATCAGGCCGGGCGCACCGCGGTGATCACCGGTGCCAACTCCGGGATCGGGTTCGAAACGGCCCGGGTGCTGGCCGAACACGGGGCAGCGGTCGTCCTCGCCTGCCGGGACGCCGGCAAGGCCAAGGATGCCGCGGCCCGGATCGCCGTCACCGCGCCCCAGGCGGCCGTGACGGTCGTCCATCTTGACCTGGCCTCGCTCGCCTCCGTCCGCGAGGCGGCGGAAGAGATCCGGGCCAGCCATGACACCCTCGACCTGCTCATCAACAACGCGGGCTTGATGGTGCCTCCGCCCGGCGTGACGGCCGACGGGTTCGAGCTTCAGATCGGCACCAACCATCTCGGTCACTTCGCGCTCACCGGCCTGCTGCTCGACCGGCTGCTGCCCGTCGAGGGCTCACGCGTGGTCACAGTGAGCAGCAACAGTCACCGCAGCGGCCGGATCCACGTCGATGATCTACAGTCCGCCGGGCGGGTGGCCGGATACGGCCAGTCCAAGCTGGCCAACCTGCTGTTCACCTACGAGCTGCAGCGACGGCTCGCCGCCGCTGACGCGCGGACGGCCGCGCTGGCGGCCCATCCCGGCACGTCGAGCACCGAGCTGACCCGCAACATGCCAGCCGCGCTTCAGATGGCCAACCGGGCCATTGGCTGGACCTTCACGCAGAGCGCGCAGATGGGCGCCCTGCCAACGCTCCGCGCGGCCACCGACCCGGCCGCCCGCGGCGGAGAGTACTACGGCCCCGGCGGCCGCTTCGAGCTCAAGGGCTACCCACGGCGAGTGCAGTCGAGTGCCCGCTCCCACGACGAGAGCACGCAGCAGCGGCTGTGGCAGGAATCCGAACGGCTGACCAGCGTCACCTACCCCGTCTGAGGCGCCCATCCGGCCTGGGAAACCCATCCGGCTGACTCCTTCCCGGCGGTCGTGGGCCTGCGTGGAACGATGGGGCGATGACGGACTACCGGGCGGTGAACCAGGCCAGCTGGGATGAGCGCGCGCCCGCGCACGCGGCGTCTCCCGACTATGGCGTCGCCCGTTTTGCGGACGACCCGTCCTTCCTCAGCAGCGTGGTGCGGTTTGACCGCCCGCTGCTCGGCGACATCAACGGCCTGCGCGGGGTCCACTTGCAGTGCCACATCGGCACCGACACGATCTCGCTGGCCCGGCTCGGCGCGACGATGACCGGGCTGGATTTCTCGGCGGCCTCCCTGGCCGAGGCGCGCCGTCTGGCCGGGCGGGCCGGCCCCGCGGTGGACTTTGTCGAGGCTGATGTCTACGACGCGGTCAAGGTCCTCGGCGCCGGCCAGTTTGACCTGGTGTTCACCGGGATCGGCGCGCTGTGCTGGCTGCCGAGCGTCCGCCGCTGGGCGGACGTGGTCGCCGGGTTGCTGCGGCCCGGGGGGAGGCTGTTCCTCCGGGAGGGGCATCCGATGCTGTGGTCGCTGGCTGACGCGCGGCCGGACGGCCTGCTCGTCGTGGACAACCCGTACTTCGAGCGTGACAAGCCCACCGTCTGGGAAGAGGGCGGTACCTACGTCGCGACGGACGTGGTCTTCACGCAGAACGTGACGCATGAGTGGAACCACGGCTTGGGCGAGATCGTCACCGCGCTCCAGGCGGCCGGGATGGACCTGACCGGCCTGCATGAGCATGACAGCGCGCCCTGGGAAGCCCTGCCCGGCCAGATGGAGCGCATCGAGGGCGGTGAGTGGCGGCTGGCCGACCGGCCGTGGCGGCTCCCCTGCACCTACACCTTGCAAGCCGTCAAAGGTCAGGCAGAATAATGTAAGGCCCCTCCATGTATGAGATGGAGGGGCCTCACCCGGTCTCGCAGCACCGGCCCGCCGATTGCTCGGCTCCTTGCGCTGTCCGGCCTGCCACCGGTCGCTGATTTCCCCGGCGAGAAGGCCCGGTTTCCCGGTTCTTCCGCCTCCGGGGTTGCCCCCGGATGGTCGTCGTTTTCGGTGGTGAGAGAATTTCTACTGCCCGGCGCACGGCGGCACAAGGGGTTTCGGCCAGCAATCTCAAGATTTTTTGGTCATCCACAGGACATCCACACAACGCCCGCCGTTATCCCCCGTGCAGCTTGCCTGTCCACCGGTTCATCCACAACGGGGTCCACAGACACGCCGCAGGGGGCGCGCGGGGTACCCTCGACCGGTGGCCTCAGGAACCGAGCATGTCAGCCGGCAGATCTTTGACTACGCCGTCGCGCACAGCAGCCCGCCGGACGCGCTGCTGCGCGACCTGATCGAGGAGACCGCGGCGCGCTTCCCCGGCCAGGTGATCCTGCAGATCGGCCCGGAGCAGGGCACGTTCATGACCCTGCTGAGCCGGCTGATCGCGCCCCGGCGGGCGATCGAGGTGGGCACCTTCACCGGGTACTCGTCCATCTGCCTGGCCCGAGGCCTGGCCGAGGGGGGCAGGCTCACCTGCTGTGACGTGAACGAGGACTGGACATCGCTGGCCCGGGAGTACTGGCACAAGGCGGGCCTCGCTGACCGCATCGAGTTGCGGCTTGGCCCGGCGATCGACACGCTGCGGGCCCTGCCGCGGGACGCGTCGTTCGACCTGTCGTTCATAGACGCCGACAAGACCGGGTACGTAAGCTACTGGGACGAGATCGTGCCGCGCACCCGCAGCGGCGGGATCATCCTGGTGGACAACACATTCCTGCACGGCCGGATCTTCGACCCCGATCCCGAGCCCAACGCCCGGGCGATCAGGGACTTCAACGAGCATGCCCTCGCCGACATGCGGGTGGAACTCGCGATGCTGTCCATCGGGGACGGCCTGATTTTCGCCAGGAAGCAGTAGGCCCGATGCGGCGCGCCCGCTGGCCGCCGCAGCCAGGCATACCGGCCTGCCGCGACCGGGGAATCAACATCCTGCCGAACGAATTCTGACAGTAACTCCCTAATTACCCCCGGCAAAGCTATGGTCACAAGATGGTCGTTAGGACACAGCTTGCTGGCGGTTCGGCAACAATGGCGACTGGCCTGCTGGACTCGTGACCGCCGTCGTGCAGTCACGTCAGGAGGATCGAGAGCCATGGCTGCCTCAACTGATCCGGTCTATCTGCGTGTGCTTGAGGATCTGCGGGAGCAGATCCGCGGCGGCCTGCTCCCGCCCGGCGCCAGGGTGCCATCCAGGAACGGGATCATCGCCAGGTACGGCGTCGGGGAGACCGCGGCCAAGCACGCCCTCCAGGTCCTGGCCACCGAGGGCCTCATCGAGGCCAGGGCAGGCTCGGGGTCGTACGTCCGCAAGGTACCCGCCGCCGCCCACCTCGCCCATGACCGGCTGCATTTTCCCGGGTCACCGTTCGGGCTCGAGGATGCGCAGCGGGGCGAAGGCACCGCGGACCGCGAGGCGCACTCGCCCCGGCTGTCCTGGGAGCATCAGTCCGAGCGCGTCCTCGCGCCACCGCACATCGCGCGTCGGCTCGGACTGGGGCCTGGCGATGTCCCGGTGACCCGGACCAGGTACCTGCTCAGCGCGGATGGCACCCCCGTGCAGATGGCCACCAGCTACGAGCCCGCGGAACTCACCGCCCATACCCCGGTGCTCCTCCCCGAGCAGGGCCCGTTCGCCGGGCGTGGGGTGATCGAGCGGATGAAGGTCATCGGCGTCTGCGTGGACCAGGTGGTGGAGGACATCTCGGTGCGGCCGTCGCTGTCGGCCGAGGCCGCCGCCCTGGAGATCCCGGCCGGTGCGATGGTCCTGCTGATCGAGCGGGCGCACCGCGCTGGGCCGCGAACCGTCGAGGCCGGGGAGATCGTTATCGCCGCCGACCGGTTCCGGCTCCGCTACCGGATCCCGGTCGCCACCGATGACCCGAACGGCGCCGAGGACCAGCACGGGGCCGAGGACCAGCACAGTGTCAGTGACCAGCACAGGGCCGGTGATCAGCACGGGACGCCAGCCGCCGGAGCCGGCCTTGCGGTGGGCGCGGCGCTGGGGTGACCCGCTGATCCGGCCGGCCCGGGCCGGCGACGTGCCCATGATCTACCAGCTCATCCGTGATCTGGCCGAGTACGAAAAGGCGCTGGATCAGATCACCGCCACAGAAGAGGATTTGCGCCTATCTCTCATGGCCGATCGCCCGGCCGTGTTCGCGCATGTGGCCGAGCAGGACGGCGAGGTCGTCGGCGTTGCGCTCTGGTTCCTCAGCTTCTCGACCTGGGAAGGTAAGCACGGGATCTACCTGGAGGATCTCTACGTCAGGCCGGACATGCGCCGCTACGGGCACGGCCGGGCGCTGCTCGCCGAACTGGCCCGCATTTGCGTGGAGCGCGGATATGCCCGGCTGGAATGGTCGGTCCTGGACTGGAATTCCCCCGCCCTGGGCTTCTACGCCTCACTCGGCGCGGTCCCGATGGACGAATGGACCGTGCACCGGCTCACCGGCCCGGCCCTCCGCGCCCTGGCCAGCGCCGCCGACCCCTGACGCTGTCGCCTGGTGATCCTGGCTGGCTCGCCGGGCTGGTCGCCGCCGCGGCCGCGTCAGGGCGGCCTGGATGCGCGCTCAGGATTCGTTCAGCTAAATCCGGCCTTGTCCAGGAGCGTTTCACCTGCAATGGTTTGCAGTATGAGCGAGCTGGAGGGGCGCGGCGCCGCCTGGACTGAGGAGCGAGGAACGAGCGACGAGGGAAGGCGGCGCAGTGAAGGGGGAATGGGGAGGCGGGCGGGGCCCCGGAAGCGAGCGGGAGCCGCGTCAGGGCGGCCTGGATGCGCGCTCAGGATTCGTTCAGCTAAATCTGGCCTTGTCCAGTAGCGTTTCACCTGCAATGGTTTGCAGTATGAGCGAGCCGAAGGGGCGCGGCGCTGCCTGGACTGAGGAGCGAGGAACGAGCGACGAGGGAAGGCGGCGCCTCAAGGCGCCCCGGAGGCGAGCGAGCGGGAAAAGATGACTGTGGCGATAAGGGTCATCCCCTGCCTGGACG
>DASWFT010000024.1:0-2338 GCA_036394075.1 Streptosporangiaceae bacterium
GGTGAAGGTGTCCTGGGCGGTGCGGAAAACGATCGAACCTTCGTACACCTTGTACTCAACCGGCAGCGCCGTGGGCCCGTACTGGCTGTTATAGACCAAGCGCCCGAGCCCCTCGATGCCGAGCAGCCGAAGGCATTCAGCCTCGTCCAGGCGCTCTACCATCCGCCGCCGGGCGCTCCCGCCCGGGCTGGACGACGTCGAACCGCTGCTCGAAATGGGATCATCGGGCATAACTCCACGCTAGCGACGAGGCCTGCGCAGCGCATTGCAGCTAGCCAGGATCCGGCAGATGCCGCTAGCGGGGGGAACCCACTGCCCTTAAGTTTTCGGTGTTGTGTCCATTTCGGGAGATTCGACTTTGTGATGTCGATGGTGTAGGTGACTTCTTCGGTGTGCCTGGTTCGTCGTTCGGCGGCGGTCCTGCCGGATGTCCGCTGGCGTCCGGGCCGGTGCCTGGGGAGGGCGAGGATGGCGGCGTTCAGGCTGGCCAGCGGGGCATCCGCGCTGGCGGGGCGGTGCCCGCAGTGCCGGCAGCAGGTGTCCGCGGCGACGTGGGACCGGATGAGGCCGAGCACGGCGGTGAACGGGATGAGGCCGGGGTCGAGCCCGGCGGATCCGGCGGCGCGGGCGGCCGCGGTGGCGGTGATGTTGTGGATGAGCAGGAGTGCCCAGGCTTCCTGGCGTGCCAGGTCCGGGGACTGGCCGCGCAGCGGGCGGCGGGGCCCGCGGACGGTCCGCTTCAAATGAAGGAACGCGATTTCGATTTGCCATCTCTCGGCATACAGGACGGCGATGTCCCTGGCCGGGTAGGCCTGGTGGTCCAGGAGGGTGGTCAGCACCCGCATTACGGTGGTCTTGGCCCGGCCGCTGCGGGTCGCGGTGGTGATGGTGAAGGTGACGAGCCGGGCGGTGGTGTCCGGGAGCCGTTCCGCGCGGGGGCTGCCTGTTTCCTTCCTGCGCCGGGTGCGCATGCCGTCCGATTCGCGGAGCATGACCAGCTCGGAGCCGTCGGGCAGGGCCTTGAGGGTCTTGAGCGGGACGGATTTCGCGCCGTTCTTGATGCGCCAGGCCAGGTCGGCGCCGGTGCCGGAGAACCGGATCCAGCGGTGCATGGAGAAGAAGCCGCGGTCGGCGAGGTTGAGGATGCCGGGCCGGAAGCTGTCCTCGAGCTGGTCGGCCAGGGCGTTCTCGCCGTCGTGGTAGCCGCCGGCCGCGGCGCCGATCCACCGGAAGGTCGCGGTGCGGACGTGCGCGGTGACCCGCAGCAGCGGCCGGGCGCCGGCGGCGGGGACGCCGAACTCGCCGTCGAGCACGCCGTTCCTGGCCAGCTCCATCGTGGTGCCGTCGATCGCGGTGACCTCCAGGCCCTTCCACAGCAGGCCGATCCCGAGGTCCGCGTCGGCCACTGCGGCGTCGAGCTCGAACAGCCGCTGCATGACCTGCTCGCCGAGCAGCTTCCGGGCCTGCGACAATGCCGGCCCGGTCGGCGTCCCCGCGCCCGGCCTGTGTTTCAGCCCCGGCAGCCCGAACGCCGTCGCCAGCACCGTGTCGTAGCCGGCGCCGGGAAACAGGCAGGCGACCAGCACGCAGACCACGGTCATCTTCGCGGTCAGCACCCTGTCGTACTTATGGCCCGTCGGCGCCTCCCGCAGCGCGCGGGCGATCACGTCCCCGGCGAGCAGGTCCTCCAGCAGGCCCTGCCGGCCCAGCTCCGCCAGCCACTCCGTCCAGAAGCCGGGCCCGGACGCGACCCGGGCGGCCGCCTCCGCGGCCTCATCGTTATCCCGCTGCGGCGCGGCCGGAGTGGACGCAGGCGCGATGACCATGGCAAACTTGGCAGTCAACAAAGCTCCAGGTGGACGGAAAGGGCCTCAACAACCCAGTTCCTACCAGGAGCTTTGTTCTATTTCAGGGACCACCGGATCCCGTCACGCCGCCGCGACCAACATGCAGCCAGACCGTGACCAGCCCTCAGGAAACCAGACACCAGACCCCATAAGCCCGGAAACTTAAGGGCAGTGGTGCCTGCCCTGGTGAGCAGCCACGAGCACGGCGGCATTTCCGCTTTCACGAGCCGTCTCCGCGGAAACGCGCGCTCGTGCCGCCCGCACGACCCGGCCTGCAACCAATCTGCACCTTCGCGGCCATCGGAGTCACCACCCCGATAGCGCATCCTTCCCTCCAGGACGAACAAATCCGGGCAGGTACGACAAACCTCAAATACCGCGCCCGCCATTCAGATTTCTGGAACTTGCATAACCGATCAGTCATGTGGTTCCAGTACCAGAACGGGGAACCAGAAATGCGAATCACCAAGAAGGTCGCGGCCATCGCGGCC
>DASWFT010000025.1:0-17992 GCA_036394075.1 Streptosporangiaceae bacterium
GGGTGCGGGGACACGGTAACCGAACATGACATGGCTCCTTAAACGGCATTGTCAGGAAAAGGATTGAGCGGGTCCGTCCACTCGCTGACGTCAACCGCCCGGGTGCCGCGGGACTCGATGACCAGCACCGTCGAGCCCCGCTGGATCGGCTCGCTGGACCATGCGATATAGGCCTCCCGGCCACCCCGGATCTTGACCAGGACCTCCCCCGGCCCAGCCGGGCCGCGAGTGGCCACGGTGAGAACGCCGATACAGCCGATCAGCGATACTTCCCCGGCCACCGCCAGCTACACCTCTTAACACTCCCCCGTATTACACCCACACTATCCGTCCGAAGCCGCCCGCCGGTGCTGTCCTGACGGCCAGAACCCCCCAATCCTCGCTCGGTAGCCCCGGGCGGCCGACGCCGTGCCTCCAACGACTGCTGACGCGTTCTGCTGTTGTTGCACGATGCCCGGCATGGCGGGCCGGGGCGCTAGCCGAAGAGCCGGAGATCCCGCCAGCGGGGTGATTGACCGTGCACGGAATAAGGCCACCGGCCCGTGCGTTCCAACGATCGCTGGTGTGCTGGATCCCCCGGGCCTCAACTCATCTGCCTTCGCGGAATACCGTCCGGCTGGAGCCGCGTAGTGCCACTCGCCGAGAGGCGACCGCACACCAGCGCCCATGACGACGCCCCCGCGAGTTCCGCTCCGGGGGCGTCGTCTGTCGACCGCCGGTCAGGCCGGGACGCACCACTGGCCGATGGCGGCGCGGGCCGCCCGCTCCCGGGCCAGCCGGTCGCGCTCGGCGGAGGCCCAGGCGACGTACCCGTCGGGCCGGACCAGGACCGCGGGCGGCAGCCGCGCCCCGCTGCACCGCTGGTAACTGACCGCCCTGACCGGCCCGGGCAGGCCCGCCGAGGCCACCGAGGCCGCCGAACCGCCGGATTCCAGCAGCACGAACCGCCCGTCGTGGAACAGCTGGTAGATGCGCGCGGCGGTCCCGTCGGCGAGGATCAGCTGCCCGCGCGGCAGCCGCCCGCCGGCCAGCGGGTGAGCCTGGCTGACCACCGGATCGCGGGCCTGGCTGGCGGACTGCCGGTAGCTGATTCCCGTGCCCGAGTAGGTGCGGGCCAGCCACGACTGAACGGGGGGAAGCGGTGCGATCAGCCGATGAGCGGCCCAGCGCAGTGCCCGGCGGGGCGGGGTACGGGCCGTATTGAGGCGGAACTGGCGCCCGGTCAGCGCGAGCACAGCGGCACCCACGGGATGACGTTCGGCATGATAGCTGTCGAGCAGCCAGTCCGGCGCCCAGCCCGCCAGGGCCGCGCCGAGCTTCCAGCCGAGGTTCAGCGCGTCCTGGAGCCCGGTGTTCATCCCCTGCGCACCCGCGGGCGAGTGGGTGTGCGCGGCGTCGCCGGCCAGGAAGACCCGGCCGCTGCGGTAGCTGGGAACCTGGCGGCTCTCGCTGCGGTACCGCCCTGACCAGTACATGTCCCGCGGGCCGAAGTCCCGGCCCGTGATACGGGTCAGGCCGGCCCTGACCTCGGCCAGGGTGACAGGTTCCGTCGCCGGCACGTCCGCCCGCGCGTAGTCGTAGAGCACCACCCGGCACGAACCATCGCGGAACGGGAAGACCAGCAGCATCCCGCGATCCGACAGGTCGCCGTACGCGTCCGACATCGCCAGCCCGTCGAGGTACAGGTCGGCCAGGATCACCGAGCCGGGATTGGCCGCCCCCGGGAAGGGGATGCCCAGCGAGTCCCGCACGAAGCTGCGGATGCCGTCACACGCCACTACATAGGCCGCCTGCTCAACGCGGCCATCTTCCAGGGTCAGCCGGACCTCCCGGTCGTCCTGCCCGATGCCGGTCACCCTGGACGACCACCGAATCTCCGCGCCCAGTTCGCGCGCCCGGGCGGCCAGGAACTCCTCGATACGGCTCTGCGGCAAATCGAGGATGTAGGGGAAATCGGAATCGAGCCGGTGGAGGCCGATGGCGGCGCCCTTTAAGCCCAGTGGGAAAGAAGGAACTCCGAACCCGGCCCCCGTGAACTGCTCGGCCTGCCCGCGCAGGTCGAACATCTCCATGGTCCTGGCGTGCAGGCAGATTGCCCGCGAGTCGGTGCGCGGCCCGGCCCGCCGCTCCAGGACCAGGCACGACGCCCCGGCCAGGGCGATCTCGGCGGCGAGCGCGAGGCCGGTGGGCCCGGCTCCGACGACGATCACCCTCTCTGGCCGCGCCGATGCCACCTGTCCTCCTCCACCCGCTCGTAACCCCGCGGACACCAACCCGCGACTTCACGCTAACTGGCGGAGCGGCCGCGCCCTATGGGACTAAGTTACGCAATACATAAGGAAAGGTGCCCCGCAGTCCCGACAAGAGCGCACGAGGTGATATCGGGTAACGTGGTTGAGATCACCGCTCTGCTGTCAAACACCTCCGTGCGGACACTGATCCTGGGAATCGATCAATCCGGACGGATAGTTCAGCATGACCGCAATGCCCCCGAGGTGCTCGAGTACGACAGCGAGTCCCTGGCCGGCACGCCGCTGTCTGACGTGGTCGCCGGGCCCACCGGGCCAGGCTCGCCGCTGGACGGGCTGCTGGATGCGGCCGGGTCCGGCCGGGAGGCCACCGCGGTGCTCGCCGTGCGGGTGCGCAGGGTCAGCCCCGTCGAGGCCGTGGCGAGCGTGCAGCCGATGCAGGGGGACGACCCGGAACTCACCGCACTGGTGATCCTGCGCATGCCGCCGCCCGGCGATGAGCGGTTCGTCGATCCGGCGCTCATGCGGCACGCACTACTCGACGACACCTTCCGCCGCATCGGCTCAACGCTGGACCTCGACCAGATGTCGCGCGGCCTGATCGGCATACTCGTACCGCATTTCTGTAACGCGGCTGGGCTGCTGGTGTTGGATAGCCTGGCGGCTACGGACGAGTTCCCGGTCCATCCCCCGGACGGCTCCCAGTTGCTCCGGCGCACAGCGGTCAGCGCCGACGACGGCGACCCCGCATGGGACGCGGCGTTCCCCACCGGCGAGGTCCTCCTGTATCCCCCGGGCACCCCGTACGTGCAGTGCATGGAGACCGGTAAGGCCGTCCGGGAGACCCAGCTCGATGAAGCCCGCGCCGTCAGCATCGCGGAATCATGGCTGCGCAGGCCGGTCGCCCGGCTGCTGACGGGCGCCTCCATGCTGCTGCTGCCGTTGACCGCCAAGGACAGCGCGCTCGGCTTCTTCGTCTGCACGCGCAAGGTCGGGTTCCGGCATTTCGACGACTACGACTCCGAGATCGGCATGGAATTCGCCGCCCGCGCGGCGATCTTCATCGACAACGCCCGCCGGTACAACCGGGAGCGGACCACCGCCCTCACCCTGCAGCGCAGCCTGCTGCCCACCGGCCTGTCCGCGCCGCCCTCGGTCGAGGTCAAGCACCGGTACCTGCCCGGCAGCAAGCTGGTCGAGGTGGGCGGCGACTGGTATGAGTCCATCGAGCTGCCCGGGGCGCGGGTGGCGCTGGTGGTCGGGGACGTCGCGGGGCACGGGGTGCGGGCCGCCGTCACCATGGGGCAGATGCGCACCGCGATCCACACCCTGGCCATGCTCGAACTGACGCCGACCGAGTCCCTGCAGCAGCTCAACGAGCTCATGACGTCGCTCGGCGACCGCGAACCGCACTTCGCCACCTGCGCCTACGCGCTGTATGACGCGGTCACCGGGTCTTGCGAGATCGCCTCGGCCGGCCATCTGCCGCCGCTGCTCGTCCGGCCCGGTGGCGGCAGCGAGTTCCTTGACGTGGCCCCCGCCCCGCCACTGGGCGTCGGCGAGGGGCCGATCGAGAGCAGGGTCTACGAGATCGATGACGGCAGCCTGCTCGTGCTCTACACCGACGGGCTGGTCGAGGACCGCAACCGGGACATCGACGACGGCCTCTCCTACCTGCAGGGGATCTTCGGCCCGGGCGCGACGTCGCGCTCGCTTGATGACCTGTGCCGGGCCGCGATGGCCGGCGTGTTCGCCCACCATCAGCGGGATGACATCGCGATCCTGATCGCGCGGCTGAGCCGGATCGCGGCGGACCAGCACGTCAGCTGGACCCTGCCGCACGAGCTGGTCTCGGCCCGGCAGGCACGGGCGCTGCTCCGCGAGCCGCTGGAACGCTGGAAGCTCTGCGATCTGCTGCCCACGACGGAGCTGCTGGTATCCGAACTGGTCACCAATGCCATCCGTTATGCCGAGGGCGATGTCACGCTGCGCCTGATCCTGGCGCGCACCCTGGTCTGCGAGGTGCTGGACAGCTCCGCGGCCCTGCCGCGGCGCCGCCGCGCCGCCCGCGACGACGAGCACGGCCGGGGGCTCCAGGTGGTCAGCCAGCTTGCGCACCGCTGGGGCGCACGGTGGACGCAGGACGGCAAGATCGTCTGGTGCGAGCAGTTGCTCCCGGCCGGGTTATCGCCGGGCCGCCAGGGCGCCAGCCTCAGCCGGCCGGTCGCCGGGTGTCCTGCTTGATGGACAGGCGGCCGTTGCGCATGATGCCGACCCGCTGCGCCCTGCGTGCGACCGAGCTGTCGTGGGTGACCAGGATGAGCGTCAGCCCGTGCTCGCGCCAGAGCGCCTCAAGCAGCGAGATGATCTCGTCTCTGGTGTCCTCGTCGAGATTGCCGGTGGGCTCGTCGGCCAGCAGCACCTTGGGCTCCTTCACCAGCGCGCGGGCGATCGCCACCCGCTGTTGCTGACCTCCGGAGAGTTCTGAGGGCAGATGCCGCAGCCGGTCGCCGAGCCCGACAGACTCCAGCGCCTTCGCGGCCCGCGCCCGGCGCTCGGCCGGGCCGACTCCCAGCGGCACCAGCGCCGCCTCGACGTTCTCCTGCCCGCTCAGCGTGGGGATGAGGTTGAAGGTCTGGAAGATGAACCCGATGGAGGCGGCCCGGACCTTGGTGACCTGGCTCTCCCGCAGGTCGGCCAGGTCCTGGCCGTCGAAGTCCACGATGCCCGAGGTCGGCCGGTCCAGGCCGCCCAGGATCTGCAGCAGCGTGGTCTTGCCGTGTCCGGTCGGGCCCTGGATGGCCAGCCATTCGCCGTCCTCGATGACCAGGTCCACCCCCGCGAGCGCGGCCACGGTGGCCCGGCCCTTCTGATATTCCTTCTTAACGTTGGTCAGCTTGTACATGACTTCCTCTCGGTCCACGTCCTGGACAGCTGGTCACTCGGCTCCTGGACAGCTGATCACTCGACCCGGGCCAGTGCCGCGGCCGGCCGCAGCCGGGCGGCACGCCAGCCGCCGAACGACCCGGCGATGAACCCGCCGGCGACCGCCAGCACCACCGCGAGGACGACCGCACCGATCGTGACCGGGGCGGTGAGGTGGACGGCCACGGTATGGGTGGCGTTAGCGGCGAGCCGGCTGAAGGCGCCGCCGCCTGTGCCGCCGCCCGGAGGGCCGCCGAAGCCACCGCCGCCGCCGAAGGTGCGCGCGCCGCCGGGGGTCGCGGAGCCGGTGGTCTGGCCGACCGACGCCGACAGGGGCGGGGCGAGCCTGGAGACCAGCGCGGCCCCGGCGAACCCGAGCGCGACACCGACCGCGCCGCCGACGATGCCGATCGCGATGGCCTCCCCCATGACCTGGCCGACGATCCGCTTGCTCCGCCAGCCGAGCGCCTTGAGCGTGCCGAACTCCCTGACCCGCCGGGAGACCGCCGCCATCGTCAGCAGGCTGGCCAGCAGGAACGCAGCCACCAGAACCGCGACCGCCAGCCACTTGCCGAGGTTGTTGGCCAGGCTGGACGCGCTGGCCAGGGAGCCCGTGACTTCACTGGCCAGGTCGCTGGAAGTGGTCACGGTCGCGCCGGGCACCACGCCGGAGATCGACTTGGACACGCTGCCAATGCCTGCGGCGCTCGCCGCGGCCACGTAGATCGTGTTCACCTGGTTCTTCATGCTGGCCAGGGTCTGCGCCCGCGTCAGCGGGATGTACACCTGGGCCGGGTTGCCGCCCTGCGGCTGGCTGACGGTCCCGATGACCGTGAACTTGGCCCCGGCGACGGTGATCGTCGAACCGGTCACCAGCTTGTTCTGGCCCGCGTAGCTCGAATCCACCACCGCGACGTTCGACGTGGCGTCGGAACTCGTGAAGGTCCGGCCGGAAGCGATCTTGCCCGAGCTGAGCGGGCCGACCTCACCCACGGCCAGGTCCGCGCCGTTGACCGTGAACGAGTTGGTCTTGAAGTTCGATCCCCCGCCGCCTCCGCCGAAGCCTCCGCCGCCGGATGCGGCCGACGGGATCGTGCCCGATACCGAGAGGTCGGTGAGGACCAGCGCGCCGCCTGCGGCGGCCACTCCTCGCTGCTTCGCTACCGAGCTGACCGATGAGGAATTCAGCGCGCCGAGCGACCGGGAAAGCAAAGTGTCCCGGCTGAACGTAGTGCCCGCCGCGGGCCGTTGCCCGTTATCGGCGCCTCCCCCGACCCGGAAGCCGAACGGCCCGCCGGAATTGGACGATGGCGCCTTGGTGACCGTGATGTCGGTGCCCGCCCCGTACAGCGCGTGCAGTACCGTCCCCTGCGCGTTCTTGACGCCGGTGGACAACGCGGTCACCGTGATCACCAGCCCGATGCCCAGGGCCAGGCCGAGCGCGATGAAAATGGCCTGACGCATCCGCCTGCGCAGCTCACGGCGGAGGTAGGTGAAAAACATGGAAACTCCTCCGGGAATGCCCGCCGCGGGCCGTCCGCGCGCGGGCTAGTCCAGACACGGCGCGGATCCGGCGCCCGGCGCAGCCCTGCGCCATGTCAGATCCTGACGGCGATTCCTTACAAGATCCTGAAGGAGTTCTGCGGGATCACCCGGATACCGGGAACGAAATGGTCACGGCCGGGCGCCTGCCCCGGGGGGGCAGGCGCCCGGCCGCTCAGTACGCCAGAGCCCCCTACCCGGGGGTCCGGGGGTGTCCCCCGGGCTAGAGCAGGGTTCAGGCGCCGCGCATCGCGCGCAGCGACTCCCGCAGCGATCCCATGGTGGCCAGGACCGCCGACGGCTCGTAACCGCAGTGCGCCATGCAGTTCGCGCAGCGCGGGTCCTTGCCGCGGCCGTAGGCGTCCCAGTCCGTGGTCTCGATAAGCTCCTTGTACGTCTTCACGTAGCCGTCGGACATCAGGTAGCAGGGCTTCTGCCAGCCAAGAAGTGAGTACGACGGGATGCCCCACGCGGTGCAGCCGAAATCCGTCTTGCCTTCGAGGAAATCCAGGAACAGCGGCGTGTGATTCAGCCGCCAGCGCTTCCGGTTGCCTTCGGCGAAGGCCTTGCGGAACAGTTCCCGGGTCTCGGTCACGCCCAGGAAGTGATCCTGGTCCGGCGCCTTCTCGTAGGCGTAGGCCGGCGAGATCTGCATCTCGTCGATGCCCAGGTCGTCGTTGAGGTAGCTGAGCACGTCGATGACGGTCTGCGGGGTGTCGGTGTTGAAGACCGTGGTGTTGGTGTTGACCTTGAAGCCTCGCTCCTTGGCCATCTTTATCGCCGCCACGGCTTCGTCGAACACGCCCTCTTTGCAGACCGACTCATCGTGCCGTTCCCGCAGCCCGTCGATGTGCACCACCCAGGCGAAGTACGGCGACGGCTTGAACTTGTCCAGCTTCTTCGGCAGGAGGAGCGCGTTGGTGCACAGGAAGACGAACTTCTTCCGCTTGATCAGCTCGGCGACCAGCACGTCGATCTGCGGGTGCATGAGCGGCTCGCCACCGGCGATGGACACCATGGGCGCGCCGCATTCCTCGATCGCGGCCAGCGCCTGCTCCACCGGCATCCGCTGCTTGAGCACGGTGTGCGGTTGCTGGATCTTGCCACAGCCCGCGCATTTCAGGTTGCACGCGAACAACGGCTCCAGCTCCACCAGCAGCGGGAACTTCTTATTTCCGGCGAGCTTCTGACGCATCAGGTAGGAGCCGATGCGCAGGCTCTGGCGCAGGGACACGCTCATTACTGCCTAACCTCCTTGGGCAGGCTGAAATGGATGGACTCGGTGGTGATCACGCGCTCGCTCACCTCGACCGGGCCGAGGCCGCGCAGGGCGGCCACGATGTCGCCGACCACCGCGGGAGGCGCCGATGCGCCCGCGGTGAGGCCGATGGTCGCCACCCCGGCCAGCCAGCCGAGCTGGATGTCGGCCGGGCTGTCAATCAGGTACGCGGGCGTGCCCGCGCGCTGCGCCGTCTCGACCAGGCGCACGGAGTTGGATGAGTTGGCCGAGCCCGCCACCAGCACCAGGTCGGATTCGGCGGCGACCGCCCGGACAGCCTGCTGCCGGTTGGTGGTGGCGTAACAGATGTCGTCGCTTCCGGGACCGCGGGCGGCCGGGAACCGCCCGACCAGCGTGTCCGCGATCTGGCTGGCCTCGTCGGCGGCCAGCGTCGTCTGCATCAGGTAGGCGACCTTCGCCGGGTCGTCAGGGCGCAGCCGGGCCACGTCGGCAGCCGTCTCCACCAGCGCCATGGCCTGCGGCGCCTCGCCCAGGGTGCCCTCGACCTCCTCGTGGCCCGCGTGCCCGATCAGCGCGACGAGGTACCCCTCCGCGGCGAACCGGCGTGCCTCGGCGTGCACCTTGGCCACGAGCGGGCAGGTCGCGTCGACGGTGGCCAGGCCGCGGCGCTCCGCCTCCTCCCGCACGGCGGGCGACACCCCGTGCGCGGAGAACACCACGCGCGCCCCGTCCGGGACCTCGCTCAGCTCTTCCACGAAGATCGCTCCGCGCCGCTCCAGGGCCGCGACGACGTGGGTGTTGTGCACGATCTGCTTGCGCACGTACACCGGTGGCCCGTCGGCGTCGAGGACCCGCTCCACGATCTCGATCGCCCGCTCCACCCCGGCGCAGAACGACCGCGGCCCCGCGAGCAGCACCTGCCGCGGCCCGACCGCCGCGGCCCACCGGGCCAGCACCGGCGCGGCCGCGCGCAGCGACCGCAACGCGGCCAGTCCCCCGGCCAGCCCGCCCGGGCGCAGCAGCGGCCGCTGCGGGGTGTCGGAGACCGCGCGGAGCACGGCCACCGGCCGGCCGCCGGCCGCGGCCGCCAGCGGCGCGGATTCCAGGTCGGCGACCAGGGCGCCGCCGGAGGCCAGCCGGTCCCGCTCGGCGCCGTGGACCAGGTGATCCACGGTGACCACACGGCCGGCCCTGGCCCGCAGCCCGGCCCGGCGCAACTCGCCGGCCAGCAGCGGCGCCGACGGGCATGCGGTAGTTGATGTCCCGTCGCTGACCTCGGTGCCGACCACCAGGTCTCCAGGCGACAGGTCGCGCGTCAAGCCGCCGCCGGTCCCCGCTACCGCCAGCATTCCGAACGGATGGTCGGCCAGCATCGCCGCATGCTTCGCGGCGCGCGGCAGGCCATAGCCGGTCGCCCGCACCTCGGCCGCACCGCCGAGGCCCCGCCGGACCGCTCTGGCCTCGATCCGGAGCGGCGCGCAGACAATAAATTTGCTCGCCTCCGGGGCGCTTTGACCCGCCGTCTTCCCTCCTCGCTCAGGCGCTCGTTCCTCGCGCCCTCCCTCGTCAGTCCAGACGGCGGCGCGCCCCTTCGGCTCGGCCAAGGGCGCCTTTGTCCCTCCTCGCTCCTTCCTCGCTCGTCGCTCGGCGGCGCCGCGCGCCTTCCGCTCGGTCATGAGGCACCCCCCTGACCGCTTAGGTAGCGGCCGAGAGCGTTCAGCGGGAAGACGAGACGGTACAGGTGGTAGTTGATGTAGAAGTCGCCGGGGAAGCCGGTGCCGGTAAATTCCGGCTCGTCCCACGTGCCGTCCGGGCGCTGATGGTCGGCGAGCCAGCGGATGCCCGCGTGCGCGGCCGGGCCGGGCGGTCCGGCCGCGAGCAGCGCGAGCAGCGCCCACGCGGTCTGCGACGCGGTGGACACGCCGCGCCCGGCGAGGCCCGGGTCGTCGTAGGAACGCAGGTCCTCGCCCCAGCCGCCGTCGGGGTTCTGGTGTGCTTCGAGCCAGCCGATCGCGCGCCGGATGGCCGGCTTGCCCGGCTTGACCCCGGCTGCGATCAGCGCGGGAACGACCGCGCCGGTGCCGTACACGTAATTGGCGCCCCACCGGCCGAACCAGGACCCGTCGCTCTCCTGGGCCCGCAGCAGCCAGACCACGCCCCGGCGGACAGCCCTGCTGCCCGCCAGGCCCTCCGCCGCAAGGGCCTCGACGACGTGCGCTGTGACGTCGGCGGATGGCGGGTCCGTCACCGCACCGAAGTCACAGAAGGGGAGCTTGGTGACGAGCGCCGAGGTGTTGTCGGCGTCGAACGCTCCCCAGCCGCCGCCGGATGACTGCATCCCGGCCATCCAGCGCAGCCCGCGCTGCACTGCCGGATGCCGGCGGCCGGGCTGGAGATCGGAGCCGGGCCGGAGATCGGAGCCGGGCCCGGACCCGGGGCCTGGGTCGGCGCCGAGACCCGCCAGGCTGACCCGGCGGAGAGCGAGCAGCATCTCCGCGGTGTCGTCGATGTCGGGGTAGCCGTCGTTGTCGAACTCGAACGCCCAGCCGCCCGGGGCCAGGCCGGGCCTGCGCACCTGCCAGTCCCCGGGCCCGGAGATCTCCTCAGCCAGCAGCCAGGCGGCGGCCCGGGCCAGGGCAGGATGATCGGGCGGCAGGCCGGCGTCGGCGAGCGCGACGACCGCCAGCACGGTGTCCCAGACCGGCGACTGGCAGGCCTCCAGGCGGCGGACCGGGCCGTCCGGGCCGTCCTCGGTAATGGTGAACCGGTCCAGCCCGGCCAGCCCGCGCTTGATCACCGGATGGTCCAGGCCGTATCCGAGCAGGTGCAGGGCGATCAGCGAGTAGACCCAGGGGGGCTGGATCCCGCCCCAGCAGCCGTCGCGCTCCTGCCGCGCGAGGATCCATTCCGCGCAGCGGCGCAGCGCGGCCCGGCGCACCGCACCGGCTGGCCTCGCCCGCTGCCCGTACCGCTGATAGGCGTGCAGCGCCTTATCGAGCCTGGTGAAGGCGGCGGCCCAGCCGGTGGGGCGCGCCGGGCCCGTAGCGGGCTCGCCCTCGCTGGCCACCCGGAGCTCGTCCAGGCCGAACGGGAGGGGGCGGACCGGGCGCAGCGACCCGACAATGGTGAGCGGGACGATGGTCTGCCGTGCCCAGCAGGCGAAGTCGTACACGTTGAGCGGGAACCAGGCTGGAAAGTAAATCATCTCCGGCGGCATCACCGGAAGGTCGTCCCAGGACCATTCGCCGAACAGGGCCAGCCAGATGCGGGTGAAGACGCGGGTCGCCGCGATCCCGCCGCCGGCCCGGATCCAGCCCGCCGCCCTGGCCATGTGCGGCGCCTCCGGCGGATGCCCGGCGAGCCGCAGCGCAACGTAGGCCTCGACGGTGGTGGACAGGTCACCGGGGCCGCCGAAGAAGTTAGCCCAGGTCCCGTCGGGGCGCTGCTTGCTGGCGATCCACCGGGCCGCCGCAGCGGTCTGGCCGGCCTCCCGGATGCCGAGGAACTGACGGAGCAGCAGGTCCTCCGCGTCCATCGTGACGTTGGTCTCCAGTTCGCCCTGCCACCAGCCCTGCTCGTGCTGGAGACCGAGCAGGTGGTCGCGGGCGCGGGCCAGCGCGGCCTCCGCGCCGGAGAGCGCGGCCGGCCCGCCGGCCCGGTCGCGGGTCACCGTCATGATCTCAACCTGCCTCTCACCATTGGGCAGATCACTGTGCTTTCTTTGCGCCTCCGGGGCCCCGCCCGCCTCCCCATTCCCCCTTCACTGCGCTGCCTTCCCTCGTCGCTCCTTCGCTCGTTCTCTGCTTCCTTGCGCCTCCGGGGCGCTTGAAGGCGCTGCCTTCCCTCGTCGCTCCTTCGCTCGTTCCTCGCTCCTCGCTCCTCAGTCCAGGCAGCGCCGCGCCCCTTTGGCACGCGCTCCTTCGGCGCGGTCACCACTGGCGGGCCGTGATGAACTCGGCGATCCCGGCGAACTCAGCCCGCACGTCATCGGGCATGTCGGTCTCGGTCAGGCATTTCTCAGCCGCCGCGAGCTGGGCTGCCGCCTCATCCTCGGCCCAGCTCTTGCCGCCCGCCTCCTCGACCAGCCGGGCGGCGCGCACCAGGTCCTCCTCACTCAGCGGGTCCGGCCGGGCCAGCAGCCCGGCGAGGTCCCGTGCCTGCGACGACTCCCCGGTCAGCGCGGCCACCACGGGCAGCGACTTCTTCCTCGCCCGCAGGTCCGAGCGGACCGGCTTGCCCGTCACCTCGGGGGCACCCCAGATGCCCAGCAGGTCGTCTGTCAGCTGGAAGGCGAGGCCTGCATGAGCGCCGAACCCGGCCAGCCCCATGGCCAGGCCCGGCGGCGCACCGACGTGAATGGCGCCGATGCTGCACGCGCAGGCCATCAGGGCCGCGGTCTTGTCCCCGGCCATGTCCAGGCACTCGGCCAGCGTCACGTCGCTGCGCTGCTCGAACGCGAGGTCAGCGCCCTGCCCGGCGATCAGCCGGAGCACGGCGGCGGACAGGCAGCGGGAGGCCCACAGTCCCTGCGGCGCGGCGTCCTCCAACAGGATGTCCTGGGCGAGAGCGAGCAGCGCGTCGCCAGCCAGGATGGCCGCGCCGACGCCGTGCACCGTCCAGGCCGTCGGCCGGTGCCTGCGCTCGGTGTCGCCATCCATGATGTCGTCGTGCAGCAGTGAGAAGTTGTGCACCAGTTCCACCGCCACGGCCGCGGGCACCCCACGGTCGGGCGCGGCCCGGGCGGCTCGCGCGGACAGCAGCGCGAGCGCCGGCCGCAGCGCCTTCCCCGCGCCCCCGCCACCCAGGCCGAGGTGATAGGCGGCCACCACCCGCACGTCGGGGCTGAGCCGGTCCACCGCCGTGGCAATCGCCGAGCCGACCAGGTCGCGTGCGGTGGCCACGCCCGCCGGCATCACGGCCGTCACGCTGTCGCTCCCGCTACCAGGTCTGCGCGCCTGCCGGACGGGGGTGGCGCTGCCGCCAGCCCTCGTCGTAGCTCTCGTGCTGCGTTCAATCCGCTCCGCACGGCTCCCTCCATGGTGTCCGGCCAGCCGGTATCGGTCCACGCGCCCGCGAGCACCAGGCCGGGCAGCGCGGTCGCGGCCCCGGGCCGCATTCCCGCGCACCCGGGCACCTGCCTGAATGTGGCCCGGCGCTCCCTGGTGACGAAGAAATCGGTGATCCGCGCGTCACGCGCGGCGGGGAACAGGTCTTCAAGCGCGGGCACGAACCGCTCCCGCAGCCGGGCGGCGGGGACATCCACCAGATCGTCCGCGGCGGACAACGACACGGCCAGGTACTGCCCGGCCCGCAGGCCGGAGGGCCTGGTCCGGTCGAAGACCCACTGCACGGGCGAGTCCACGGCCGCCGCGAACGGCAGGCGGGTGACCCGCCGGTCATAGATCACATGCACGTTGACGATGGGCGACGCGCCGAGTTCCAGCCAGCGATCCGGCCCGGGACTGGCGCCTGCCGCCGCGGCGGCCGGGGCCAGGCGGGCCGCGGCATCCGGCGGCACCGCGAGCACGACGCCGTCGGCGTGGATCGCGACGCCGCCCGCCCCGCCGCCCGGGGGGAAGGCACCGGCGTGGTTCTGCGGACCGCCCGGCCCGCCACCGTCCTGGGTGAGGGCACCGGCGTGGATTTCCCGACCGCCCGCCCGGCCGCCGGGTGGGGGGAGATGAGCGGCGACGTGGTTTCCGTTTGGTGGGAGGGGTGTGGCGGGGCTGTCCCCGTTGACCATGCTGGCCGCGCCGGCGCCGGCGGCGCGGTCGGTGAGGCGTACCAGGAACCCGCCGCCCGCCACGGCCTGCACCGCCGCTACCTTCGCGTTCAGCCGGACGTCCGCGCCGAGCCGCTTCAGCAGCAGCGCCCCGGCCTGGCCATGTAGGTCGCCCAGGGGGATGGCGGGCACCCCGAGGTCCGCCGCGTCCCTCGCCCCGAGCAGCGCGGTCTGCACCACGGTGGCCGCGAGCGCCATGCTGGCGTCGTCGCCGGCCACGTTGAGCGCGGAGACCGTGAACAGGTCCCACAGCACCCGGCGGGCCCGCTCGCCCTGCCCCCGCGCGGCGAGCCAGTCACCGAGCCGCTCGCTGTCCAGCCCGGGCGCCGCAGGATCCAGCCGCATCATGGCCAGCGCGGCGCGGGCCACCCGCAGCCGCTCGGCCAGGGAAAGGAACGAGTAGCCGGCCAGCGCCTGGCCCATGTGCAGCGGGCCGGGCAGCCCGGTCCGGCGCAGCCTGGCCCGGCCGCCGGGCCCGAGCACGGTGACGTCGAACCGATCCTGCAAGGACACCGCCCCGGTCATGCCCAGCCTGGCCAGCAGGCCCCGGTAGGCGCTGCAGCAGCGCAGGAACACATGCTGGCCGTTGTCGATGACCAGCCCGTCCCGGGTAAAGGAGCAGGTCGCGCCGCCGAGCCTGGGCCGGGCCTCCAGCAGCGTGACGCTGGCGCCGGTTTCGCGCAAGGCGATCGCCGCGGTGATCCCGGCCAACCCGCCGCCCACCACGACGACGTGACGGCCCGCGCTCATTTGTTGGCCTTCCTCGCGGGCGCTTCGCTTGGTCGTGCCGGAGGCGCGCAAACGGACGGAGCGGAAGGCCGGTCCTCGGCGCCGGGACACCGCAACGGCCCCTGGAGGTGCGTCGTGCCGGAGGCACGCAGACCAGCACTATGCGGCGTTCGGCCCGGCGCCTGCGGCGCTCCGGTGTAGCCCCAGATTGACAGTCGCTGTCTCATCGGGCCGCTCCCGCCACGGTAAGCCGCGCCATGCCCGCCAGGGACCGGGCCGCCACCATGGCCTTCTCCCCGGTCGACAGCGACACCCGGCGGCGCAGCACGCTGGCGGGGGCCGCCGCGATGTGCTCGAGCAGGCGGAAGTAGATCCCGGCCATGGCACCGGCCGACGCCGCGCTGCGCCGGTCCAGCAGCGGCATGAGCCGCAGGCCGGTCGCGTACCAGCCGCGGGCCCGCTCCGCCTCGAAGCCCACCAGTTCGGCGAGCTTCTCGTTGTCGGCGGGCTCGCCCGGCCCGCCCGGCTCCAGGGTGCAGCCGAAACGCTCAAGGTCCTCGGCCGGCAGGTAGACCCGGCCGCTGTGGTAGTCCTCGCGGATGTCGCGCAGGATGTTGGTGAGCTGGAGGGCCACGCCGAGCGCGTCGGCCAGTGGCGCGGCCGCTGCGGCATCCGGCGTGCCGAACACGCCCAGCGAGAGCCGCCCGACCGAGCCCGCCACGCACCGGCAGTAGTGCAGCAGGTCATCGAAGGTCACGTAGGTTGCGCCGCGCACATCGGCCTCGCAGCCGTCTATCAGCTCGCCGAATGCGTCCAGCGGGATGGCGAACCGGCGCGCGGCGTCGGCCAGGGCGATGAGCACCAGGTCGCCGGCTGGGGCGGACTCCCCCGCGTGAGCCGCCGGCCCCGGGCCGGGGCCCGAGGGCGGGGCCGGGTCCGGGTCCGCCCCTGCGGCGAGCGCGGCCACGCTGGCCCTGGCGGCGGCCAGGGCGGCGAGCTTGTCCGGCGGGGGCAGCGTGCCGTCGCCGATGTCGTCGATCCGGCGCGCGAACGCGTACACCGCGGCCAGTGCCCGGCGCTTGGCCGGGGGCAGCAGCCGGATGCCGTAAGAGAAGTTCCTCGCCTGGGACCAGGTGATCTCCTCGCAGTGCCGGTATGCGGCGCGGTGATCCATGACGTCACCTCCCTGTCGCATAGGCCCTCAGCATCTCGGCGGCCAGGCGTCGCCTGCGCGGCCGGTGAGTGGCGCGCAGCACGTCGTGATCGGCGGCCGCGATGGCGGCCAGCGCCGCACGCCCGCCCGCCACGTAGCCGGCCACGGCCGCGCGCGCCGCACCGCGCAGCGTGCCGACCAGCGGCGCGCCCTTGTCCAGCAGCGCCCGCGCCCGCTTCTCTTCGAAGGACATGAGCGCGCGCACCTGCGGCGCCGCGCGCGGTTCGGCCAGATCGCGCTCGGTGCAGCCGAACCGCGCCAGGTCCTCCTGCGGCAGGTACACCCGGCCGGCCCGCAGGTCCTCGGCCACGTCCTGCCAGTGCTCGGCCAGCTGGAGCGCGGTGCACACCCGGTCGGAGAGGATCGCCCGCTGGGGAGTGGCAACGCCGAAGACATGGAGCACGATCCTGCCGACGGGGTTCGCGGACAGCGTGCAGTACGACAGCAGAGCGTCGAAAGACTCGTAGCGGACGATCGCCTGGTCCTGGCGGTTCGCCTCGATCAGGTCGCGAAACGGCTGCTCGGGGATCGCGCACTCGGCCACGGCCGGGGCCAGCGCGCGGACCACCGCCAGCCGTGGCGGCTCACCGCCGCCGTAGAGCCTGCCGAGATCGGCCTCAAGCTCGCTGAGCAGGCCGAGCCGCTCCGCTGCGGCCGCCTCGTCGCCCATATCATCGGCCGTCCGCGCGAAGCCATAGACCGCGGCGAGGTGCCCCCGGTGCCGCCGCGGCAGCAGGCGCAGTGCCACCGGGAAGTTCTCCGCCGCGGCCTGTTGTGCCGCTGCGGCCTCGATCAGCGCTGCCGATGCGGTGGCCGGTTGGCAGACGCCCGCACTGCCTGCTGGCGTTGTCTCCCGGGTCACAGGCCCTATCCCTTCACAGTTGCCAAATAAATGCAAACAATGACATCGGCGTCACCTGACACGGACATCGGCGTCACCTGACACGAGCGTCGTTGTTCGGCGCCTGGGCGCGGCTGCCTTCGACCGCAACGAGCCCTGCACATTATGCCTGACGGCTCGCCGCCATAGCCCGGTGACCCGCCTGCCGATGTCTCATATCACGTTCTGGTGGCCATTTTGCAACGCACGGACACCGTATCTATTGCGGGGGCATTACGTGCTTCCATCCTGAAGCCGCGGACGAACTATCTGCCCAGCTCAAGCGGCAAAATCCAAGGTTTAGCCAGCGCCTGCTGATGTTTCAGCGGTGTTACGACCAGGCTCTGGCGGGCGATATACGATGCGGCGCGCAGTCGCCCGGTCACGATGCGCCTGATGATGCCGTGCAAGCAAAGCCATGACGCCCGGGAAGCGTCTCCGTGAGGTGGCTGCTATGCGATGCGGGTGCTGGTTCAGCGCCGCCATCAATTGCTGACGCTAATGTCATATCCGGCTCCTCGGCACTGGCCGACGGGCACCGGCCTGGGCTAACTGGGCGCGGACCAGCGCTTGCTGACGTTTTATGTCATATCCGGCTTCTCGGTACTGGCCGACGGGCACCGGCCCTGGCTACCCGGCGCGGGTCGGCGCTCTCGCGGGGGTTCGGCCGCATGGCTGCCTGATTGCCGCCGGTTCCGGGCCGGACTGCGCCGGGACTGCGGCCGGATTCCGGGCCGGGCTGCCGCCGGGATTCCGGCCGGGCCGCCGCCGGGATTCCGGACCGGCCGCCGGGATTCCGGACCGGGCGGCCGCCCGGATTCCGGCCGCCGGATTCGCGCCTAGGCTGCCGCTGAATTCCCGACTGGGCCGACCGGATTCGGCCGGGTTGCCGCGGGGCGCCCGCCAGGCCGGCGCTGCCGCAGGCGGAACACGCTGTAGACCTCCGGCGCCGCAGCGTGTCCGCGGGGCGTCGGCGGCGGGCGGAAGTGACCAGGAGTAATAATCTCACTAAGCCATATACCGGACAAATCGTGATAACGTAACCGAAAGATTCCGGATTTGCGTCCGGGCGGCGGGGCAGCCCTGCTAGTGTCCGAGCCCCCGGGGGGGTACGAAGTTCTTTCGTAGCACTCTGGTTACAATCCGTTGAACTCACCCATTTGAGGCCAGAGCAGCCATGAGTTTCCGTCTCCGGTCCATACGCCAGAGGATCTTCCTTCTCATTCTCGTCCCCGTACTGTCCCTTATCGGACTGTATATATTCGCGACGAGCATCACCGCCCGGAATGCCATCAACCTGGCCCGGACTGACACCCTCAAGAACGCCACCGGTCTGCCTGCCGGCAACTTCCTCACCGCGCTCGACACCGAGCGGCCGCTGATGATGGTCTACCTGTCTGCCCCCTCCGGCGTGACTCTGGCCGGGCTGAAG
>DASWFT010000026.1:0-3581 GCA_036394075.1 Streptosporangiaceae bacterium
CGCAAGACGGCGGCCACAGCGGCCGGGCTGGTCGCCAGTGACCCGTACAGCGCCTACGTCCTGGCCTATGACGCCGCGCGGTTCGCTTGCATCGCCCTGCTCGCGCAGCAAGGCCTGCGCGCTACGACCAGCGGAGGCCACTACGCGGTCGAACAGGCGGTCCGGGCCCAGTTCGGAGAAGGATTCCGGCCGTTCGGGGTTCTAAGGCGTCGCCGCAACGAGCTGGAATACCCGCACCTGCCCGCAGATACAGCCACCTCGGAGGAAGCCGAGCAAGCAGCAGGAACAGCGCAACGGCTTATCATCGCCGCGGGCAAGCTGCTTCCCCAATTGTCTTTCTTCAGCCAAGACGGGGAGTTATGAATGACCGCAGGGAACCGGGGCATCGGATTGAGCCTGCATCCTGCATATTGTCAGCCTTCGCCGACTGGCCTTGCCATGGCATGCTTGTCCTGCCGGAGGGAGCAGGCTCAAGGGGCACCGCATGTGAACCGTCGACCTTCCCGAGATCCGGAAAGCCAGTGACAAACCAAGTGACAACGACCCCAGATTAAGCCAGACAGAGCGCGACGCCCCCAGACGCCGATATCCCTTTGGCCTACGGTAACCGGACCTCGCGCGACCCCGCCAGACGAAACCGCCAGGCATGGCATGCAAGAGGTCAGGGGTTCGAATCCCCTAAGCTCCACACATTTTTCGTGTACTCGTTCGAGTAAAAAAGTGACAATCAAGTGACAGCGGCGCCGGATTTCGCATCGGAGCCCACCTGAACGAAAAGGACGCCGGACGGAGCTCAGCGATGCGGACAGGAGCATCCGGCCAGTTCAGCAGGGTAAGAGCTTCTGGGTGATCGCCCTGGCACGCGTTGCGCAGCCTCCGTCGCATGCGTGTCGCGCAAGATAGCGGGGCTGTTCGTTATGGCCTGTGCCGTCGGCACGTGAAGTTCTCATAGCTGACAAGCTGCAGCGATTCGGCATCCAGGCACTACCCGGCCAGGCTCCGCAGTTAAGGTCAGTGCCGTCCGCCTGCGTCGCAGGGACACTCGGTGTCAATGGCCAAGTTGCGGTCCCCGGTGGTGGCCAGTTAAAAGTCCCCACCCCTCGGGTTGATCAGGTCTTGTTCAAGGTGGTTCCTTTCTTGGCTCTGGCTTCGCGCATGCGGTAGGAATCGCCGGCGGTGATCACGACATTCGCGTGGTGCAGCAGCCGGTCCAGCAGGCTGACGGCGGTGGTGTGCTCGGGCAGGAACCGGCCCCAGGATTCGAAGGGCCAGTGGCTGGCGATGCCCAGGGCGCGGCGTTCGTAGGCGGCCGCGACCACGCGGAACAGCAGCTGCGCGCCGGTGTCGTCCAAGGGCGCGAACCCGACCTCATCGATCAGGATGAGATCGTTGCGGAGCAGGGTGTCGATGACCCGGCCGACGCTGTTGTCGGCCAGGCCCCGGTAGAGGGTCTCGGTGAGCTCGGCGGCGGTGTAGTAGCGGACCTTGTGCCCGGCCGCGACGGCAGCGACGCCGAGCGCGACCAGCAGGTGGCTCTTGCCCGTGCCGGCCGGCCCGACCAGGCACAGATTCTCCCGGGCCATGATCCATTCCAGCGAGGCCAGGTACGCGAAGGTGGGCTGCGGGACCGAGGACACGCCCAGATCGAATTGGTCCAGGGTCTTGGTCACCGGGAACGCAGCGTTCTTCAGCCTGGTGCGGGCGTTGGAGGCGTCGCGGGCGCTGATCTCGGCTTCGACCAGGGTGCGCAGCAGCTCTTCCGGTGCCCACCGCTGGGTCTTCGCAGTGAGCAGGAGCTCGGGGGCGAGCCGGCGCATCGCGGCCAGTTTCAGCCGCCGCAGGCCCTCGGTGAGGTCGGCTGCCAGCGGCGGCGCGGCCGCGGTCATGACAGCCCGCCGATGGCGTAGTGCGACAGCGGGCGGACCGGGACGACGGGCAGCTCGAGCACCAGCGCGTCCCCGGCGGCCCTGGGATCAGCTGTCCCGGGCCCGGCGGCCAGGATGGAGCGCACGTCAGCGGCGCGCCACCGCCCGAACGCGACCGCCCGGTCCAGCGCGGCCCCGAACGCCTCGTCGCCGTGGGCGGCGCGCAGGGTATTCAGCTCGGCCAGCTCCGGTCCCAGCCGGGTGTGCCCGGCCGCGGCAGCACCGGTGATGAACGCCTCGGCGACCGGCCCGAGCGCGCAGAACGCCTTCTCCGCGGCCGTTTTCGGCCGGACGGCCCGCCGCGGCGCGGGCCGCGGGCCGCCGTAGTGGTCATCGAGCACCGAGGCCTCACCCGGCGCGACGAGGATGTGCTCGGCGACGACCTCGCCGGTGGCGGTGACCACGGCGAGCAGCCGCCCGTCATCGGTGCGCACCCCCACCTGGGTGCCGATCAGCCTCACCGGCACGGAATAGCGAGCCGACCCGAACCGCACGCAGGACAGCCGGTCCACCTTGCGGGTCACCAGCCGCCCGATGCTGGCCCGCAGCGACGGCAACCCGGCGAGCAGCTCCCGCTCGATGACCAGCCGCTCGGCCGGGACTGCGCAGATCTCGCTGTGGGTCACGCCGTTGACCTCGGCGCACCACGCCGCGGCCCGCTCATTAGCGGCGGCCAGATCGCCGAAGGGCGCCTGGGGCACCATCAGGTCGCTCTTGGCATACCCCACGAGATTTTCGACGATCCCTTTCGATTCAGGGTCGTTTGCCTCGCAGAAATCAGGCCTGAAACCGTAGTGCGCAGCGAACCGCAGGTACTCCGGCGCGGGCACCACGACGTTGGCGACCACGCCGCCTTTCAGGCAGCCCATCCGGTCGGCCAGGACCTTGCCTGGCACCCCGCCCAGCACCTCCAGGCACTGCGCCAGCATCGCCAGCGTCGTCTCCGAACGCTCATCAGCGGCGAACCGCACGAACCGGAACCGGCACCACGCCAGCACCGCGCAGAACACGTGCAGGCCGCCCTCGGCGCCCCAGTCGATCACCAGATGCTCACCCGGCGACCACACCGCCGGACGGCGGCCACGGTGATGATCCCGCCGCCACAACTGCTTCTGCGCCGCGACCAGCCGACGGAAGTTCCGCGGCGACCCGCTATATCCCGCCGCCCGCGCCGCCGGCAGCAGCCGCTTCGCCGAGATCCGGCCCGAGGTCTTCCCTACCCGCTCCGCGACCAGCGCGGTTACGACGTCGTAGTTACGCTCCCGCGGCGAACGCACCGGGGCGCCGCCGCCGGCCTCATGCCGGGCGATCACCCGCCTGACGGTCTTCGGGGTCGTGCCGCTGATCGCGGCCGCCCCCCGGTAAGTACCTGCCTCACGGTAGGCCGAAATGATGTCCATCCGATCCCTCGCAGACTTCAATAGAAGCTCCCTGGGCGGTGATGGTGACTGGCTGACACCGCCACCGTCGCCGCCCAGGCCTCACAAACCCGGCCGACACGGCGAACGAGGGATGGGGACTTTTAACTGGCCACCAGCGAGGACCTCGACTTGGCCATATACGGGGACTTTCTCATGGCCACGGACACGCCAGGTTCGCTGGGGGCCGCAGGTCAGTGATATCCATCACGCTCAACCCTCATCCTCAGTAGACAAC
>DASWFT010000027.1:0-1506 GCA_036394075.1 Streptosporangiaceae bacterium
GCGTACACCTTCCTGCCGTTGTCATCGAGGAGCGCGGTGGCCTTCTCCAGCTGCCCTGCTTTGCGGGCGTCCATGAAGGCCTTCACAACGGACGCCGCTGCGTCGAGCGCGGAAGGCTTCGTGGACGGCAGGGGGACGGACGCGGTGTACAGAACTCGGGCCCGGAAGTAGGTGAAGGCGGTCCCGTTCGGCGCCCAGACGGGATTCTGGTATGAACCTTCGGCAAGCTTGGTGAGGCCGGTGCCGTCGGGGCTGACCTCCCAGAGGTCAGTGTCGCTGCCGAGGATGATCTCGTCCACGCTCGACCAGCTCGGCTGGCCGGTCGGCAGGGTCGAGATCGTCTTCCCGAACACGTCCGATGTGACGACGGCCTGCGGGCCCGAGTACATGACGCCGGTGCCGTCAGGCGACCAGCCCAAGAACTGTGCGCCCGCCACGCCGAGCCCGACGCTGTTTCCAGTCGCGACATCCATCAACTTCAGCGACTGGTCCTGCGAGTACGCGAGGTGCGAGCCGTCCTGGGAAAGGGAGATGACGGTGACCGCACCGATCGTCGGGAGCGAGGCCAGCTTGACCGGGTGGTCGGGGCCTTGTGTGTAGACACCATCACTGCCGGTCCACTCCACGGCGCCCTTCGCCCATCCGACGATGACGGCTGCGGGCGTCGGTGCGACCTCTGAGGTCGCGGCTTGGCCAACGATGGTCAGAATCTCGATCTTGCCGTTGCGGACGTACCCGAGCTGGTCTCCGGCGGGGGAAATGGCGACTGACGTGACTCCATCCGGGACCATCACTGTGACGCTGCCGCCCGCCGCCGCGACAGACTCCAGCGTGGCTTTGCTGCTGACAAAATAGACGGTCGAAGAGTCGGGCGACCAAATGACGTTCGTGATGCCGTCCGGCACGTTGGCGAGCAGATGCAGCCCGGTGAGGACCCCGCGCGGTGTCGGGCTCGGCGACGGCGATGGCAATGGAGACGGCGACGGCGGGGGCTGCGTCACGAACGTGATCGTCTTCGGCGCGCTGAGAAGCTGGCCCGACGCGGTCTTGGCCCCCGGCCCGACGGTTACCTGGTACTGCGTGTTGGGCGCCAGGCCGTTGCTGGTCGGAAGGACGGCGAGCGTGTTGGCATCCCACGAGTAGGCCACTGTCGTCGCGGGCGTGATCTGGACCGCCGCCTCGGTGGACGTATGGTCCATCGGCTGGTTGAACTTGACCAGGATCGGCTGGCCGAGCCGGACAGCGGGCTGGCCCTGCATGGGGCTGCTCACCTCGAGCTGGAACCCTCCAGTCGACGGGTTGGTGGCGTTGTAGATGACGACGGCGGCGATGAGGACGACGCCCGCCGCGGCTCCGGCCCAGGCAAGGGTCGCGGGCCCGAAGATGTTTTGCCACCAGGGCGTTCCGCCCCCGCCCATGCCCCACGCGCGATTCATCAGCTGGCGCCGCAGCGCCGAGCGGAAGGCGTCGTCGAGCGGCGGATCGGACATGCGGCCTTGGCGCAGC
>DASWFT010000028.1:0-8648 GCA_036394075.1 Streptosporangiaceae bacterium
CACGAGCGGGCCCGGTGAACGACCCCGTCTGGCTCGAGCCTTACCCGGACGCGAGCCTCGGTCTGGAGGGCCTAGCCGGCCCGGACGCCCGCTATGAGCAGCGCGAAAGTATCGAGCTTGCCTTCATCGCGGCACTCCAGCACCTTCCGGCACGCCAGCGGGCGGTGCTGATCCTCCGCGACGTCCTCGGCTTCTCCGCCCGAGAGACCGCTGCGGTGCTTGAGACGACGCCGGCGTCGATCGACAGCGCCCTGCAGCGAGCGCACAAGTCGGTAGACGAACAGCTCCCCAGCCAGGCGCAGCAGCAGACGCTTCGCCTCCTAGGCGACGACGAGCTGGGCCGGCTCGTCGAGCGCTACGTTGCTGCCTGGGAGCGGAACGATGTCGACGCCCTCGTCTCGATGCTCGCCCAGGACGCCAGGATCGCGATGCCGCCGCGTCCGACCTGGTACAGCGGCCGTGAGCAGGTCGCCGCCTTTGTCCGCCGCTACCTCCTTACGGAGCGCACCCGGTGGCGTCTGGTTCCGACCTCGGCAAACGGACAGCCCGCAGCCGCTGCCTACCTCTGGGTCGAACAGGCCGGCGCCTTCATGCCGGAGGGTCTGCACGTCCTCACGCTGCGCGGGGGCGAGATCGAAGAGATCATGGCCTTCCGCAGCCCCGAGGTATTCCCCAGCTTCGATCTGCCCGCATCGATCGCCGCCTGACCACAGCCAACACACGCCTCAATTACGTTAAGTCCCTGTCATCCGGGCGATCGCCACGGCGGGTTCGCCCGACGGGCGTACCTGGAACTGGCCGGGACCGATCAGGCGCGAGAAGAAGGAGGAAACCATGAAGCTCACGATCATCGCTGCCACCGGAGGCGTCGGCCGACAGCTGCTGCGCCAGGCCCCAGACGCCGGCCACGATGTCACCGCGGTGGCCCGCAACCCCGCCAACCTTCCCCAAGACGTCCTCGCCGGGCGGGCGGTGCGGATCGTCGCCGCCGACCTCGCCGCCCCGGACCCCCAGGTCCTGCAGGACGCAGTCGCCGGGGCCGACGCGGTGCTGTCCGCCCTCGGCCCGCACAACAACGCCGACGCCGGCATCGCCGCACCCGGCACCCGCGCCATCACCGACGCGATGCGCGCGGCCGGGGTGCGGCGGATCGTCGCGATCAGCGCCTCCCCGGTCGCCACCACCCCCTCGCCCGGCCGCCCGAACCCGCCCAGGCACGACCCCGGCGACGGGTTCCTCATGCGGCAGGTCGGCGAGCGGATCGCCAAGGCCCTGTTCGGCAAGGTCTACGACGACCTGGCGCGGATGGAAGACATCCTGCGCGAGTCCGGCCTGGACTGGACCATCCTCCGCCCGCCGCAACTCACCGGCAAGCCGCTCACCGGCCACTACCGCACCGCCGTGGGGCGGAACGTGCGCGGCGGCCGGTCGGTCCCCCGCGCCGACCTCGCCCACTACATGCTCGCCGTGCTCGGCCAGCCTGGGACCATCGGCCAAGTCATCGGCATCGCCAGCTAACCGGCACCCCCGAGGCGTTACCCAGATTACCGAACAAGGAACGACGACCCGCTTGCCCGAGTGGAGGCTGATGTACGTGTCGCAGGACTGGGCCCGCCGCTACGGCACGCCGATGACCTCCTAGCGGCCCCGGCCTCGCAGGCGAAGCAGGACGAGCTGGCCGTCGCGCATGCAACCTCCTCCGGCTCCACGCCTACTGGACCGGCACCCCGCTAGACCGGCGGCGAATCAGCCACCTGGCCCGCCTCGAACTCGGCCTCGCCGCAGACCTGGAATTAACCACCAGGATCAACATCGGCCGCAAACCAGCAGACATGACCTCTGAGAGATCGTCGCCGCCCGCGCGCAGATCATCCATTCGCGCCCGCCCATCTACGGCCTGGCCAGACAAGTCACTTCCGGTGCATATCGGCGGATATCGCGTGCCGCACGCTCGCTGAGCTGTCACCTTCGGTGACGAAGTGCCAGTGCCCGGTCTGACAAGTCAGATGCCCGGCGGGTCAGTCCTGGCTACTCCAGCCTGGGCCCTCATTTGCGCCCATCAGCGCTACGACGACGTCATCAGCGACTTCTCCGTCTGACCAGCACGATCACGCTCATTTGGGGCTGGTGACACGGTTCTATTGCTCAACCCAACCAGGCGGCCTTCAGCCCGCTATCGCCACTGGCCGTTCCGTTGTCGCTCAAGCCCCGCATCCTCGCTTTTCTTCTTTCCGCAGGGGCGCGTTCGGCTCGCTCAACGATAAAGACGCCGCCGGGCCCGCGAATTGGGCGGTGTCTGCGCGCCCATTCATGGCCGTGCTGGCGTCTACCTGTTTGGAGGCGGTCCCAGTCCGGGGCGCGCCCCGGATACAGAACAGGACCACAGATCATGGCCAAGTACGTTTTCTCCTTCCGTGTGCCCTCCGACTACAGGCCCAACGCCGGGACGCCGGCCGAGTGGCAGGCCTGGTTCGGCGGGCTGGGCTCGGCCCTGGTGGACGTCGGCAACGCGGTGACCGATTACGCCTCGCTCGGCGAGGTCGGCGGCAGCGACTCCCGGATGGTCGCCTACTCGGTGGTGCCCGCCGAGGACATGGACTCCGCGCTGGCGCTGGCCAAGGACTGCCCGGTGATGCGGGTCGGCGGCGGGGTCGAGGTCGGCCCCGTGATGGAAGCCGCCGGGTCGTGAGCGACGCCATGACCGCATCGACGGCACCGCCGGAGGGGTCGCTCCTGGCGACCGGGCGCGGCAAGGTCACGCTGGCGCTGCTGTGCGCGGTGACGTTCCTGGACGTCATGGACGGCGCGATCGTGAACGTCGCGCTGCCGACCATCCGTACGCATCTGGGGTTCTCGGTGCAGAACCTGCAGTGGGTGGTCAGCGGCTATCTGATCACCTATGGCGGGTTCCTGCTGCTGGGCGGTCGGGCCGGGGGCGCCTCCTTTTCCGATGCCGCGGCGTCTAGACCAGTGATAGCCGACAACATTGTCAAAGGAGCACGGAAATGGGAAAGATCGTCATCAGCACAAATGTCACACTCGATGGAGTGGTCCAGGACCCGGACGGCCAGGAAGGCTTCGAGCTGGGCGGCTGGTTCCACCAGTTCGTGGGCAAGGACCTCGAAGACTGGACCGCCAACGAGACGGAGGAAGCGCTGGGTGTCGAGGCGCTACTGCTGGGCAGGCGGAGCTTTGAGTGGTTCGCGTCCCGGAGGCCATCGCAGGATGTCCGCGTAAGCCGCGAGTGGGCGGACAGAATGAACAGCCTCCCCAAGTACGTCGTGTCGTCGACTCTCGAACATCCTCAGTGGAGCAACACCACGGTCCTCAACGGCGATGCGGTAAAGGAGATTTCGGAGCTGAAGCGGAAAGTGGACGGGGAAATCCTGGTCTACGGCAGCTATCAGCTCGTGCGCACACTGATAGAACAGAACCTGGCCGATGAACTGCGGCTGGTAGTTTTCCCGGTCGTGCTGGGAACCGGCCTGCGTATCTTCGACGAGACCAGCGACAAGAAGCCGCTGCACCTGGTCAACACACGAAAGATCGGTGACGGCCTGGTGTTCTACACCTACGAATTCGTGCAAGGCTAACGGCTGTAGACGGCGACGAAGTCGCGTTCGTCGGTGTTGAAGTAGCGTCCCCCGTTTTGACGGAATTCGGGGAGAAGCTTGGTGGCGGGCGGGTTGATGGGGTCGCGGATGCTGTCGTAGGTCATGAACGAGACCCACTCGGTGTTGATGTCGAGCTCCATCGCCCGCACCGCGCCCGCACGGTGCAGCAGTTCGGCGAGGGTGCGCACGCTGGGTGAGCAGCCCGCCGAAGAACAACCCGACCGCCGAGGCCAGCCCGCTGATCCCGGCCCACACGCCCAGCGCCTTGTGCCGGTCGGAGTCCTGGAAGGTGGTGGTCAGGATGGACAGCGCGGCCGGGGACATCATCGCCGCCCCGAAGCCCTGGGCGAGCCGGGCGCCGACCAGCAGCCCCTGGCTGTCGGCCAACCCGCAGGCCAGCGAGGAGACCGCGAACAGCGCGGTCCCGGCGATCAGCAGCCGCCGCCGCCCCAGCAGGCTCCGCGACCGCCCCGTTCGCGCCTTGGCCGGCGTCCATACAGGATGGAACTGCACACAAGGAATGAGGTGGCGGGAGTGGGGTTGGCGAGAACGGACCTGATGTCGAGGGCGCAGGCCGGCGACGGCGAGGCATTCCGAGCGCTGACCGAGCCACACCGTCGCGAGCTACAGGTGCACTGCTACCGGATGCTCGGATCGTTTCAGGATGCCGAGGACGCTGTCCAGGACACGATGCTCGCCGCTTGGCGAGGTCTCGAACGATTCGACGGGCGCGCCTCACTTCGCACCTGGCTCTACCGCATCGCCACCAACCGGTGCCTCGACGCGCTGCGCTCTGCTCGCCGACGTCCTGCAAAGCAGTGGGACATCCCGGGAATCGAACCACCGGAACCCACTGGACTCGGCGAAATCCACTGGCTCGAGCCCTATCCCGACGCCCTTCTGGACGGTGCGGTCAGTGTGCCGCTCGGTCCGGAGGCGCGCTACGAGCAAACCGAATCCATTTCCCTGGCCTTTGTGACCGCCCTGCAGATCTTGCCGCCTCGCCAGCTCGCCGTCCTCATCCTGCGCGACGTCCTCGGATTCCACGCGAACGAAGTAGCCGACATGCTGGACACGACCGTCGAATCGGTCAAAAGCGCCCTCAAACGCGCGCGTGCAGGAATGCAGCGCCGACTGCCGGTGACTACTGCCCGAGAGCAGCCGCCTGCTAGCGACTCACCTGCCGAGGACGCGATCGTGGCGAAGTTCGTCAGCGCCTACGAATCTGCCGACATCGACGCGTTGGTGGCTCTGTTCACCGACGACGTCTTCATGTCGATGCCACCGATGCCGCTGGAATACCAGGGCCGAGACAGCGTGGCCCGCTTCTGCGCATTCATTTTCGGCTCGGTACAGAGATTCGAACTGGTGCCGACGCGAGCCAACGGTCAGCCGGCATTCGGGGTCTACCGGCACACCCCCACCGGCATCCACGGAGTCGGCCTCTTCGTCCTCACCCTCGCCGGCGACCGAATCGGCGCCATGACCCGCTTCGAAAACACTGTCCTCCCCATATTCGGCCTGCCGCAATCCCTCCCGAGTGCACAGTAGACCGCCTTCGAGTCATGCCACGTACCACCGACACACTGCCCTGACCAGCGGTTACGTCATATCCGCCCGATTTTCGGCCGATACTGGGGTGTCAGTAAGACAGATGTCATCAGGTACACGCGATTGCGTTGAGCCAGGTCAGGAGCGACCCCTGCCGGCTGGCTGAGAGTCTTTGGCGGATCTCGGGACGTGGTTGATCGTGCGCGGCCAGTATTGATCCGGATTCGTTGGGTTTGCGGTGGCTGGTGGCCGCCGTACTTGCCGGGGAAACAGACGCCTGATGGCGCGTGTGCTGGATGATGATGAGCTGATCGGGAACTGGACGCTGGTCGGTGATGAGCTGGAGCAGCTGTCCGGCCGGCGTGGCGCGACGAAGCTCGGGTTCGCTCTTCTGCTCCGGTTCTATGCGGTGCACGGCCGGTTCCCGGCGGGCCGCGGCGAGATCCCGAACCAGGCGGTCGCCCACGTCGCGCGGCTGGTGGACGTTCCCCCGGATGAGCTGGGGCTGTATGAGTGGGACGGCCGGACGATCAAGGCTCACCGGGCGGATGTCCGGAGGTACTTCGGGTTCCGGGAGTGCTCGGTCGCGGACGCTGACAAGGCGGCGGAGTGGCTGGCCGCGAACGTGTGCGAGAAGGAGCGCCAGGTCGACCGGGTCCGTGAGGAGCTGCTGGCGCACCTGAAGGGCGAGCAGATCGAGCCGCCGGCCCGGGACCGGGTCCGGCGGATCATCGGTACGGCGCTGCGGCAGGCTGAGCAGGCGCTGACCGCGCGGATCGCCAGCCGGATCCCCGCTGAGGCTGTCGCCCGGATGCTCGCGCTGATCGCCCGGGCTGCCGACCCCGGTGACGAGGAGGAGGCCGCTCCCGGGGAAGCCGGCACGCTGTTCGGTACTGCCGAGGTGACCGGGGTGGACGTGTTCGCGGCGATCCGGGATGAGCCGGGCAACGTCAGCGTGAAGACCATCGGGCAGGAGACGTTCAAGCTCGGCGCGATCCGCGTGGTCGGGCTCGCCGACGACCTGTTCGCCGATGTCGCGCCGAAGGTGCTGGCGGGCTGGCGGGCCCGGGTCGCGGCCGAGGCGCCCAGTCACCTGCGCTCCCACCCGCACCAGATCAAGGTGACGCTGCTGGCCGCCTACCTGTACTGCCGCCACCGGGAGATCACCGACGCCCTGGCCGACTTGCTCATCGCGACCGTGCACAGGATCAATGCCCGCGCGGACACCAAGGTGACCAGCGATTTCGTGGCGGAGCTGAAGCGGGTGTCGGGCAAGGAGAACATCCTGTTCAAGATGACCGAGGCCGCCCTGAAGTCGCCCGGGGAGCGGGTGAAGGACGTCATCTACCCGGTGGTGCCTGGCGGGCATGAGACGCTGGTGGCGCTGCTGCACGAGTTCAAGGCCAAGGGCACGTCCTACCGGCAGCACCGGCAGCGGGTCTTCAAGGCCTCCTGCACCAGCCACTACCGGGCCGGGCTGATCCAGATCATCGAGGTGCTGGAGTTCGGGTCGACCAACACGGTGCACGCGCCCATGGTTGAAGCGCTCGCGCTGATCAAGCGGTACAAGGCGGACGTGCCCAGCCGGGTCAAGTGCTACGCGCCCGGCGAGCACGTCCCGGTCGAGGGGATCGTCCCGGCCGAGCTGGTGGAGCTGATGTACCGGGCCGACAGCAAGCGCCGCCAGCGGATCCTGCGCACCGTGTATGAGTGCGGGGTGTTCCAGTCGCTGCGGGAGAAGCTGCGGTGCAAGGAGATCTGGGTGGCCGGCGCCGGGAAATGGCGCAACCCCGACCTCGACCTGCCGGCCGACTTCGAGGCCAACCGGGCCGGGAACTACGCCCAGCTCCGCAAGCCGCTGGACCCCAGGCGGTTCACCGGCGAGCTGCGGGAGGAACTGGACGCCGAGATGTCAGCGCTGAACGACGCGCTCGGCGGGAAGGGCCTGGCCTGGCTGAAGATCGCCGAGCGCCGCAACGCCGGGGCGATCCACCTCACGCCGCTGGACGCCGCGCCTGAGCCGCGGAACCTGCGCCGGCTGAAGACGGCGATCCGGGCCCGGTGGGGCGTGGTCCCGCTGATGGACATGCTCACCGAGACCTGCCTGCGCACCGGCTGCCTGAACGTCTTCACCCCGGCCGGCACCCAGAACCACCTGGACCCGCAGGTGCTGTTCGAGCGGCTCCTGCTGCTGATCTACGCCTACGGCACCGGGACCGGGATCCGCGCGGCCGCCGCCGGCGACCACCCGCACACCGAGGACGACCTGCGGTACGCGCGGCGCCGCTACCTCACCGTCGAGGCCTGCCGGCAGGCCGCCCGGATCATCGCCAGCGCCACCTTCGCCTCCCGGCAGGCCGCGCTGTGGGGCGAGGGGACGACCGCGGTCGCATCGGACTCCACCCACTTCTCCGCCTTCGACCAGAACATCTTCACCGAGTGGCACTCGCGCTACCGCAGGGCCAGGCGCGGCGTCCTGATCTACTGGACGGTCGACGTGGCCGGGTCGATGGCCGTGCACAGCCAGCTGATCAGCTGCTCCGCCTCCGAGGTTCACGCGATGGTCGAGGGAGCGATGCGGCACGGCACGGACATGGAGATCGAGCAGAACTTCGTCGACTCCCACGGCGCCAGCTTCGTCGGGTTCGGCATCACCAGGCTGCTGGACTTCGACCTGATCGCCCGGTTCAAGCGGATCAACACGATGAAGCTGTACGTGCCGGGCCGCGGCGACCAGTACGCCTACCCCCTGCTCGCGCCGGCGCTGACCCGCCCGGTCCGCTGGGACGTCATCGAGAACAACTACGACCTGATGATGAAGTACGCCACCGCGATCCGGCTGCGCACCGCCTCCACCGAGGCGCTGCTGCGCCGCTTCACCTCAGAGACCACCCACCCGGCCTACGCCGCGATGCTCGAGGTCGGGCGCGCCCAGCGCTCCATCTTCCTGGCCCGCTGGCTCGGCGACCGCGACCTGCAGCGCGAGACCGAGTCCGGGCTGAACGTGGTGGAGAACTACAACGGCGTCAACGACTACATCCGCTTCGGCAAGCGCGGCGAGCTCGCCTCCAACCGGCGCGAGGAGCAGGAGCTCGGGATGCTGTGCCTGCACATCCTGCAGAGCAGCCCCGGCCTGATCAACACCCTCATGATCCAGGACACCCTCGCGCTGCCCGAATGGGCGGACGTGCTCACCGACGCCGACCGGCGCGGCCTCACCCCGGTCTTCCACACCAACATGACCCCGTACGGGGAGATCCAGCTACGGACCGACCGCCGCCTGGACCTCACAGGCATCCCTCCAGCTGCGACGGCGCCGCCTTCTACTTCAGGCGCCGCCTGCCAGTCTTGCGCGGGGGCACCACGCCGGGCCGCACCGGTGCCGATCGGTGGATCCGGCGCATGGTGTCCTTGAACAGCCCGGCCCGTTTCGTAGAGAGCAGTCGTCGCTCCTGCCTGCCCGCTGGACCATCCTCAGGTTTG
>DASWFT010000029.1:0-6077 GCA_036394075.1 Streptosporangiaceae bacterium
GTGCTCACCGACGACGTCTACAGCCTGCGCTTCGCCTGGCTGACCAACCGCAAGGTCCCGCCGTCCGGCCTCAAGCCCCACGACGACCTGCTGGCCCACTTCCCCTACCTCGGCCCGCCCAACCCCTAGCCACCCAGGGCCGATCTTCCTCCGCGCCAGCTGCTAGGACACCGGAGAACCTGAACGCAAACTGACCCGGCCGGCACGCGGGCAGGCGACAAGGAAAGGGGGTGAAACACAAACATGCACAGCACTGCTGCCGACTCAGGAGGCGCTCACCATGGAATACCTCGTCATCATGACCACCCGCGTTCCGGACGGAACCTCAGAGGAAGCCATCGACGACATCCGCACCCGCGAGGACGCACACTCGCGTGAACTCGCGTCCCAAGGCCACCTGCTTCGCTTGTGGCGCCCGCCGCTCCAGCCAGGCGAATGGCGGAGCCTCGGATTGTTCGCTGCCGACGATGGCGATGAGCTCGAGAGAGTTCTCGCCTCGATGCCGCTGCGCGTCTGGCGTACCGATGAGGTCACCCCGCTCTCCCGGCACCCGAACGACCCGGCACTAGAGGCCAGTCCGGGAGCCACGGAATTTCTGACCACCTTCACCGTCACCATCCCGGACGGCACGCCCGCCCAGACCGTGGAAGACACCAAGGCGCGCGAGGCAGAACGCGCGCACGAGCTGGCCGGGCAGGGACACCTGCTGCGGCTGTGGGCGCTGCCGGGCGAAGGGCGCTCGCTGGGCCTCTGGCGAGCCCAGGACGCGGCCGAGATGCAGGCGATCCTGAAATCGCTCCCGCTGGATGCCTGGATGACCGCTCAGACCAGGCCGCTCACCCGGCACCCCAGCGACCCGGCGACAGTCAAGACGTGACCGACGCCATGACCGGAGCCGGCCAGCGGGTCGCCATCATCACCGGAGGTTCCCAGGGCATCGGCGGGAAGTCGCCATGCCGTCTTGAACGCACCGCCCGCACGGCCTCACGGCGCGGGCCGGTACCGGCGGGTCCGGAACTTGGCGCCGACGAGCGCCGGCACGTCATCACCCACATGCAGGCGATCGCCGAGCGCGCCGACCGGCGCACGACGCGCGGGCTGCTGCTCGCCCGCCAGGCGTACTACCTGATCGGTTTCGACGCCTCGCCGGAAACCATGGCCCTCCTCATCGTCGCTTGGCCGCCCCGGACCGAGACCAACAAGGCGACCGACACCTGCACGAAGACGGCGGCCGCCACCGAGGACTGACCGCCGCCGGCCGCCCGGGCGCCGTCCGAGCGGCCCTCCGATCCAGTTGATGGTTGCGAACGCTCGGCGCGTCGAACTGAGGCTCGCGAAGTAGAGCTGACCGACGCGCTTGGAAGTTGGTCAGACTTACTTTGCGATTTAGTGGATCTTGGTGGTCCGTGTCTGGCCACACGTTGCTCACGTGTATCTAGTGCCCTCGGGCGAACTGCCGCAACGCGGGGGCGAGCACGTCGGCTGCGGCGCTGTGCTGCTCGCCTTGCACGGCCTGCAGGGTCGCGGTCGGCAGGAGGTCGGCCAGTGCCCGGGCCGCGGTGATCAGCCACGGCATGGTGCCGGTGCCGTGCATGACCAGGACGGGCACGGTGACCGCGGCCCAGCGATCGCCGGGCAGGGGTGCGCCCGATATCGTGCTGCCCAAGATCCGCCCGTCGTAGGCGATGGTGTGCGCGACCGCTTCCAGGGTGGGCCAGAACGGGCTCTGTCGCATCCCGGCGACGGCGTCAGCGGGCATACCGACCGCCGCGGTCATGAACAGCTCCACCGCATCCCCCGGGCGGCCGTCGGCAACGCTGGCGTCGAGCTGTTGAACGTAGTCGACCGGAAATGGCGGGCGGCTGTCGTCGACCACGAAGGGTGGTTCGAACAGCGCCAGCCGAGTGATCGGCAGGCCGGCCGCCGCAGCGTCGAGGGCCAGGACCGCGCCGGAGGACCAGCCGAACACCGTAGCCGGTGCGCCGGCGTCGGCGATCAGCGCGGCAAGATCCTCGATCTCGCGCTCCACCGCGTACGGCGCGGTGTCCGTGCTCTCCCCGCGGCCGCGACGATCGTAGGCGTACACCCGGAAGTCGTCGCCCAGCAACTGCCCCACCTCGGCGTTCGTCGGGTTGACGCCGCGATAGGCGGTAGCGCCGTCGATGATGATCAGCGGCTGGCCGTCGCCCCACGCGTCGAAAGCGATCGTGGTGCCGTCCTTGGACCTGACAGTGCCCATCTTCGTTCTCCTCATCTCGTCATCTCGGCTCAACGTGCCGGAACTAGACGGTACAGTACTCTTTTGGGTACTGGACTGTCTAGTATGATTTCTCGTGGGGTTTGAGGAGGGGTCGTGGACCGACTACTGGGCACCGTCCAGCCGGGGGCCGGCCAGCCGGCGCCTGGCGCGTCCAGCGCTGGCGTGGAGGAGGGTCGTACCGCGCGGAAACGGCGGGCGATCCTGAATGCGGCCATCGAGGTGTTCCTGCAACACGGCTACCTCGGCGCCAGCATGGACGAGGTGGCCGCCCGGGCCGCGGTCTCCAAACAGACCGTCTACAAGCAGTTCGAGGACAAGGAACATCTCTTCGCCGAGATCATCCTCGGTACCACCGTCCAGGTGGTGGACGAACTCGCGCGGGCCTACGCGAACACCCTCGAAGAGGCCGCCGACGTGCGGCAGGCCTTCCGTGACCTCGCTCGACGCTTTCTCGACAACCTCACGCAGCCGGACGTTCTCCAGCTGCGACGCCTGGTCCTCGCCGAGGCCGATCGATTCCCCGACATCTCCGCAGCCTGGTTCGAAGGCGCCTTCCACCGGTCGCTGGTACTGCTGGGCGAATCGATGGCGCGGCTGGCCGACCGCGGGATGCTGCGTGACCTTCCCGACCCGACACTGGCCGCCTACCAGTTCGCCGGACTCGTCATGTACAAGCCAATGAACCAAGTGATGTTCGCCGGCACCAGGGCGCGGCCGGCCGCCGACGAACTCGAACACATCGCCGACCGAGCGGCCGAGGTGTTCCTCGCCGCCTATGGGCGACCCTGAACCCGGATGACTCAACTGGCCCGGGATAACGCGATCGCCAAGTCCACCGGCTACGACCACCTGTACGAGGGCATCGACCTGCTGGACGCGCCCGATGCTCAAGCTGGCATGATCGGCAGGTCTTCAAGGGAGCCGACGCGGCGGCTGCGTAGGAAGCGGTCATCTACTTGGCCGCATCGAGGCCGGGACAGTAAGTCAGCTTCTGAAATAAACCGGACTGGGCCCGGCGACAAGCTCGCACTCGCAGCCCGGCGGTTCGCGGGAGCACTCCCGCGGACCGGCCAGCGCCGGACGCGATCTCGTCGCACACGCCCGTTTCGGAATATTTCACTTAGGACGCCCTGGGAATGACCGTTCTATCCAGGCTGAGCTGGATAAAACCAGCGTAAACTACTTCAATGATCGCTGCGGGCCCCGGCATGCCGGCACGCCGGCGGCGGCATGGCGGGCTCACCGTGGCCGGGATCGCGCGGCTGGCTGGGGTGTCGGCCCCGACGGTGTCCCGGGTGATTAACGGGCAGTCCGGGGTGGCGCTGAGCACCAGGCAACGGGTCGAGTCGGTCATCCGCGAGCATGGCTACCGGCGGGCTGCTAACGGGGGCCCCGTGGCCATCCTCGAGCTGGTCTTCCACGCGCTGGAGAGCCTGTGGGCGATCGAGATCATCCGCGGAGTCGAGCAGGTCGCCCGGCGGCATGAGCTCGCTGTGGTGCTGACCGAGATGGAGGGTCGTCTCACCCCGGGGAAGGCATGGACCGAGCAGGTCCTCACCAGGCGCCCGACCGGCGTCATCGCGGTCTTCTCCGAGCTGACCATCGCGCAGCAGTCGCAGTTCGCTGCCCGGGCCATCCCGCTGGTGGTCCTGGATCCGACCGGCGAGCCACTGCATGAGACGCCGTCGGTGGGCGCAACGAACTGGAACGGCGGCCTGGCCGCAACCCGTCACCTGCTGGACCTCGGGCACCGGCGGATCGCGATGGTCTGCGGGCCGGTTGAATGGCCGTGCTGCCGCGCCCGGCTGGACGGATACCGGGCGGCCATGGACGCCGCGCGGGTGCCGGCCAGTCCCGATCTGGTGCGGATCAGCACGCTGTACGTAGAGGGCGGCCTGCGGGACGGGCTCGAGCTGCTGCGGCGGCCCGATCCGCCGACTGCGATCTTCGCGGCCAACGACCTGCAGGCGCTGGGCATCTACGAGGCGGCCCGGCAGCTTGGCGTCCGGATCCCGCAGGACCTGAGCGTGATCGGGTTCGACGACCTGTCCTTCACGCAGTGGTCGGGGCCGCCGATGACGACCGTCCGTCAGCCGCTGGTCCAGATGGGCGCCGCCGCGGCGGACCTGGTGCTCGAGCTGGCCAGCGGCAGGCAGCCGGACAGTAACCGGATCGAGCTGGCCACCACGCTGGTCATCCGGCAGAGCACCGCGCCGCCCCGGACCGGCTGATCTGGCACGTCATCGGGCTACCTAGGGCCGCGTGCAAGGCGCGGCATAACTGAAACTTTCAGTGATTATCAGAAAGCTTTCGGCTGTGATCTCCGGGAGGCTCGCCGACAGTGCCGCGGTTTGCTGCTTCCCCCAGCGGCAGTCCGTCCAGCAGCGGCGCCCGCTCCGTAAGCAGGCAATGCGTGCGGCTTTCAGCCCCAGTCGCCGTCATCTTCTCTCGCCTGATCAGGAATTTCTGAAATTAAGGCCGGAGCTGAGAGCGGACGCTGACACCGCGGGCTCGGGGCCGCAAGCAAGCTCCGCCGAGGGTTGACAGGCTGAAATAGTTCACAAGATACTACGAAATATTTTGGCGGCGGCGAGAGGAGTGCCATGAAGGAACGGATGCGGGCGCTGTTAGTGATGGCCGCGGCTGCGCTGGCAGCCGGCGGAGGGCTGCAGATGGCGCCCCTGGCATCGGCCGCCTCGCTGGTCCAGATAACAAACTTCGGCAATAACCCGGGCGGCTTGCAGATGTACGTGTACGTGCCGGAGAGTGTGAAGGCCAGCGCGCCGATCCTGGTGGCCATGCACCAGTGCACCCAGTCCGGTCCCGCCTTCTTCTCCGGAACCGAGTTCGCCTCGCTGGCCAGCCAGTACGGGTTCATCGTCATCTACCCCTCGGTGACCCGCAGCGGCTCGTGCTTCGACGTCTCATCCGCACAGGCGCTGACCCGCAACGGTGGCAGCGATCCGGTGTCGATCATGTCCATGATCACCTACACAGAGCAGCACTACAACGGCAACCCGGGCCGGGTCTACGTCACCGGCGCCTCATCCGGCGCGATGATGACCGACGTCATGCTGGGCGACTACCCGGACGTGTTCCAGGCCGGCGCCGCGTTCATGGGCGTGCCGTTCGGCTGCTTCGCCGGGCCCGGCGTTGACGTCTGGAACAGCCAGTGCGCCACCGGCGGCACCACCATGACCGCCCAGGCGTGGGGCAACCTGGTCCGGGCGGCCGACCCCGGGTACACGGGCCCACGGCCCCGGGTGCAGCTATGGCACGGAACCGCCGACACCACGCTCAGCTACGTGAATTTCGGCGAAGAGATCAAACAGTGGACGAACGTCCTCAGCGTGAGCCAGACCCCCACGGCGACCGATACGCCGGCCTCGGGCTGGACCCGGACCCGCTATGCCGGCAGTGCCGGGACCGTGCAGGTCGAGGCGTACAGCATCGCGGGCGCCGGGCACGTCCTGCCGCAGAGCGGCATGGCCGCCTACGCCATCCACTTCTTCGGCCTGGACAGCACCACTCCACCGACCACGCCGCCCGCGACGCCGCCGCCGACCAGCCCGGCCCCGGGCAGCGCCTGTCACGTCAGCTACACCAAGTCGAGCGAGTGGGCCGGCGGCTTCGTGGCCAGCCTGACTGTCGGCAACACCGGGACCTCGCCGATCAGCGGCTGGAAGCTGGCCTTCACCTTCCCCGGTGACCAGAAGATCACCAACGCCTGGAACGGCGCGGAGAGCCAGACCGGGGAGAACGTCACGATCACGAACGAGAGCTACAACGGCGCGATCGCGGCAGGCAGCTCCACCAC
>DASWFT010000030.1:0-14112 GCA_036394075.1 Streptosporangiaceae bacterium
CCGCGACCAGACGCCGTCGGTCGGCGCGGCCCGCCCAGCGGACTTGACCGCGACCGTCACATCTTTGTAGCCGCCGAGGCCGGTCATGGTCGAGTCGATGATTTCGGTCTTCCAGCCCTGGCGCTCCGCGTACCGCAGGTACATGCGCAGCAGGTCACCGGCGAACAGCGCGGACTCCTCGCCACCCTCCCCGGCCTTGACCTGGAGGATGACGTCCTTGCCGTCGCTGCGGTCCCGCGGTACCAGCAGCGCGTGAAGCTGGTTCTCCAGTTCCGTCCGGTGGCGGCCAAGCTGCTCGGCCTCCGTGGTGAACGACGCGTCCTCCATGGCCAGCTCGCGGGCGGTCTCCTCGTCGGCGACCGTCTGCTGCCACTGGTGATAGGCATCCACGGCATGGCTCAGCTCGCCGTAGCGCCGGGACAGCGCCCGGGCGCGGTCCGGGTCGGAGTGCACGGCGGCATCGGCGAGGACACGCTCCAGTTCGGCGTGTTCCTGCGCCAGCTCACCGAGCCGGTCGAACACCGTTACCCTCCCTTGCTACTTTGGCCGTCGACGTCAAGATCACCGTGTCCGTGGCCGCGTGTGAGCCACGCCACCCTGACACGGTGATCTTGAGAAACTACTTGGTGCCCGCCGCCTTCTCGGTGGCGCCGGCTGCCTTCTCATTGGTGCCGACCGCCTTCTTGCCGAACCGGCGCTCGAACCTGGCGACGCGGCCGCCCGTGTCGAGGATCTTCTGCTTGCCCGTGTAGAACGGGTGGCAGTCCGAGCAGATATCGGCGTGGATGACGCCGCTTTTCGCCGTACTGCGTGTGGTGAAGGTGTTCCCGCACGTGCAGGTCACCGTGGTCACCACGTAGTCCGGGTGAATTCCAGGCTTCACGTGAATACTCCTGCCTCTGGCGGTCGCCGGGTCGCCGCGGGCGGGCAAATGCCGCCCGGGCGTGAACCGGTACCGCGCTGTTTCGGCTTACCAGTGTGCCAGACCCTGAAACGTACTCCAGGGCCTGGAGATTCCCCCGCATCCCACAGCCACCCCAGCGGGATAACGATGTGTGATGCGTTTTACCGTTGTTCCAACGACAGCAAAACGCTTCAGCTGTCGTTGGGACGCTGACCGGCTACGAGCTGACCGTGGTCTTCTGGACCTGGAGCAGGAACTCGGCGTTGCTCTTGGTCTTCTGCATCCGCTCCATGAGGACTTCGAGGGCCTGCTGCGGCTCCAGGGCATGCAGCACGCGGCGGAGCTGCCAGACGATCTTCAGCTCCTCCGGGGTCATCAGGATCTCCTCCTTGCGGGTACCGGAGGCATCCACGTCGATGGCCGGGAAGATCCGCTTGTCCGCGAGTTCGCGGCGGAGCCGCAGTTCCATGTTGCCAGTGCCCTTGAACTCCTCGAAGATGACCTCGTCCGCCCGCGATCCGGTCTCGATGAGGGCCGTCGCCAGGATGGTCAGCGAGCCACCGTGCTCGATGTTGCGGGCCGCGCCGAAGAACCGCTTCGGCGGGTACAGGGCGGTGGAGTCCACGCCGCCGGACATGATCCGGCCGCTGGCCGGCGCGGCCAGGTTGTACGCGCGCCCCAGGCGGGTGATCGAGTCGAGCAGCACGACCACGTCGTGGCCCATCTCCACCAGGCGCTTCGCCCGCTCGATGGCCAGTTCCGCGACCGTGGTGTGGTCCTCGGCGGGCCGGTCGAAGGTGGAGTGGATGACCTCGCCCTTGACCGAACGCTGCATGTCGGTGACCTCCTCAGGCCGCTCGTCCACGAGGACGACCATGAGGTGGCACTCCGGGTTGTTCTTGGTGATGGCGTTCGCGATGGCCTGCAGGATCATCGTCTTGCCCGCCTTCGGCGGCGACACGATGAGACCGCGCTGGCCCTTGCCGATCGGGCTCACCAGGTCCATGATCCGGGTGGTCATCACCGCGGCATCGGTCTCCAGGCGGAGCCGGTCCTGCGGGTAGAGCGGCACCAGCTTGGAGAAGTCGGGCCGCCCACGGGACTGCTCGGGGTCCAGGCCGTTGATCTTGTCGAGGCGGACCAGCGCGTTGAACTTCTCCCGGCGCTCGCCGTCCCGTGGCTGGCGCACTGCGCCCTCGATCACGTCCCCCTTGCGCAGGCCGTACCTGCGGACCTGGGAGAGCGACACGTACACGTCGTTGGATCCGGGCAGGTACCCGGTGGTGCGGATGAACCCGTAGTTGTCCAGGACATCCAGGATGCCGGCGATCGGGATGAGCACGTCATCCTCGGCGATCACGGGCTCGGGCTCCCCTGCCGTGCCCCGCTCGCGGCGTCCCCGGTTGCGGTTGCGGAACCTGTCGCGGTTCCTGCGGCGCCCAGAGTCGTCGTCATCGCCGCCGCGGTCGGGTCCCTGCCCGCCGCCGTCGCGCTGGCCGCGATCACGCTGGCCGGCCGAATCACGCTGCCCGCCACCATCGCGCCCGCCGTCGCGCTGCCCGCCGTCGCGCTGCCCGCCGTCACGCTGGTCGTGGCGCTGCTCGCCAGCATCGCCCCCACGGGGCTGGTTGTCCCGCCTGCCATTGCGGCTTCGCTGCTCGCGGCGCTGGCCCTCGCCACCCTGCTGGCCCTCGCCACCGGGCGCGTTCGCGCCGCCGGCGCTCTCGCCCGCCGAGGCCCCGTTCGACCCGATCTCCGTGCCGACCGCCGGCCGGTCAAAACTGAGCTGGCCCCCCTGGCCACTGCCGGCACCCTGGCCGGACTCACCTGTCTGCGCTGCGACGCGAGGCTCGCCCCGCTGTGCTTCCTGGGTGTCGGCCGCGTGTCCGCCGCCCAGGCCGGGCTGTGGTGATGTGTCTGATTCCATGGCGTCCTGCTCACGGTGGCGGAGCGCGCCTGCTCCCGCGGACGTGCCCCGCTGGACTGACTTACCGAATGCCGAGCCCCCCTCGCCGGCGGGCGCACCGCCGCTCCCGCCGCCCTGCCTCTCCTGGATCACCGCGATCAGCTGACCTTTGCGCATCCGGCCGGAGCCGGTGATGCCCATCGACTGTGCGAGCCGCTGCAACTCGGGCAGCAGCAGTCCAGAGAGTCCCGGGCCGCCGCGTCGGGCAGCCTGGCTGGTCACCGTCTCACCGGCGGAAGCGCCTCGTGTCGGAGGCGCCCCGCCAGCCGGGGCCGCGGCCACGCCGGCCGCGTCCGCAGTGGGGCGCAGCTCAGCCGCGCCGGACTGGCCGGGGGATGCCTCAGGAACGCCCGAGGAGCCGGTGAAGAGTTCGGTGGTATCGCTCACGAGGGGTCCTTCCCAGGGAGCGGGCGGCGGCCGCTGTGGCGGCCGGTCGACCCGGTGTCACGACCCGGCGAATCGGCCGGGCCAGGTACTGCGTGTCCTGCTATCTCCCCACCGCCATGACACGCGCCCGTGCGCATCCCCCGTCCCGAGGCTTGGTCCGCGGCTCGCCACCGCAGGTTCAAGGCGGACCGGGCGAACGGGTAAGTGCCGGAACGAGACCAGACGGCTGGGGAGGCCCGCCCTGGTCCCCGGCCATCTCCCGGCTCACTTAGCCCTCCCCGCGTCATATGTGCGCGGGGGAGGCAGTGATCTGAGATTTGGCTGAGCGTCATTGGCCATGCCCGGCGGTGAGGCCGACCTCGCGGCAAATGACGGGCGAGCACCTGGCCCCATGATGGGGTATCTGGTGCAGCACCCACCTTAACACTAAGAGAGCTCACGACATTCCCTCAGAGTTGCCCGTGTGTCACGGAAGATGCTGTCCGGTCCTGCGGGGACCGGCCCGCGGGACCACGCGCGGCTGCTGTGCTTCTTTCCGGGGGACGATTTACCGCGCGTTGAACTCACGGACGTACGCCTGGCACGGCGGTCTGGAGGGTAGCACCTTGCCTGTCGACGTCCAAGGGGCTTATACGCCATGCGATACCCGTTTCCTGCGCGATTGAATCCACCAGGTCAGGTGCGGAATTCGGGCCCGGGCCGGCCAGCACGAGGAGGGCCGGCCCGGCTCCGGAAACCACGGCGGCCAGGCCGGCCGCCCGCAGCCGGTGCAGCAAGTCAGCGGTCGCCGGCATGACGGTGGCCCGGTATCGCTGATGCAGGAAATCCTCGGTGGCATCGAAGAGCACCTCCGGCGCGCCGGTGAGCCCGGCGATCAGCAGGGCGCTGCGGCCCGCGTTGGCCGCGGCGTCGGCGTGCGGGACCGTCTCCGGCAGCACGCGCCGGGCCGTCTCGGTGGAAAGAACATCCTGCGGAACGCAAATCACCGGGCTAATCCCGTCCAGCACGGCGAGCTTGGCCAGCTTGGGAACGGCCGGTGACCCCGGCCCCCGCTGGTCAGTCCACGCGATCGTGAGCCCGCCCGCCAGGCACGCCGCCACGTTGTCAGGATGGCCCTCCAGGTCCACCGCGAGCCGGAACACGGCCTCGTCCGAAAGCCGGGTGGCACCCTCGCTGACCAGGCCGCGGGCGGCCAGCACGCCGGTGACGATCGCCGCGGCCGACGAGCCGAGGCCCCGGCCGTGCGGGATCGCGTTGATGCAGCGCAGCCCGATCCCCGGCGGCTGACCGCCGAGCACGCCGAACACGGCGCGCATGGCGCGGACGACGAGATGGCCCTCCCCCGCCCCAGCGGTTTCCGCGCCCTCGCCCAACACCTCTATGGCCAGCCCGCCGCCGGTGACCCGCGCCTCCACCTCGTCGTACAACGCCAGCGCCAAGCCGAGGGCGTCGAAGCCCGGGCCGAGGTTAGCGCTGGTGGCCGGGGCGCGCACCACGACGAGCCGGTCGACCCAGCGCGGTACCGTGCTCACGCTGCGCTCCCCGCTCGCCTGCGGGGCGCTTTAAGGCCCTCCGGCTCGCTGCTCGCTGCGCTCACCCGAGTCCTAGCGCCGCCGCGGCGGCGGCCGGGTCCGCGGCGATCGTCACCGGCGCGGGCGCGCCCGACACCGCCCAGTCCGGGTCCTTGAGCCCGTTGCCGGTGATCGTGCAGACGACCCGGGAGCCCGCGGCGACCTGCCCGTTCTGGCACGCCTGCAACAGCCCGGCCACGCCGGCCGCGGAGGCGAGCTCGCCGAAAACCGCTTCCTGCTGGGCCAGCAGCCGGTAGGCGGCCAGGATCTGCCGGTCGGTAACCGAGTCGATCAGGCCGCCGGACTCGTCCCGCGCCTGCTCGGCGAGGTGCCAGGAGGCCGGATTGCCGATCCGGATCGCGGTCGCGATGGTCTGCGGGGCCAGCACCGGTTCGCCGCGGACGATGGGCGCCGCCCCGCTCGCCTGGAAGCCGAGCATCCGGGGCGTGCGGGTCGCCAGGCCGGCGTTCGCGTACTCGGTGTATCCCATCCAGTACGCGGCGATATTGCCGGCGTTGCCGACCGGCAGGCAATGCACGTCGGGCGCGTCACCGAGCGCCTCCACGATCTCGAAGGCAGCGGTCTTCTGGCCTTCCAGCCGGTCCGGGTTCACGGAGTTGACCAGGGCGACCGGGTAGTCGTTGGCCAGCTTGCGGGCGACTTCCAGGCAGTCGTCGAAGTTGCCGTTCACCTGGATCAGCCGTGCGCCGTGCACCAGTGCCTGGGCCAGCTTGCCGAGCGCGATCTTGCCGCGCGGCACGAGCACCGCGCAGGTCATGCCCGCCCGGGCCGCGTAGGCGGCGGCGCTCGCGCTGGTGTTGCCGGTGGACGCGCAGATCACCGCGGTGGCGCCGCGGCTGGCGGCCATGCTCACCGCGACCGTCATGCCACGGTCCTTGAACGACCCGGTCGGGTTCGCCCCCTCGACCTTCAGGTACACCTCACAGCCGGTGCGCGCGGACAGCACCGGCGCGGGCAGCAGCGGGGTCGCTCCCTCGGCCAGCGTGATCACGGGCGCTCCGTCGGGCACCGGGAGCCGGTGGCGGTACTGGGCAATCACGCCCGGCCACGGCACGAACGAGGCGGCGGCGTCCGCTGCGGGCTTCACCCTGGCATTCACTCGTCCCTCTCCCCCTCGACGCGCATCACGCTCGCGACCGCGCGCACCACGCTCAGCGCTCCGAGGTCCTCCACACAGCTCGCCAGCGCCGCGTCCCGCGCGGCGTGCGTGACGATCACCAGCTGGGCGTCATCGCCCCTGGCCTCCTGGCGGGCCGCCCTGATCGACACGTCGTGCCGGGCGAAGGTCTCGGCGACCCGGGCGAGCACCCCCGGACGATCCGCGACATCGAGCGCGACGTGGTAGCGGGTCAGCGCGTCGCCCATGGGCAGCACAGGGAGCTCGGCGTAGGTGGACGCGTCCGGGCCACGGGTACCGGCCAGCCGGTTGCGGGCCACGGCCACGATGTCGCCGAGCACCGCGCTGGCCGTGGGCACGCCCCCGGCGCCCGCGCCGTAGAACATCAGCCTGCCCGCCGACTCCGCCTCTACGAAGACCGCGTTATAGGCCTCGCGCACCCCCGCCAGGGGGTGCTCGCGCGGGATCATCGCCGGGTGGACGCGGACGGAGACGCCGCCGTCCCGGCGCTCGCAGATGGCGAGCAGCTTGACCACATGGCCGAGGGCGCGCGCGCTGGCGATGTCCGCGGATGTCACGGCGGTGATGCCCTCACGGTGCACGTCAGCGGCGGTCACCCCGGTGTGGAAGGCCAGCCCGGCCAAGATCGCCGCCTTGGCGGCGGCGTCGAAGCCCTCGATGTCCGCGGTCGGGTCCGGTTCGGCGTAGCCGAGCGCCTGCGCCTCCTCCAGTGCGTCGGAGAACCCGGCCCCGGAGGTGTCCATCCGGTCGAGGATGTAGTTGGTGGTGCCGTTGACGATGCCGAGCACCCGGCGCACGGCGTCGCCGGCCAGCGATTCGCGCAGCGGCCGCAGCAGCGGGATGGCGCCGGCCACGGCCGCCTCGTAGTACAGGTCGGCGCCGTTTTCGCGGGCGGCCTGGTGCAGCGTCGCGCCGTCCTCGGCCAGTAGCGCCTTGTTGGCGGAGACCACCGATTTGCCGTTCTTCATCGCGGCCAGCAGCAGCGAGCGCACCGGCTCGATGCCGCCGATCACCTCGACCACGATGTCGGTGTCCGGGCGGGTCACCAGGTCCATGGCGTCGGTGGTGAGCAACTCGGGCGGGACTGCCACGCCGCGGGCCCGGCCGGGCCGGCGCACCGCTACCCCGATCACCTCGAGCGGCGCCCCAATGCGTGCCTCGAGGTCATCTGCCTGCCGCTCGAGCAGCCGGAACACTTCCGAGCCCACTCCGCCACAACCCAGCAGTGCCACACGCAACGTCCGCACGCCAGAAGCTCCCCTCTGTGTCACCGGGCCCTCGGTCACCCGGCCCTGCGCCACCGGGTCCGGTGTCACCCGGCCCTGTGTCACCCGGCATCCAGCCGGAGCAGGTCCTCGGCGGTCTCCCGGCGGAGGAGGACCCGGGCCGCACCATCGCGGACCGCGACCACGGGCGGCCGCGGCACGTGGTTGTAGTTGCTCGCCATCGACCGGCAATAGGCGCCGGTGGCCGCCACCGCGATCAGGTCTCCGGGGGCCAGGTCCGAAGGCAGGTAGGTGTCGCGGACCACGATGTCCCCACTCTCGCAGTGCCTGCCGACAATTCGCGACAGCATGGGCGGCGCGGCGGACTCGCGCGAGGCCAGCACGCAGGTGTACTCGGCGTCATACAGCGCGGTGCGGATGTTGTCGCTCATCCCGCCGTCCACGCTGACGTAGCTGCGCAGCCCGTCCACGTCCTTGATCGTCCCGACTTCATACAGCGTAACGGTGCCCGGCCCGGCGATCGACCGGCCCGGTTCCACAGTCAGCCGCGGGACGGCCAGGCCTGCGGCCGCGGTTTGGCTGCGGACGATCTCGTTCAGGTTCTGGGCGATGAGTTTGACGTCGGCGGGGTCGTCGTCGGTCGTGTACGCGATGCCCCACCCGCCGCCGAGGTCGAGTTCGGCGATCTCGATGCCATGCTCGTCGCGGATCCGCACGGCCAGGTCCAGCACGCGGTGGGCGGCCACCTCGAATCCGGCCGTGTCGAAGATCTGCGACCCGATGTGGGAGTGCAGGCCCGCCAGTTCGAGCGTGGGGCAGGCGAGGATCCGGCGCACCGCCTCGTCAGCCGCGCCTGAGGAGAGTGAGAAGCCGAATTTCTGGTCGTCATGAGCGGTCGCCACGAACTCGTGTGTGTGCGCCTCCACGCCCGTGGTCACCCGGACCAGCACTCGCTGGCGGCGTGAGGCGGGTGTCGCGCCCGTCGCTGCTGCCGCGCCCGTCGCGCCCGTCGCTCCTGCCGCGCCCGTCGCTCCTGGCGGGCCAACCGCTGGCTCGGTGAGGTAGGCGAGGCGCGCGATCTCCTCGAACGAGTCCACCACGATGTGCCCGACGCCTGTTTCCAAGGCGCGGGCCAACTCGCCGGGGAGCTTGTTGCTGCCGTGCAGGGCGATCATCGCGGGGTCCACCCCGGCCTGGAGCGCGACTTCCAGTTCGCCGCCGGTGCACACGTCCACGCCGAGGCCTTCCTCGCTGGCCCAGCGCAGCACCCCGCGGCAGCAGAACGCCTTCGCGGCATAGAACACCGCCGCGCCGTCGCCGAACGCCTCCCGGAACTCGCGGCAGCGCCGCCGGAAATCCTCCTCGTCGCAGGCGAACAGCGGAGTGCCGAACTCGCCCGCGAGATCGCGCACGTCCATGCCGCCGATGGTGAGCACACCATCGACGCGGCGCGCGGTGTACGGCCAGATCTGCGAGTGCAGCGCGTTCAGGTCCACTGGAGGTATCGGCGGGTGCTCGGGCGGCAGCACGTCAGCGTGACGCGGTCCTGCCGGGTGAGCGACACGGCTCATGAAAATTCCCTGCTGATCGGTGCTAGGACGCTGCTGAAGTCCTTATTTCAGTGCCGTCCTAGTCAGTCGGTGCGGTGCTCGTTAGGTCGGTCCGGTGCTGGTCAGGTCGGTCCGTGGTCCTCGCGGTCGGTGCGGTGCTCGTCAGAGCCGGTCGGGCGCCGCCACGCCGAGCAGCCCCAGGCCTGCGCCCAGCGCCGTCCGCGCCGCGGCCGCCAGCCACAGCCGGGCCCTGGTAACGGGGCGGCCCGGTGGCTCGTCCGGCAGCCCCGGCGGCACCGCCGGGCAGCCTTCCTGGCAGTCGAAATATGCTGCCGCCAGGTCTTCGAGGTAGGCGGCAAGCACATCCGGCCGCCCGCGGCGCGCCGCCCCGCCCACCCGTTCAGGCAGCCAGGACATCGCGTCGAGCAGCGCCCGCTCCCGAGGGTGCGCGAGCAGGCGCAACTGGGCGTGTGCCGCGTCCCCCTTGTCCAGGCCGAGGTCCGCGGCCTGACGCAGAGCGGAAGCGGCATGAGCGTGCGCGTACCGAACAGCATAGGCGGGATTGCCCAGATGCTGCGTGGCCACGGCGCGCGCGTCCACCGCGGCCGGGCCCGGCATCCGGCCCGGGTCCAGGGGGTGGCCCGGGTCCAGGGGGTGGAGCCGGCACAGCGCGTACCTGATGGCATCGGCGCCCGCGAAGCTGATCGAGTCCGCGACCAGGCCGCTGGTTCTGGGTGGTGAGTCCGAGGGGTTCAAACGTTCGGCTGGATCTTTCTTTTCCCAGAGCACTTGGGCCCCGGCCGCCGCCGCGAGGCGGCCTCCCACTTCACTGACCAGCAATTGATACGCCTCGTCCCAGGTACGGGCGGTCGTCAGGTCGATGTGGCGAGGCGCGGTGAGTGTGAGGCCGCGGAGTGCGTCGCTGCGGGCGCAGCCGGAGCCGGCCTCGGTGATGCGGACGGCGAGCGCGGCCAGAGTGTCGGGGGTGACGGTTATCGTGAGGTAGCCGCCGCCGGTGACTGTCACATCGCTGATCTCGGGCCGTGCGCGGAGGCTGGCCGCCAGCGTGCTGGCTACGTCCTGGGGGGTCGTGGCATGCGGGGGCACATTCGCGGGTCCTGCCGGGTGGCGTGGCAGGTCGCGCGAACGGGTGCGGGCGGCTCTGCGCTGCGCCTTCGGCGCTTTTACGCGCTGAGCCGGCCACACCCGCCCGCGCTGGGCTAGCAGGAACGCGATCGTGGTGGAGTAGGTGCCCGGGCCGCCACCGGCCCCGGCCGGCGCGGGACGCCAGGTACCCGCCGTGCTGGGGATGCCTGTGGTGGGCGTGCCTGTGGTGGGCGTGCCTGTGCAGGAGGTGCCGTCGCGGGGGCTCGGCGCGGGAGCTGCGGGCAGGTAGCCGGTGGTGCGGGCGGCCCTGATGGCGTCCGCGAGCGCCATGTCCAGGTCCCCGGTTATCACGCCGTGCAGGCTATCCCGGACCCGGGCAGAGAGGCCGCGGATCGATCCCGGGTCCTGCCGCGGGCCGGAGCCCAGTCCCGGGCTGACTCAGGCGGGACCCAGGCCTGGGGCGGGCGCTCCCCCGAGCTGGCCTTCTGCCCGCCGTCCGGCCAGTTCGCGGACGACGCGGATCATCTCCGCCGGGTCGAAGGGCTTCGTGAGGTAGGCGTCCACCCCGATCTCGCGGCCCCGGGCCTTGTCGTCTTCCTGTGCTCGCGCAGTGATCAGCACCACCTTGATATTGCTGGTCTCCGGGTTGCGCCGCAGTTGGCCAGCGGTCACCCAGCCATCCAGCCGCGGCATCATCACGTCCAGGGTGATGACGTCAGGGTCGATCGCGGTGACCTTGTCCAGGCAATCCTGCCCGTCCACGGCCGTTGCCACGTCGAACCCTTCCAACGTCAGGTTGACGGCGATAAGCTGTCTGATCACCTCATCGTCGTCCACCACGAGCACACGTCCGAGAGCCTGGGCCACGGGCGCGAGAGTAGCGTGTCCGGGCGACTTCGCGCGCCAACATTGAGCTAGCTCTCAGCCGCCGCACAGCAGTCGGCCTGCGCGCTCCCCGTGGCTGATAACCTTGCTGCGTCCTGAAGCCCCCGTAGCTCAGGGGATAGAGCAACGGCCTCCGGAGCCGTGTGCGCACGTTCGAATCGTGTCGGGGGCGCCCAGCTTTCAGCAGCGAAAAGCTGCATCTACCAGGCACGACAGGTTCCAGGCTGTCGGCTTGGCTCCGCCACTGCCCGCCATGGCGAGCCGCCGTCCGCCGGATTCCGCCCCCGTATGGCCCCCGGGCGGACCGTGTCCCCGGGGCTGCCGTGGCGCCGCGGCCGGCCAGGCACGGGCCACGGTCCCGGAAAAGGCGGCGCAATCTAAGCCTGGATATAAGCCTGAACGCCGGCGCCTGCACGGGGTGGGCAGGCGGGCTGAGCCGACGCGTGATTACGCCGGGAATCGCCGCCCATTGGCAAGTCCCGGAAGGAATTCCCGGTGAGCGTTGAGGCGATTTCGTGGGCTCTTAATCTCGCGCCCGTGCCGCGTGATCGCAGCGGGAAGCGGAATCCCGCCTGCAAGGCGGTTCTGGTCGGGCTTGCCAACCACGCGGCCCCGGACGGCAGGGAGGCGTTCCCCAGCGTCCGGACGCTGGTCCGCTACACCGACCTGTCCGAGCGGACCGTGCGGACCGCCCTGGACCGGCTGGAGGCGGACAGCATCATCCAGCCCTGTGACCCGGCGGTCGTCGCAGCGAAGATCAAGCGGGCTGACCAGCGTCCGCAGGGCTGGGATCTCGCCATGCACCTCGTCCGCGACGACCTGGACGACGAGGACCTGGCGGCGCTGGAACGCCAGTTCCCGGGCCTGACCGCCCGGGTCGCGGCTATGCGGGCGGCGGCGGGCAGCCTGCGACGGGACGACCCCGGCGGCGGGGTGCAGCGGTTGCACCCCGCCGCCGGGACGCCTGTGGATAACGTGGCAGACGGGGTGCAGCCATTGCACCCCGCACTGGCGACGGGGTGCAACCACCGCTGGAACGGGGTGCAACCACCGCGGGAACGGGGTGCGGTGGTTGCACCCGAACCGTCCTTTGAACCATCCAGGGAACCGTCCGCCGCCCGCGCGCGCGACCCCGCACCCGTCGCTGTGGATGACCGGCCGGGGACGGGCGGCGCTGGTGAGTTCTTCGCACAACTCGGGCCGGACTGGCCACTGACGGACCTTCAGCGTCGCCGGCTTGAGCCCATGGCGGCTGCGGCGCTCGCGGCCGGGTGGGCCCCGGCCGCGCTGGCCGCGTTCGTGGGCGCGAACACCGCCGGGATCCGCAGCCCGGCCGCGGTGCTGGCCGCCCGGCTGTCGCCGGCGGAGCTGCCCGCGCCGTCTAACCGGGTCCGGGCCCGGGCACCGTGGTGTGGCGAATGTGACGAACGCACCCGTCGCCTGCAGCGCGCCGCCGATGGCGCTGACACGGGCCGCTGCCCGCGTTGTCACCCGCTCGCGGCTGGCGGCACCGGGAAGACAGGCCAGACTCCGGAGGCTTGCAGCCCGCAAACGGCCGTTTTGGGAACGCTGGCGTCAATGCGCGTTGCGCCGTCAATGCGCGTTGCGCGGGGAAGCCGGGCGCCGAGCGCTCAGCTGCCGCCGCCGCGGGACGTGGCGTCCTTGCCGCCTGCTGGGTCGTGCTTATGCGCGGCCGGGAGTGCCTGCGGCGGGCGCTGCGGGCGGGGCGGCCGCCCACGCGGGCGGGGGCCGGGCCAGGCCGGGGTGAGCGTGGCCAGGAACCGGTCCGGGTCGCGGTGCAGCCAGCGCAGGCAGGCGCGCAGGAAGGCGTCCATCTCTTTGCCGTGGGCCGCGAGGTCGGCCTGGGCGCCGGCGTACTCGCCGGGCTCGGGCCGGAAGGTCCGGGCCGGGAACCTGTGCTGGCTGGACATGATCAAGATCGTCCCATAATGGCTTGCCACTTGTCCACCGTGAAGTTAGCATCTTTAAGTGGCAAGCCACTTAGGTGCCGGAGGGAGATCAGATGACGACCACGACAACGCGGCAAGACACTGCGGGCGGCGGCAGCACCGCCCAGCTCCTGGCCGCGATCACCGCCGAGCTGGCCGACCGGTTCCTGGAGCGCTCCAGCGTGGTCCGGGCCCTGGTCGCGGCGATGCTGGCGGGCCAGCACTCGCTGCTGCTCGGGCCGCCCGGCACCGCCAAAAGCGAGCTGGCGCGGGATCTGACCGGCCGGATCGACGGGGCCCGCTACTGGGAGATCCTGCTGAGCAAGTTCACTGACCCGAAACGGATGTTCGGGCCGGTCGACGTCGCGGCGCTGACCCAGGGCCAGTACACCCAGGTGTTCGCCGGGCGGGCCACCGAATGCGAGATCGCTTTCGTCGACGAGATCTTCAAGTGCTCCGCCGGGGCGCTGAACGAGACCCTGGCGTTCCTGAACGAGCGTTTGTACCACCCCGAGAACGGCGGCGCGCCGATCTCGTGCCCGCTGATCTCCGCGATCACCGCGTCCAACGAGCTGCCCTCGGGCGAGGATCTGTCGGCTGTCTATGACCGGCTGCTGGTCCGCCTGGAGGTCGGCTACCTGCAGGACCCGTCCAGCTTCGCCGCGCTCGTGCGGTCGGCGGTCACCCCGCCCGCGGCATCCTCCCGGACCACCGTCGGCCTGGCGGAGCTGCGCCAGGCCGTGACGGCGTGCGTGCCCGGGATCGGCGTGCCCGACGGGATCATCGACGCGGTGTGCTCGCTGCGGGCTGCGCTGCGGCGGCAGGAGCTGGTGTGCTCCGACCGGCGGTGGAAGCAGGCCGTGCGGCTGCTGCAGGCCAGCGCCTGGCTGGACGGCCGTCCCGAGGTGGCCGACACGGACCTGGCGGTGCTGACCGCCGTGCTGTGGGACTCCACCGCGCAGCGCCCTGCCGTCGAGCGCGAGGTCCTGCAGCTGGTCAACCCCGGCGCCAAGGAGGCCCTGGACCTGCTGGATGCGGTCGAGGAACTGGAGGCCCAGCTTGACGCCAAGGCCGGGCAGTCCCGCGAGGCGCTGTCGGAGTGGGCGATCAAGGAGGCCAACAGCAAGCTCGCCAAGGCGGCCAGGCGGTTGCAGGAGATGCACGCTGAGTCGGCGGCCGCCGGGCGCTCGGTGGCGACCCTCGACCAGGTGATCGTCAAGTGCCGGGCCGTGCACGGGCGGGTGATGGTCGAAGCGCTCGGCATCGACGCGTCCATGGTCACCGCGAGCCTGTGAGGACGGCGGTCATGGCGAAGCCGAAGACGATGACGAAGCTGCGGGAGCTGGCGAGCCGGGCCGGGCGGTGGCTCGGGCTGCAGGCGCCGGCCGTGCACACCGGGGCGGTCGCG